>JAIEBI010000057.1 GCA_029070965.1 Clostridiales bacterium
AGCCGCCGTTAGCGTACCCTTCCGTACCTATCGTTTTGGGCGCTATCTTGGTAGTGTCTACAACGTTTATCTCGTTGTCAAAGTAGTCCGTGCCCTTTTCGTACTTGAACGCAATTCCTTCCTCATCGGCTTGGGCAATAAACTCTTGCGCATTGTTTGCGTCGCGTGCGCCGTTGAGCTGGGCGCGGTACAATCCGCCTTTTACAACGTCGCCCCAAGCGTTGGCTTTGCCGTCCGAATCGGAATAGCCGCGGTAGCCGTTGACAAAGTAGATGTTATTGCCGTACGCCACTGCCGAGCCGCCCTGACTGGTGACGGCATATTTGGTGTCTTGCGCCGAAAATTTGATTTCCGAATAGCTGTCGCCGCTGCAACCGAGCATGGCGACGGGTGTTGCCGCAAGGACCGCGGCAAGCGCTATTGAAGTGGCAAGTTGAGATTTTTTCATATTTGCTCCAAAAAAGGTGATGACCGATTTAAATTATTACCGTTTTAATAAACATTCATTCTTTGCGACAAATGCTCAGTTTTTGATTTTGAACGAAACGCGCGAGGCAAGCAGTCCATCGCCCGTTACCTTTACCACCGCTTTATTCTCGGCGGGGTCGGGACGGATGATTGCAAGCGCTCTGCCGCCGTACGCGGGACAGCTGTCGAACGAATTTTTCCTCAGCATAGGGTCGGCGTTGACAAAGCCTATAAGCTCGCCGCCCGTCACGGTTACGTTAAGCTCGCGCATAGCGTACGGAACAAGCAGTCCGTCGCGGTCGCAAACCTCTACGTACACAAACCCGACGTCCTTGCGCCCTACCGACAAGTTTTTGGAATATGCCGTAAGACTGAGCGTTTTGGGCGAACCTGCCGATTTTAGCTGCGACCGAGCGCACTCCGTACCCTTAAAGTAGGCAACCGCCTCTAACGTCCCGGGATAATAGTCCACGCTGAACGACGCAATATGCTTGTTTACCTTGCCCGCCAGCTTGCGCCCGACTATCCTTCCGTCAAGGTACAGCGCCACGACGTCGCCCGACGTGTAAACCTCCACGTTCACTTTTTGACCGAGGTAGCGCGGCCAGTTCCACATATGCACGGGCTCGCCGCCGTCGGGGTCGCGCACTACGATGTACGCAATTCCGCGCTCGCCGAGTAGAACGCGCTTGTACACGCTTTGCGGCTTGTCGCAGCCTATGGCGTCGAGATCGCCTAACGTAGTCGTATTTTCGTTAAGCTTGCCGCCCCCCGGGTAATCCATACCGCAGTCGTTAAAGTCGCCTATTACGCGGTCGTTCTTTTCGGTGGCGTCAAGGCTGTCAAACGCATGCGCGCTGTCGGTGCGCGCGCCGAGCACAAGTCTGTCGCGCTTAGCCCGCTCCGTTTCGTACAACGGATATAAATAGTTGAACCCGCAAACGTCAACCGCGTCGAACGCGCCCGCCGTCAGGTCCTCGAATAAGCTCTTCTCTCTGCCCGCATTGATTGCCGCTCCGTCGTTATCGAACACCGTCTTGCGGCAGCCCGCTTGTTCAAGCTCGTTACGCGTAGGCACTTGCTCGCGCGTGGAAACGGTTATGGGGCGGGTGTTATCGATTTCTCTGATCCTGTCCGCAATCGCCTTGATAAGCTCGTGGCCGTCGTAACGGTTGTAGCATTCCGCAACGTCGTCCGCCACGCCGTATACCGTCACCGACGGATGGTTGCGAAGCTCGGCGATTTTGGGAAACACCGAGTAGTAGCGGCGATCGCTAAGCACCCCGCCCAGCGGCGATTTAGCCTCGTTAAGGCAAGGGAAAAGATCGACAAAAACGTACATACCCACGTCGTCGCACGCGTCAAGCGTGGCGGCGGTGGGACAGCCAACGTAATGAACGGCGTTATAGCCGATGGATTTAAGACCTTCAAGCTTGCGCTTTTCGTTGCAGTACAGCGAAACGGCGCCGAGCGCGATGTCGGCATGCGACAAGTACGCGCCCATAAGCAGGGTTTTGCGGTTGTTTATATACAGTCCGCGCGTCGGCGAAAGAGTGCGCGACACAACGCCGAACCGCGTCGTAGCGGTGCACGGCTCGCCTTCCTCGGTAGCGGACGTGAGCTTTGCAGTCATCGTATACATATACGGATCGGACGGCGACCACTCGTACGCGTTTGTCATGCGCACGCGCACACCGAGCGTTTTGTGCTGGTTAGCTCTGAGATATATTTTGCGCTGCTTTTTGCCGGCGCGCTTGCCGCGCGCGTTAAGCACCGTACAGTCGAGTACAAACTTTTGCGGCTTGTCCGAATCGTTAAAAACAATCACTTCGGTATCGGCGTACACCCTGTCGCCCACCACCGCCGTTTTTACAAACGGATAATCTATGCCGTACGGCTGGGCGTTTTCGGCATAAACAAGCTCTACACCGCCCGCAATGCCCAAGCCCAAATACTTGTCCGACATTTCAGGCGAGGTGGTAAGCACTATTTTTATGGAATTGTGCGCGCCCGCAAGGTTTACGGTAAACACGTGCGGAGCATAACCGTTGTTGAGTAATCCGACGCTCTTGTCGTTTACGAACACCTCGCCGTAACCGCAAACGCCGGTAATCTTAATGTCGACCAAACCGTTACCGTTTTTGATTTGCGGCAAAGCGTGGGTAAACACCGCCCTTTCGGTGGGGATGTACCCGTTAAGCGCTCCGAAGGCGCACGTGTAATCACGCGCGGCGTGTGCGGTTACGTCGTACGGAAGATCGCAAGTAGTGCTTTCCTCCCCGACGACCACACTCCAATTCGTGTTTAAATCGACACTTTTCATACTCTCATTATAACAACATGCAATGCAAAAGGCAAGTAAATTAACGCCTTTTTTCGATTTACCAACTTAAAATATCGAAAAAACGCCTTTTTTTGAGAATTTTTTGATTAGAAAATTTTTCGCGCGAAAACCGCGCAATTCGGCAGGCAACCGCGACTATACCCTCTCATGCAACACGCCCGTGGGAGCGGGGGCAAAAACGCGCGCGCCATTGCCCTTCAACGCCGTATAGCACTCGTAAAACCGCCCAATATCGGTAAAATACCCGAGCGTCATGCCGCCCGAGCCAGTAAGATTGACCGCCGCCCCGTAGCAGCGGAGCAGCTCGGCGTTATTTGCTATTTCGGGCGAAAAGCATACGGCAGGCTCATACAAAGCGTTACCCAAATGCTCTATCGCCTTATTATCGCCGTCCAACAAAAGATTAATCAGCTTGTCGGCGTCCGTAGGACAGTGCTTGTAATCGGCATGAAGCTCGTCGAATTTTTTGTAAGCCGCGGCGGTAGAAACAGGCGATGCCGGAAGCCCGACCATAAACAGCTTTAACTTGTTTTCTATAAAGAACAATTGCTCGCCCAAGCCTTGAACGCGAGCCAGCCCGCCCGTCAGCATAAAAGGAACGTCCGACCCGACGGATAGCGCAACCGAGCGCATATCCACGCCGAGCGACGGAAGCTTATACAAAACGTCCAACGCGCGCAATACCGCCGCGCCGTCTGCCGACGACCCACCCAGTCCCGCGCCTATCGGTATGCGCTTTTCCACGGTTATATCAAACCCGTTGCAGTGTATGACGTCCTGCACGGCTTTTGCCGCCTTGTACGCGGTGTTGTTCTCAGCGGGCAAAAATTCCGCGCCGATAAACTTTACGTTTATTTGCTTGTCGTTGCGCTCGGTTACGGTAACCGTATCGAACAAATCGACGGACATCATAACGCTGTCCAGCAAATGCATGGAACGCTCTTCGTCCCGCCCCGTAATATTGAGCGAAAGGTTGACCTTTGCGAAAGCTTTTAACTTAATCGTATTACTCATATTACGATTATACACCGCGCAAAAAATAAAGTCAAGCCGCTTATTAATTCAGAATTATGAATTAAGAATTCAGAATTTATGGACTGCGCTTCGCGCCCTTATTTAAATTAATTTAACCGACATTTTTATCTCTTATCTACAATTCTTAATGGAAAAAGGGCGGCTCACGCCACCCTTAATTCTGCATTCTTAATTCTGCATTAATTATTTATTACAAAAGTTTATCAGCTTCTCCCCGCCCGAATAGGGCGCGGTGGCGGAATTTTGCTGCTGCACTCGTTCGGGCGAACAGCACAGCGCTTTTGCCGCCTGCCATAATGTTTCGCCCTCTTTGGCGATATGGATAATTACCGACGCGTCGGGGCGCGCAAGCGCTTCGCCCTTTTCCACAGTAGCTATGCACTCGCATTCGGACGACGAGGACAGCATAAGCGTGAACGCAACCTCGGCCTTTATGTCGAACACCGATTCGCGCCTAATCTTTACGTTTACGTCGGTTACGGTTGCGATTGCCGTTACGTTGGTTGCGTCGGTGTGGTTTGCAAGCGGCATGGCAAACGGCAAGCGGAAGGCAAGCGCGTCTACCGCGTTCTTTTCGGCATTATAGTAAATTATATCCCCGCCTACCAAGCCTTCCACATTTACCCGCTCGTTTTCTATCTTTGCGGATGTAAGCGTGCAGAACGTACCGGTAACGCACAAAACATTGTCGGCGGCAAGCCTATCCGCCTCGATAGGCACTTGACCGTCCACCGTGTCGATTACGGTAGTAAGCGGCTCGACTGTTATACAGCGCAATGTTTGTTCGGTCGTTTGTATTTCGTTATCGGCGCAAAATACGTCGGTAACGACCTCGGCGGTCGCCGAGGTAAGCGCGGTGGCGTTGAGCCGCACCGTTGCGGCAATTTCTATACGTCCGTCGCCCGCAAGCGTTGCCGAGCTGTCGGTAATATGCGCGTACGCAAACGCCGTATCTCCGTCATGCACCGGCGCCGCGATGCTTTTTACAAACGGCGTAACTATGCGCATGGACGATATTGTGCCGTCGTCGGTTTTGACTGCGGCAAAGGTATATACTGCGCCCGAAACCTTTATTTCGCCGTCACTCGCTTCCGCGCCTGTAACGATTGCGCGGCTTGCCGAAAACAGCACGTCGGTTATTTTGGGCGCGCCCACGCTGTCGGTTACGTACACGATTTCGCTCGTGTCGGCACAGGCCGTACTGTACGATACCGTGCGCTTTTCGGCGTAAATTCCGTCGTCGGGCTGAGCTATGCACGCGTACTCGTTGTCAACAACGGCTACCGCGGCGGTGTCCACTACCGCCACCGCTTTTAGCGTGCCGTTCTCTATAGTCGCTTCAACGTTTATAACCTCGGGCATAAGCGTTACCGCCGTGCCCGCCGTTATTTGCGGCGAAGATATTTTGTCGGAAAACTCGGCAACCGCGGTTACGCATTGAACAGCACCGTCCACCAGCACCATGCAGTCGAATGTGGTTTTACCCACGTACCGCGCCTCGCCCGCAAATACTTCGCTCGGCGTCGTCACCGCCGTTGCGGACGCGGACAATACCTTGCAATCGTTGTTTATGGGCTGACGCGCCTCGACCACCGCTTGACCGCGTGCGATCCATACAATTTCATCGCTCTTAATATTGATGTTTTCGGGCATAATGCACTCCTTGAAATAGATATCGCTATATGATATTCGCCGAGTCGCACGATTATGCCCGATAAAATAACGGTATAAATATTCTTTATAAAATGTTTGTCGAAAATAATCGCTAAACAAATAAGCGTTCCGATTTTTACCTCGGAACGCCATTTATATTATTTTCTATTGAACATTTTAGCGAGCGCTGCAAGCTTTTCTTCCATTGTCATGTTTTCGGTGGAAGGCGCTCTCTCCTCGCGGTCGCGGTCGCGGTAGCCGCTTTGCCGTTCGCGGTCGAATTTTCTTTCTCTCCGCTCGCCGTTGTGCTCGAACTTTCTCTCGCCGTTGCGGTTTTCAAATTTTTCCCTACGGTCGGGTCTTGCTTCACCGCCCTCGCCGTTTGCGCGAGCTTCGCGGCGGGCTTGGCGTTCCAAGTATTCCTGATGTTTCTTTTCGCGCTCGGCTTTGCGCTCCAAGTACTCGGCATGCTTCTTTTGCCGTTCCGCCTTTTGCTCGGCGCGTTCCTGCTTTTGCTTGTCGTAATCGGCTTTGCGTTGGTCGCGGGTCGAAGGGTCGAGCATAGTCAGCGCAATGCGGTGTTTTTCGTGGTCTACACTGAGCACCCAAACGTTGATTTTGTCGCCCACTTTAAGCACGTCCGACGGGTGGCGGACAAAGCCGTCCGAAATTTCCGATATGTGCAACAATCCGTCTTGGTGTACCGAAATATCCACGAACGCGCCGAAATCGGTAACGTTGCGGACAACGCCCAAAATTTGCATGCCTTCTTTAAGGTCGTTTATGTCCATAAGGTCGGAACGCAAAATCGGCGGAGGCAATTCGTCACGCACGTCGCGCCCCGGCTTGATAAGCTCGGTAACGATGTCGTTAAGCGTAGGCACGCCTACGCCTATCTCGGCGGCAACCGTTTCCTCGCCAGCGTCCTTAACCTTTTGCGGCAAATCGCCAAGCTTGCACTCCATTACGTCGGCATTGGTGTAGCCGAATTTTTGTATAAGCTTTTGCGCCGCGTCGTAAGATTCGGGGTGAACGGCGGTGTTGTCGAGTACGTTATCCCCGCCCACTATGCGCAGGAAGCCGGCGCACTGCTCAAAAGCCTTTGCGCCAAGCTTAGGCACTTCGAGCAGCTGCTTGCGCGACCCGAACGGCTTGTTGGAGCGGTATTCCACGATATTCTTGGCGGTGGCGGCGTTAAGTCCTGAGACGTACGACAAAAGCGTGTGCGAGGCGGTGTTAAGGTCTACGCCAACGCTGTTTACGCAGTCCTCGACAGCTGCTTCCAGCGACGAGGTAAGCCGTTTTTGCGGCATGTCGTGCTGGTACTGACCTACGCCTAACGAGCGCACGTCCACCTTGATAAGTTCGGCAAGCGGGTCGAGCAAACGCCGCGCAATGGATATCGCGCTGCGAATTGTAAGGTCGAGCTCGGGGAATTCCTCGGCACCCAGCTTGCTGCCGCTGTACACCGACGCGCCCGATTCGGACACCACGGCATACTGCACGGGACGGTCAAGCTCTTTTATAAGCTCGGCGACAAAGATTTCCGATTCCTTGGACGCCGTTCCGTTGCCTATGGAAATGCAGTCAACGTTGTATTTGTATATTAAGTCTTTTAAAATCTCTTTTGCCTGCTCGATTTTCTTTTGCGGCGGCGTGGGGTAAACGACCGAGCTTGCCAAAAACTTACCCGACGCGTCGATAACCGCTATCTTGCAGCCTGTCCTGTACGCGGGGTCGAGTCCGAGTATAACCTTGCCTTTGAGCGGCGGCTGCAGCAGAAGCGGTTTGAGGTTGCGCTCGAATGTCTTAATTGCCTGCTCGGACGCGCGGTCGAACAATTCATTGCGCACCTCGCGTTCTATACTCGGCGAAATAAGGCGTTTATAACTGTCCTCTATCGTTCTGTCGATAAGCGCGTCAAACGCCGACTGTTTCTTTTTGGCAGCGGCTATCGCGTTAAGCGCGGCGACCTCGTCCACCACTACCGACACTTTAAGGCACCCTTCCTTTTCGCCGCGTGTTACGGCAAGGACGCGGTGGCTGGGCACGGTGGCGACAGCCTCGTCAAACTTAAAGTACGTTTCGTAAATCTTTTTCTTTTCGTCGTCGGTGCAGCTCTCGTCGAGCACGGCGGTAAGCCTGCCCGCGGTAAGCGCAGCCTCGCGCAAGGTCTTGCGAATAGCCGCGTCATCGGAAATGCGCTCGGCAATAATGTCGCACGCGCCGTCGATTGCCGCTTTGCTGTCCGGCACCTCTTTTTCGGCGTCTATGTACGGCGCGGTCAATTCGGCCTCGTCGTAACTTGTAAGCTCCTGCGCCTCTATAATATCGGCAAGCGGTTCCAGTCCGCGCGCGATTGCGACGGAGGCGCGCGTCTTTTTCTTTTGCTTGTACGGACGGTAAATGTCTTCCGCCTCGGTAAGAGTTTTTGCGGCGGACAGCGCGGACGCCAATTCGTCCGTCCACTTGCCCTGCGACTCTATGGACGCTTGGATTTCCTCCTTGCGCTTTTCAAGCCCTTTAAGGTACTCGTAACGCTCGGACAGCTCGCGTATAACCTGATCGTCGGTCGCGCCGTGCATTTCCTTGCGGTAGCGCGCGATAAACGGAACGGTATCGCCCTGATCCAAAAGATCGACAATGTTTGAGCAGTGTTCTTGTTTGAGCCCGAATTCCTCGGCAAGTTGTTTCTTTACGTCCATAAACTCCTCGTAAAAAAGGTCGGCATATCCTGCCGATTACTTAACACTATATTACACCATTTTATCAATAAAATCAAATATTTTAAACACATTTTTGCACGCAAAAAGCCGTGCATATGCACGGCTTACAAAATCTATTTTCGGGCTTTTCGAGGTTTGCGTTGTTTGCGCTCTTTTCCTTCACGCCCGCCGCTCGAAGTGAGCTTGTACGTTATAAAGTACCCGCCGAAAAGCGAAGCAAACATATACGGCGCAAGCACGCTGCCCGTTAAAATTACGTACAACGTGAACGCCCCGCCCACTATAATTACGGTTAGCGTGTCCAGTATTACGGTGACGGGCAAAATGTCGGTGCGCTTTGCAAGCAGGCTTTCGCCAATATACAAAAACCGCGCGGCAATGCCCAGACCCAAGCAGAACAAAAAGGCGTACGTTTCGCTCATTTGAAAATCCGTTTGATAAGCGGCACGCGCGCGCCGGCGTACTTTATGCCGTCGATATTGCCTTGCAGCGTAAGGTTGCCGTCGGCGTCGTCGAACTTGGCGATTTTGAGCGCCGAGCCCGTTACGATAAGCCTACCGAGAGCGGTAGTCAAATCTATTTGCGTTTCGGTCGCGCCGTCTACCTTGGCAACGCCCGTCATGACCGCTTTTTTCCTGTCGGTCATGTTGATGGAATGGGAAGTGAATTTTGTGTTATTTACAATTTTTTCGTCTTTCATGCTAACATACTATGCGGCAAATGTTTGGAATATAAGCTAACGAAAAAATTAAATATAATTATTGTCATATAAGCTCTAAAAAACTGTTGCGAAAAACTGTGAAAAACTGTATACTATAAAGGAATAAAGTAGCGGAGGTGAAACATGGACGGCGAATTATCCGAAGTCCTGAAAGGACTGTTAGCGCTGTGCGAAAGCGACATTACGGACGCCGAGCTTGTGGAAGCGCTCAACGACTACCACGAAGCCGATATAGCCGACGTTTACCCGTTGCTCAGCGAGAACGCACACAAACGCTTGTTGCATGTTTTGCCGCCGAGCGTTATTTCCGATATATTCAGTTACCTCGACAACGCCGAGGAATATATAGAAAAGATGGACGCCGAGCGCGCCGCGGACATTATAGAATCGATGGACGCGGACGACGCAGTCGACCTTCTGGACGAGCTTAACGAGGACACGCGTAGCGAGATTATAGAGTTGATGGACGACGAAGCCGTCGAGGACATCAACCTTATTAACTCATACGACGAGGACCAAGTCGGTTCACGCATGACGACCAACTTCATCATTGTCAAAGTCGATATGACGATAAAGCAAGCGATGAAGACGATGGTTGAACAGGCCGCCGAAAACGATAACGTTTCCACCATTTACGTGGAAAACGAAAACGGCGAATATTGCGGCGCTATCGTGCTGCGCGATCTTATAGTGGCGCGCAAGGACGCTCAGCTTGCCGATATTATAATGACCTCCTACCCGTCGGTAGCCGCGACGGAAAGCATAGAGGAATGTATCGAACGCCTAAAAGATTACGGCGAGGATTCCATTCCCGTGCTCGGCGCAAAAAAGGAAGTGCTGGGCGTAATTACCTCCACCGACCTTGTGGAAGAGGTTGACGACCAATTAGGCGACGACTACGCAAAGCTTGCGGGCTTGACCTCGGCGGAGGACATGGAAGAATCGCTCCCCCGCTCGATAAGAAAGCGTATACCGTGGCTTATGGTGCTTTTCTTTTTGGGGCTGGGCGTTTCCACCGTCGTCGGCACGTTCAAGGGCGTCATAAGCAGCCTGCCGATAATAGTCAGCTTCCAGTCGCTCGTTTTGGATATGGCGGGTAACGGCGGCACGCAAAGCCTTGCCGTGACAATCCGCGTACTAAGCGACGAACAGCTAAAAGGCAAACGCGTGCTAAAACTGATATTCAAGGAACTACGCGTCGGCTTGGTAAACGGTTTCATTTTAGGCTCGCTGTCATGCTTAATCGCAGGTGTATTCGTGTTGATTACCACCGGCTGCACCGCAGGCTACGCCTTTACAATGTCGGGCTGCATCGGACTAGCACTGTTTTTGGCAATGACCCTGTCCAGCTTGTTCGGCACTACAATTCCCCTGTTGTTCAAAAAAATGAAAATCGACCCCGCCGTCGCGTCAGGACCGTTCATCACAACAATCAACGACCTTGTGGCGGTAGTCACCTATTACGGACTTGCGTGGTTGCTCATAATCCAGTTGGCATTATAAACAAATTAAATCGGCACTCATAAGCGCCGATTTTTTATGCGGAATATTTCCGCGCCATACTACAAATACTAAATCCGTACACCAAATAAACGGAGAATAGTATGGACATCAAACAAAAAATAAAATCGGCGTGGAAGCGTTTAACGGGCAAGACCGACGACAGCGAGCTCGGCGCGGACGAGGTCGTAAAAAAAGAGGTATTCCCCAAGACAGCAAAAGCGAAAGCCAAAACGACCGCCCAAAAGCCGACAACAGACAAAAACGGCTGCACGCGCAAGCCGCCCAGCAAACGCACCCGTCCCACCAACAACGACTATCAAATGATAGACCCCGATAATGACACCGCCGACGCGGGAAAAAGCTAAACCAAAATCAATGCAAAATTAAAAAATCGATGACTATTTGTCACCGATTTTTTTATTACTTATTACCGATTTTGTTACTATAAAGTGTGCACACCTCGTCGAACTCGGGGATACTTTCCGCCGCGCCCCGCCTTGATACGGTGAGCGACGCCGCGCGCGTAGCAAACAAGCAAGCTTCCTTAAACGAGTACATTCCCACATGCGGATACGTTAGCGCCATTGCGCCAACAAAGGTGTCGCCCGCGCCCGTCGTGTCCACGGCGGTTACCTTGCGCGCGGGTATGTGCGTAACAAGCTTGCCGTTGTCCGATATGGCGCAGCCGTTTTCGCCCAATGTCAGTACCACGTACCGCACGCCGCGACGGTGAAATTCCTTCATTGCCGCCTGCTGCGAATCCCAGTCCTTGGGGTTTATTCCCGTAAGCATTTGCGTTTCGGTCTTGTTGGGCGTGATAATATCGGTATTGCAGTAAAAGTCGTCGGGCAATTCTTTTGCGGGCGCGGGATTGAGAATGGTAGTCATACCGTACGACCGCGCTTGCCGAAGCGCATACCCAACTATATACGTAGGCACTTCCAGCTGGCAAAGCAAAGTGTCCGAGCTTGTCGCGTTTTGCAGTGCTTCGTCCACGTCCGACTTGCTTATGCCGAGGTTGGCGCCGCTGTACGTTATTATGCGATTATCCTTGCCGCTGACAGTCACGATAGCCATGCCGGTAGGTCTATTGACCTGCCGAACGTATTCCGTTCCCACGTTGTATTCGTTAAGCTTGTTTATAAGCTCGGTACCGACGGCGTCCGTACCCACCTTGCCTATCATATGCACGGACTTGCGCCCGTCGTCGTACTTACGCGCAAGCCGAGCGATAGCCACAGCTTGATTTGCGCCCTTGCCGCCCAATCCCGTTTGGCAGCCGTCCGCAATCAGTGTTTCGCCTTTGCGGGGCTGTCGTTCGACGTCGAGCGATATATCGTTGTTAATACTCCCCAGAACGTAAATCATCTGTATCTCCTTGTCCTTGACCATCCGCTTTGTCGTCGCGGTCTTTAACCAGTGTTTTTCCGCTGTGCTTGCGCTCGTGAGTGCGGCGGCGTTGTTCGTACGCTATTTTTTCCATCGCCTCGCGCTGCGAGCCGGACGGCGATTTAATTGAAAACGCTATGTTGGTTAGGTGGTCGGCAATACGTTCGAGCGCGCTTATAATCGAATAGAAATATGTTCCGCTCTCCACCGAGCAACCGCCGGCATTGAGCCGCGCAATATGGTTGTTGCCGAGCAGGCGCTTGGTAATATCCACCTCTTCCTCGCGCTCGGAAAAGCCTTTCAGCCTATCCACAGCGTTGTTGGCGAAAATGTACATTGCCTCGTCGAACATTGCGGTAACCTTGTCGTACATATCTTCCAGCTCGTCCAATGCGTCTTGCGTGAATACGCAATCGTTCTCGCGCATGGCGGTGGCGATTTCCATAAAGTTTTCGGCGTGGTCGGCAATACGCTCTATATCACTTACCACGTGGTGGAGCGAGCCGACAAATTTTTCATCCGACCTTAAAAGCGCCAGCGAAGAAAGTTTGATCAGATACTTGCTAACGCCCTTGTTGATAAAGTTGATGCGCTGCTCGTCCTTTTCCACCTTTTCGCGGTCGGACAAGTCTTGCGTAAACACCGCTATCATGGCGCGTTTAAGGTTGGTTTTTGCCATGGTCGCCATGTTGTCCACCTCGCGCTTGACCTGAGCAACCGCTATGGGCGGAGTTTGCAAAAACCTGTCGTCAATATAATACATGTGCGGCGCTTCGTCGTCCCCGCCCCGCCGTTCCTTGACGAACACAGTCGCAAGCTTGGTCAGCGGCTTGATAAACGGCACGAGCATCAGCGTTGTGATGACGTTAAAGAACACGTGAAACAGCGCGACCTGCATTTGCGTACTACTTGTCATTTGCTCGAACAGCCACACCACACCGTCCTTGAATATCCAAATAACGGTAGTAAACACGATAGTGCCTATGGCGTTAAACAGCAAGTGAATAGTTGCCGTGCGCTTGGCGTTTGTGCTCGCCCCGACCGCCGCGATAAGAGCAGTAACGCAAGTACCGATGTTTGTACCCAATATAATGAACAGCGCGCTTTGCATAGGGATAATGGGCGCGCCGCCCGCAACCGGTGCCGCCATTGTTACGACCAACGCGGTCATAGCTGTGGACGACTGGAACAGCGCTGTGCAAACAAGACCTATAAGTATCAACAGCAACGGAAAGTCAACTTTGACAAACAAGTCCTGCAACGCTCCCGACAAAACGGCGGAATCATTGAGCGCGCGACTCATAAACGACAAACCAACAAACATTAACCCTAAGCCGGCTATTGCCGAGCCGATTTTTTTTGCGGTGTCGTGCTTACCGAACATCATCATAGCGACGCCGATAAATGCGAGTATCGCCATATACACGCCGATATCGAAGCCGGAAAGCGCAATAATAACGCCTGTCAGCGTAGTGCCGATATTTGCGCCCATAATAATGGATGTCGCTTGGAATAGGGTCATAAGTCCGGCATTGACGAAGCCGATAACCATAACGGTAGTAGCGGCGGACGAGTTTACCAGCACGGTAGCAACGGCGCCGACGCCAATGCCGGCAAAGCGATTGTCGCTGATTTTGCCGAACATTTTGCGCATGCCCTTGCCCGCGCTTCGTTCCAAGCCCTCGCTGAGCATTTTCATACCTATCATGAGAACGCCCAGTCCGGCTATTAACGTTAGAATACTCGTAAAGACTTCCAAACCGATATTACCCTATTATAGAATACTATTTAAGTATACGACAATATCCGCGTATTGTCAAGAACAATTCCGAATTCTCCCCCTTCCTTCTTGACAGTAAAGCGCATAATATATATAATGTTAGGAGACGGGTGTTCAATCCCCAATTGATACACCCCAAGCGGGTTCTGTTGCGCTCTATCAGCGTTAAACTCGCTTGATGTAGCATCGAGGCTACGACTTCGCTCGTTTGCCTTGATATAGCTGCAAAATAATCTCGCTTGGGGCACAAAGTGTTTTTACGAGCAAAATCACGAGGATAGACGACCGAAACGGAGTGCAGGCGTACCCGACTGCGGTACGTCAAACGACGCTTCGGGCGTATAGACCGAGATTTTGCCGTAAAAATGTATCTTTTGAGGTTGAACACCCGTATGTTTAAACTTTTGCGGTTTTTAAAAGGTCTAATACCCGCTACGATTGCCGCGCCGCTATGCAAGCTGATAGAGGCTATCTTTGAGCTTGCCGTTCCGATGATAATCGCAAGCGTAATAGATGTCGGCATAGCAAACGGCGATAAGACCTACGTAATTAAATACTGCTCGCTGATAGGCATACTAGCCGTACTCGGCTTTTTGATTTCGGTGACGGGGCAAATCCTAGCCGCCAGGGTGGGCATGGGCTTCGGCACAAAGCTAAGACAAGCAACCTTTAAACGCATAAATAAGCTTCCAATTTCCACTACCGACAAGATAGGCGGCGCGTCGCTCGTCACCCGCATTACAGGCGACGTTACGGGGTGCCAAAACGCAGTCAATTTGTTTTTGCGGCTGGTACTGCGCATGCCGTTCGTAGTAATCGGCGCGTTCGTCATGAGCATGATTATCGACCCCATTTTGTCGCTCATGTTCCTTGCAATGACGATAGTGCTTACATGCACCATTTGGCTTGTGCTGCGCTTAACAATGCCGCGCGTAAGAAAAGCGCAAAGAAACCTCGACGAGATTTCGCGCACCACCGCGCAAAGCATTACAGGCTCGCGCGTAATCCGCGCGTTTTCCAAGCAAGCGGACACCAAAGCCGACTTCGACGGCGTTGCCGACGTAACCGCCAAAACCAATATCGGCGCGGCGCGCATTGCCGCGCTGCTCACACCGCTCACCTTTGCGGTGGTCAACCTTGCCATAATCGCCGTGCTGTGGTTCGGCGGTATCAAGGTGAATATCGGCACGCTCACGCAAGGCGAAACGTTTGCGCTGATTAACTACTTACAGCAAGCGTTTTTCGTAATAGTCAATATCGGTAACGTGTTTTCCACGTTCACCCGCTCGTCGGCTTGCGCCGCGCGCGTAAACGAAATTTTGAACGCGCCCGAGCAACCCAACGGCGCCCTTACCGACATAGAGGATTGCGACGAGGTACTGCGCTTTGACGGCGTGTCGTTCGCATACGACGGCGATTACGACGTGCGCGATATTTCCTTCTCGCTTAAACGCGGCCAAACGCTCGGCATAATCGGCGGTACGGGCAGCGGCAAGTCAACTATCATAAGCCTTGCCGAAAAGTTTTATATCCCCGCCAAAGGCGAAATATACTTTTGCGGCAAGCCTTTATCCGAATACGACATATCCGCCGTGCGCCGCGTAATCGGCTACGTGCCGCAGCGCGCCGCGATACTAAGGGGTTCGCTGTCGTCCAACCTGCGCGTAGCCGACGAAACGGCCGGCGACGAACGGCTTATGCACGCGCTGACAATCGCACAGGCGACCGAGCTCGCGCAGTCCATCGGGCTGGACGGCGTTATAGAAAACGACGGCAAAAACCTGTCGGGCGGGCAAAAACAGCGCGTATCCATCGCGCGGTCGCTCTGTCGCGACAACGTTTTGTATTTGTTCGACGACGTGACGTCGGCGCTCGACTACCGCACCGAACGCGACTTTATAAACGCTGTAAAACAGGTTGACGGCGCAAAGATTTTCGTGTCGCAGCGCATAAGCGCCGTGTCGGGCTGCGACAATATTATAGTCCTCGACGGCGGCAAAATAGTAGGCGTGGGCACGCACGAACAGCTAAGAACGGAATGCCCTCTTTACGCCGAATTTTGCTCGTCGCAGTCATAATGCCATGAAGAAAAAAACGACTAAAAAACAGTCGACGTTGCGCCGACTCATGAAATACCTTAAACCGCACGGCGGACTGCTTGCGCTCGCCTTTGTGTGCGCGGTAATCACTGCGGCGGCAATGCTGTTTACACCCGTCATTATCGGCGAGGCGGTGGACTGCATCGTATGCAAGGGCGACGTAAATTTCAATAAGCTTGCAATATACCTTTGCATACTTGCGGGACTTATAGCCGCGGTGTTGCTGTTCCAGTGGCTGATGAACCTGTGCGCCAACCGCGCCGCGCACCTTGCCGTAGCCGATGCGCGCAAAGCGGGGTTTTCCGCAATAGTGGGTGCACCGCTGTCATACGTAGATACACAATCCCCCGGTGATATCACTGCGCGAATATCGGTGGACGCAGACCAAATAGCGGACGGAATAGTTCAAGGCGCAACGCAAATATTTACCGGTATTGTAACGATAATCGGCACGCTCGTGTTTATGATACGCATCAGTCCGTGGATAGCGCTTGCGGTGGGGGCGCTCACCCCTCTTTCATTATTGGTGTCGTATATCGTGGCGCGCGGCTCGCACAAATACTTTACTCAGCAAACGGCTGTGCGCGGCGAGCTGTACGCCCGCACCGAGGAAACGGTCAGAAACCGCGCGTTAGTCGCCGCATACGGTTATTCGGACCGCGCCGAACGCGACTTTGACACAACTAATACCGAGCTTAAAAAATGCGGGTTTAAAGCGTTGTGCTTTTCGTCGCTCGTCAATCCGTCCACGCGGCTTATAAATTCGCTGGTGTACGCAGTGGCGGCTGTCATGGGCACTGTATTCGCAATCAACGGTCAAGTAACGGTCGGCGGCATAACGCAGCTGCTGCTGTACGCCAACCAGTTCGCCCGCCCGCTCAACGAGATAACAGGCGTTATAACCGAATTCCAAACCTCGCTTGCCGCGGCAAAACGCATACTCGATTTAGCCGAGGTCAAACCGCAGGACGACAGCGGCGCGGCGCTTAAATCGAATGGAAACATCACCATACAAAACCTCGACTTTTCGTACGTTCCCGACCGTCCGCTAATACAAGACATGAATATTGCTGTCGAAAAAGGTACGCTTGTCGCAATAGTCGGGCGTACAGGCTGCGGAAAGACAACGCTAATCAACCTACTAATGCGCTTTTACGACCCCGACAGCGGGCAAATACTTTTCGACGGCACTACCGCCGAGGAATTCAGTCGCAGCAGTATACGCAAGAATTTCGGAATGGTGCTGCAAGACAGCTGGATATTCAAAGGCAGTGTGCGCGATAACATAGTGTACGGCAAGCCGAACGCCACCATGGACGAGGTTCGCGCCGCAGCGCATGCCGCCGATATAGACGGATTTATAGAGCGCTTACCCAACGGCTACGACACGATTATAGACGACGGCGACGGCATATCCCAAGGTCAAAAGCAGCTGATAAACATTGCGCGAATTATGCTTGTCGACCCGCCCATGCTAATACTGGACGAAGCAACGAGCAACATAGACACGCGCACCGAAAAGCGCGTGCAAGCGGCGTTTGATAAGCTCCTCCGCCCCGAAAACGGCAGCAAAAAAACAGGCTTTGTCGTCGCACACAGGCTGTCCACGATAGTTCACGCCGATATAATACTCGTAATGGACAAAGGCCAGATTATAGAGCGCGGCACGCATACCGAACTACTCAAAAAGAACGGCGCATACGCCGCGCTATACCAAGCGCAATTCGCACGCACGGAAGACACTGTCAAAGCATAAACATATTATGCTATGACAATACATCAATCAATTACTACTTTAATAGGCAACACTCCCCTTTTGGAAACAACAAATTACAGTCGCGCAAACAATCTTGGCGCGACTGTTTTTGCTAAGCTCGAATACCTCAACCCGTGCGGCTCGGTAAAGGACAGAATAGCCGCTGCTATGATAGACGAAGCGGTGTCGAGCGGCAGGCTGAAAGTCGGCGGCACAGTGATAGAACCGACCTCGGGCAACACAGGCATTGCGCTTGCCGCAGTAGCCGCATCACGTGGGTTTAATATGATTGTGGTAATGCCCGAAACAATGAGCGTTGAACGGCGCAATATAATAAAGGCGTACGGCGCGCAAGTAGTTTTGACTGACGGCGCAAAAGGCATGAAGGGCGCGATTACAAAAGCCGAGGAGCTTTCGCAAAGCATAGACGGCGCGGTAATCGCGGGACAGTTTGTCAACCCGCAAAACCCGCTTGCACACTACCGCACGACAGGTCCCGAAATTTGGCGGGACTTGGACGGCAAAGTGGATATATTCGTCGCGGGCGTAGGCACGGGCGGCACTGTTTCGGGCACAGGCAAATACCTAAAAGAACAAAACCAAAATATACAAATAATCGCCGTCGAGCCGAGCGGCTCCCCTGTGCTGTCGCAAGGCAAAGCGGGAGCGCACAAGATACAAGGCATCGGCGCGGGATTTATACCCGACACGTTGGATACCTCGATTATCGACGAGGTTATAACCGTCGCCGACGAGGACGCGTTTAGCGCCGCAAAGCAGCTAGGCAAAACGGAAGGAATATTGTGCGGAATATCGAGCGGCGCGGCGTTACATGCCGCAACAGTGATTGCCAAGTGCCCTCAAAATAACGGCAAAAATATAGTGGTAATCCTCCCCGACTCCGCCGACAGGTATTATTCGACAAAGCTGTTTGGTGAGTAAATTTCTAATCAATTTTTAATCTTATTCATGTTGATTATTAATAAAAGTTTGATATAATATTGTTAAGAAAATAGATTGCGGTTTACAATCCAAAGCTTGTATAACCAAAGGAGGGCAATCGACATGAATGCATACGACAAATCGGTACTAAAAACGGCGTTAGGCGTTGCGGCGGCAATATCGGTCTTATACGCCGTTATCGTCATAATAATCGCACAGGCAAACGTATACGTGTATTACGCGCTTTTCGGCGTGCCTATTATTTTTGCGCTCACGTGTAGTTTTTATTACACACTCAAACAGGAAATGATAAAATTCCTGACGCCCGAATCAACTTATGATTGGTACGATAATCCGGTAGATAATCTTTTCAGAAGCGAATTCAGCAAAATGACCGGAAGCTATGTATTAGCAATAGTGTTATTTTTACCTACCCTCGTGTTTTACTTTTTGTTCTCTTGGATATTCTTGATAAAAAACCGCTAATATCTACATTAACCGACAATTACAAAACAAGCAAAAGGTCGGCGTTCCGAGTAAGGAATGCCGACCTTTTTTATTCCTACAATAACTCATCAAAATTCATTACAAAAAAGCCGCAATCCTCTAACACCGAGATATTCATTTTCTCATATAAGTCTTGGTCGATTTTTCTTTTTTGCCACGCTTCGCAAAAGCCGTCCTTGCTTATCACCACTTTTTTCAAGGCACAAAAGCCGTCATTAGGAAATACCTTATACCTACCGCTAAGTCTTATAAACAGCCTTTTATAATGAACGCAATGTATACACCTATTCATTTTATCCAAATAGTTACCACCGCATGATTTTTCTTTGTCTGACATAACACTCCCCATATAAGTATATTATAGTTCACTAATAGTGTACTTGTCAAGTATTAACGTACTAATTGAATATACTTGTCGTATGAGTGCAACCAAGTTTAAAGAAAGATTTTGCGAGTGCCTACGGTATTCCAACGTTACACAAGTAGAACTCGCAAATGCAATACATGTTACAAAACAATGCATTAGTGATTACAAATCGGGAAGAATCGAACCGAGCATTGATACGCTATTTTCTATTTGCCAATTTCTTGACGTTTCCGCCGATTACTTATTGGGACTGACGGATTAAGCATAATTATGCGGCTGCGACCGAATTTATTTGCAATATAAAACACGTTCTCCCAAATCGGCAGAGCGTGTTTTAAATTGCGTGTAATTATATAAATCAGTTATCTTTTTGATACCATTCGCGACTTACGTAAGATTCCTGTAAATTTTTTGCGTTTTGCTCGGGATCGGATACAGTCATATCCGTCGGCGCGTTATACTTATATTTACATTGCCAATCGGAAGTATCTTCAAAAGTAATTTTATCTAATTCGGTATTAGCGAACGCATAGGCGTGAATAGCATATTTATTGCCATTTACAGTTGCGGGCAGGGTGATTTCCTTTTCATTTCCGACATAGTCCATTAACCAATAACTATCGTTTTCGTCTTTCCAGAAGATGAAGTCGCCGATTTTTTCCACCGTACTCTCATCCGCCTCGCTAAGCGTTTCAAAGTAGTGGGAAAGACTAGTTACATAGTCGGGAGCCATTCCGTTGTCGATTTGATCCTGCGTCATTATCAATCTTGTAAGCATATGATTGTCTTTGAATGCGTTAACGCCGAGGCTTTCCAAATTTTGCGGCAAGGTTACAAGTATCAATCTGCACCCTGCAAGTGCGCTTTCCCCGATTGCGGTTAAATCTTCGGGCAGCTTCACCGTGCGGATAGAGGTTGCATAAAAAGCATAGTCGCCAATTTCGCTTACGCCTGTCGAAACTTCCAAATCGGTGATTTTTTTATAACGGAAAAAGGCATATTCGTTGATTTTCGTAACGTCGGCGGGAATTATCAATTTTCCTTCCACAGTATTGCCGCCAATCACCAATTCCGCACCTTTCGAAACAGGGTTTGCGCTATAATTTTTAAATTCGATTGCGCACCAATCTCTGACAGTTCCTTCATAGATTACTTTTTCCAGCTTTTTAAACACAGAGAACGCGCCTTCTTCGCATACTTTCAGTGTGGCGGGCAGCGTGATAGACGTAACTTTATTGTTATAGTAACTTACGGGTTGTTCGTTAGCAAATGTTTCCGTGCGTAAAAATACAAGCTCTTGCGGCGCTTCCGCACGCATGGTAGCGGCAAAGTCGGCTTTGTATATCGCTTGGAATGTTGCCGTTAATTTTGTCGGTTTACAGCCGAAAAAAGTATTGTCTTCAAACGAAACGTTATCGGCGACAATCGTAATTTCTTTTAACAGCGGACAGTCGTAGAACGCTTCCGAACCTAACGAAATGCTTTCTTCGCCGAGAAATTCCACTTTCGTAAGCACAGGACACTCGTCGAATAAAAAGTCGCCGCAAACGATGTTTCCGTATATGGTTGCGGTCGTCAATGCGCTGTTTGCTTGGAACACCTGAGTGCCGATTGTTGTTACCGAAGCGGGCAACGTCAATGTTTCCAGCCCCGTATTGTTAAACGCGAAACTCTCGATTTCGGTAACGCCGTTTCCAAACTCAACGGTTTTTAAGTTTTCGCAGTCTGCAAAGGCTTGTATACCGATTTTTTTTACGCTGTCGGGAATGGTAACGCTTTTGATTTTACCGTCTTCAAAACCATGGCCCTTGATTTCGGCAACCGGCTTTTTACGATAGGTTGCAGGGATAACGATATCCGCATTTTCCCCACCACCCTTGTCTGACAGAAATACGGAGTAAAAACTTCCGTCTTCGGAAAGCTCGAACGAAAGTCCCCCGTTATCTCCTTCGTCCGGCGTATTCCCGCAAGCAATCAAACCGAACGCGCACAATACAGAACATACAAGCGCAAGTGCAATAAGATAGATTTTTCGCTTCATATAGAAACCCTCCGTAAACAAAAAATGCCGTACTCCTAATTAGGGAGCAATAATTATATAGCATAATCAATATAGCTTATTTCAAACTTTTTTGCAAGCGTTATTGCATAGCAATCGATTAGATGTTTCATCAAAAAGAAAAAGATTTCATTAAGTTATTATGCGGCTATTATCACCTTAAATTTTGTATTCTTAATTCAAACAAAAAAACACCCGCACGAATAAGTGCGAGTGTTTTTTGTTGTAAAACTCGATTATTTGAGTTCGACGGTAGCGCCGACGTCGGTGAATTTCTTTTTGATTTCTTCCGCTTCGGCTTTGCTGACGTTCTCCTTAACGGTGGAGGGAGCGTTGTCGACAAGCGCTTTCGCTTCGCCAAGGCCGAGCGAGGTAAGCTCGCGAACAACCTTGATAACGGGGATCTTGTTGGGTCCGACTTCTTTAAGCACAACGGTGAACTCGGTCTGCTCTTCCGCTGCGGGAGCCGCGGCGCCTGCCGCAGGAGCTGCAACAGCCATAGCCGCTGCCGATACGCCAAACTTCTCCTCGATTTTCTTAACAAGGTCGTTAAGCTCGAGAACGGTCATTTTTTCGATCTCTTCGATCATCTTATCCAAATCTGCCATGATAGAATTATTTCTCCTTAAAAAATTTTTTGTGGGCTTCTATCGTTTTGCCCTATTGTTTCGGCGTTTACGACGCCACTCGTTGAATTCGGAATTATGAATTCGGAATTCGGAATTGGTTGATTACTTTTTAGTAGAACAACCCAATACGGATTGTTATGTTCCTAACTGCGGAGGCGCGTGCAAGAGCAGGAAGTCCGAGCGCGGGACGACGGGAGTTTAGACCCACCTAAATGACCGAGTACCGCGCGATGGCTGACGAACTATTGCACGATGCATACGCTGTTAGGCGCGCTGTTTTGCTACTTCGCTTATAGCGATAGCAAGTGAGCGCATCGGGCTGGTAAGCAAGCCCAATAGCTGTGCCAAAAGCACCGGTTTTTCGGGTATGCTGGCGAGCGATTTTATGCCGTTCTCGTCGAACTTTTTGCCTTCCACAACGCCGCACTTAATTGTCATGGGCGTTTTGCCTGCGTAATCGGCAAGGATACGGCACGGCGCTACGGGGTCGTCCTTCGGGCCGAACGCCGCAGCGGTGGGGCCGTTGAAGTATTCGTCAAATCCGGTATTACCCGTCTGTTCAAACGCGCGGGAAAGCGCGCTGTTTTTGATTACGTGATACACGACGCCGGCTTCGCGCAATGCCTTACGCATAGCGGTGTCCTGAGCAACGTTAATACCACGGTAATCGACCAAAACCACGGACGAGGAATTGTTGATTTTTTCAACCACCTCGGCAACGTAAGCTTTGCGTTGATCGATATTGTGTTCCGACATTTTAACCTCCTTGAAGATTTAAAGAAACAAAAGCGACGCTTCAACATGTCAAAGCGTCGCAAAAAATCTAACGTAAAAACGTCAAATCGTTTGAGTGCCTCGACAAGTCGGCTTATATAGCCGTTTAAGTTTCCGCTTGTGTCTTGGGCGCGAGTTTCATCTCGCTATTTAAACTGTTTGAGTACTGTCGTCGCAACAGCGACTTTATTTGTTATGCTCTTACGTTGACGCGAACGCCGGGACCCATAGCGGGAGTGACGTATACGCTTTTAAGGTAAGTGCCTTTTGCAGCGGCGGGCTTGGCTTTTACGATAGCGTCCATAAGCGTATCGAAGTTTTCTTTCAGCTTGTCCGCGCCGAAGCTCTTTTTGCCGATAATGCAGTGTACGATAGCCGTCTTGTCCACGCGGTATTCAACTTTACCCGCTTTGGTTTCGGCAATCGCCTTGGCAATGTCCTGCGTAATCGTGCCTGCTTTGGGGCTGGGCATCAAGCCTTTGGGACCGAGGATACGTGCTACTCTACCGAGCTGACCCATCATGTCGGGCGACGTGATGATTACGTCAAAGTCAAGATAGTTTTCGTTCTGGATCTTGGCGATAATCTCTTCCGCGCCGACGATGTCCGCGCCTGCCTTTTCGGCGATGTCCGCTTTTTCACCCTTGGCTATAACGAGTACGCGTACGGATTTACCTGTACCGTTGGGAAGAACGACGGTACCGCGCACCTGTTGGTCGGCCTGACGGGGGTCAACGCCGAGCTTGATGTGCGCTTCAATCGTTTCGTCAAACTTGGCGGTGGCAATCTCTTGGATCTTGGCAAACGCCTCGTTGGTGTCGTAAAGCTTGCTGCTGTCTACAAGTGCCGCGGCGGCTGTATATCTCTTTCCGTGTTTCATACTAGTCCTCCACCACAACTCCCATAGAACGCGCCGTGCCCGCAACCATGGACATAGCGGTTTCGAGCGAACCTGCGTTAAGGTCGGCCATCTTCATCTTGGCAATCTCCTCAATCTGCGCCTTGGTTATTTTTGCAACCTTGTCGCGGTTGGGCTTTGCCGAAGCGCTCTCGATGCCGCACGCCTTCTTAATAAGAACAGCGGCGGGCGGGCTTTTGAGCACGAACGTGAACGAACGGTCGGAATAGATGTTAAGAACTGCGGGAATGATAAGTCCCACTTGATCCTTCGTGCGCTCGTTGAACTCCTTAACGAAGCCGGCGATGTTGATGCCGTGCGGGCCTAAGCTGGAACCGACAGGCGGTCCCGGGGTGGCTTTGCCGGCGGGAAGCTGTAATTTTACAACAGCATTCAGTTTCTTTGCCATAAAAGTTTCTCCTTGTAAAATTTATTTACAATCGCGGTACTGACGAGGTAACCCCTCTCCCGTTTGTAACGAATTAGTAATAGGTTTGCGCTTGCGCGCCGTTATTATAAGTCAACTTTCTCTAATTGGTACATATCCAACTCAGCCGGCGTAAGCCGTCCGAAGATGTTTATGTCTACCATGCACTTGCCCGTGGTGGCGTTTATGCTCTTTATCTCGCCCGTCATGTCGGCAAGCGGTCCGTTTACGACGCGAATGGAATCACCTACCGCAAAGTCCGTTCTTACCGTCACCTTTTCAAGCTGCATACGGCGGATTTCGTCCTCCGTCAGCGGAGTGGGCTTGCCCTGCGGACCGACAAAGCCGGTTACGCCGCGCGTGCCCGTAATAAGGTGCCACATGTCGCGGGTATAAATCATTTTGACCAGTACGTACGAGGGGAACATTCTGCGGTGAACAACCTTGCGTTTGCCGTTTTTCTCCTCGACTATATCTTCCATCGGTATACGAATATCTATCAGCCTGTCCTCGATATTGTTCTTTTGGAACGCCGTTTCGAGGTTGACCTTAACAAGATTTTCGTAGCCGGAATAAGTGTGTAAAATAAACCACTGCGCTTCGGGAAGCTCTTGATCGGTCATAGCAACCCTCCTCCTCCGCCGATAAGCGTACTAAGCGCCGTTACGCTGTCTACGCTAAGTCCGCCGAGCAGCAATCTGTACAAGTATCCCAAAAGCGAGTCGAACGCCAATACTACAAGCAAAAAGCAAACGGTAACCAAAAGTACGGTGCCCGTTTGTTTAAGCACTTTGCCAAACGTCGGCCACGTAACTTTTTTCAGCTCGGAAAAGAAATCCTTAAACCAACGGCGAACCTTGCCGGGCTCCTTTTTCTTTTTGCCTTTGTTTTTATCCTTCCCTTTTTGGGCGGATTTTTCCTTGATTTCGTCCGCCATTATTTGGTTTCCTTATGAACGGTGCGTTTTTTGCAAAAACGGCAGTACTTTTTAAGCTCAATCCTGTCAGGATCGTTCTTTTTGTTTTTCGTGGTATCGTAGTTGCGCTGTTTGCACTCGGTGCATTCAAGCGTTATGCGTATGTTTCTGGGTTCCATACCTTCCTCCGAAAAGTCGCTAAATAAAACACCGCAAAACGGTGCTTTATCAAATTCTACCACAGCTTGTCCCCATTGTCAAGCGTTTTCCTATACTTCTTTTAAAAAAGAATGGCAACATATAAACATATATGTTTATCGATATATGTCCCATTAGTAACAAAGACAAAAAAATTCTACAAAATTCCACAAAACATATTGACGAAAAAAGCGGCTTGCGGTAAAATAAAAATATGAAACAAAGGCTAATCACAAGCTTGCTCCGACGCTTGTTCATCATTCTCGGTGTTGTTTTTGCGTTGATTGCTTTTTCAGCATGCGCAAATAACGAGTCGTCTTCAAATAGAACGATTAGCGGCGTTTATGCGGTCGACGTGTCCGTCGTATACGACAGCAGGCCGCACTCTATCACCGTAATGAATACGCTTGCCAACGACACCGTGTTGTTCTCTACCGACGGCGTAAACTATTCATCGGTGAGCCCCGCATTTGTACTCCCCGACGAATATACCGTATATTTCAAGGTCAAGCGTTCGGGCTACAAAGAGCTTGCTTCGTCCGCTACCGTAACTATTTTGCCGTGCATATTGTCGGATATATCTGCCCAAAACGTTTCCGTCGGCTATGACGGACTGCCTCATTCCATAACCATACAAGGCTTTCTGCCGTCCGATACGGTAAACTATTCCACCGACGGATTAACCTTCTCGTCGGAACAACCGTCGTTTACCTCCGTTGGTGAATACGTGATTTATTACAGCGTGGAACGCAATTACGGCTACTATAAGTCGTCATGTACTCTAACCATATTCCCCACCGTTTACGGCAGATATTTCAATCCCACTTGGGGCGTTGTGGAGCTTTTCCCGCATACAGCTACCGTAGATGACGACGGTTATTCGGGGTTTATCGACGACGAGCCGTTCACCGTCGATGACGGAGTGTTGACCTATAAAGATTTGTCGTTTACGCGGTTAGACGATTCCGATTGCGTTTACAAGCTAATCGTTTCGGACGGCAGCGTTTACTTTTGCGCCGGCGCGTCGGGCAAGCTGAATATTTCATTCGCGGACAAGTCCGCAGTTATAAAGCTCGACGAAATCACGCTCCTTTCCGTGCCCGATTACAACTATTGCGAAAGCGGCGCCGTTACCGACTATATTGATTTGCGATTCGAACAAGCGTTCGAGCATACTGCCGATATAACCGACATTACGGTCGCTTTATCAAACCGTGAAATCAATCCGGTAACGTTCGATTGCACGTACGTTACATATGACGGCAAACCGCATGAATTTGAGCTTACCCAATCGGTCAAATTCCTTTCCGAACAAACTACCTTTACCGATGTCGGCAAATATACCGTTTCGGTGCTGGTAATATCGGATACATATTTGCCACTCGTGACGGATTGCTCAATGGTAATCCTGCCGAATATTTCGGGAGCGTACGCGTCGTCCGCGCACGTAATGGAAATTTCCGACGGAATTGTAAAAATTGACGGAACGGAGTGTGGCGAGCTGTCTGTGGTCGATGACGGTTGGGCTTTGAACGATAAGCCGATAACCACCACAAACAACGGGATTACGTATGACGGCGAAGCCTATGCCGCAACGACTGACACAATGCTGGTAGTGCGATTGGACAACGAACCGCACGCGATATTGCACCTACCGCAAGACGCCGACCAGATTAATATGCGTTACGACGGAACGACACTCAGCTTCACGGCAGACAACGAAGCGTTACTCAATATGCCGTTAAGCTGTGATAGCGTTACAATATTGCTACAAGGCACACCACTCCCCGCGCTTGAAAACAACGAAACCAAAACGTTCGTGATTGGTTGCGCGGATTTAAATTCGAATGTTATAATTATCGACGTCAAAACGACCGAAAAGTAACAACAAAAAGTAGGTTTTATCAAACATAGTAAAATCGCTTGACAAAAAATATAAACCGTGATAGAATAACAGCACTGTGGCCCCATGGTCAAGCGGTTAAGACATCACCCTTTCACGGTGAAATCATGGGTTCGAGTCCCGTTGGGGTCACCACTAAAACCCAAACCAAGCTTCAATGTCTTGGTTTGGGTTTTTTAATACTTACTAAGGAGGGATTTATGCAAATGCAAATTGATACTCCTGATGATAAAGAGATTTTGTTCATGGAAATATAGAACACGCAGAAGAAGTTATTTATTCTTTTGCAGATTTTTTGCGAATCCTATTTGTCGGGTTTAACGAAGATACTTTCATAGAAATTAAGCAAAATGACTATAAGAGCATAAAAAACCAAAATTGAATTGAAGTACATTGCATAAGGAGTGCTTAAGATATGCCAAATAAAAACAAATTATCAATTTACTTAGTAAAAGAAAACTTGGTTAATATAGAAGATATATTTGACAAGCCCAATGAAATTGCTGTATTGGATACATTGACTGATGGCTCGAAAGTTTACTATAAAGCATCAGGTATCCATGAACCCTCATGGATGAGAGATTTCTTTTTAAAGAACAACAATAACCTTCATCAAGCAAATTCTCGTGTAGTATTATTGAAAAATATATCCATAGATGGTGAATCTCGCATTTTTGCTTTAACATTTGGATATGCTAGGTTTTTGTTTAAACCCAATGTTTTAGAGGAACAATTCGGTTTACGGATAATATTAAATACAATTCAACAAAATGAAATTCGAAAAATATCAAAAACAAGTGTGGGCACTAATCAAAAACAAAGCGATGAACAACTGCCTAAGAATAGTGATATTTCAGAGTTTGGATTTGATATAAATAGAGATTTAATGAAAAATATAAGCGGGAAATCAGACGACGAAATCTTTGAAAAAAGTATGTTAACGGGTGGAGATATTTTTAGTCTCACTGTAAGTAGAGATGTCACCAATATAAACGAATTTCTTATTTACTGTTATAAACGATTTAAAGAAACAACATATCAAGCTAATTTTGCTTGGATTGATAATATCAAATTTGTCAGAGATCAAGATTTGATTACTCAGTTGAATACAGCTTTGATCAATGAAATAAATAATAAAAATTTCAATCAAGTGTGGATGGCTGTCCCCGAAGTTGTTTCTTGGGAAGATATTAAAGATTTTGTTATTAGTGGCGATAAACAACATTATGCTGATATAGAAATAAAAAAGGTAATAGAATCTATAAAAAAAGACTTGACCTCTGTGGATCAGCTACAAAATAAAACTATTAGGGCAATATCCAGTAGAGATAACAATCAAGCAATTTATGAGTGGCGAGCATATAATTGTATAATTGCAGAAATTACACTTGATGGCAAAGAATATTGTTTGAGTAATGGTAAATGGTATAGAATTGATACAAATTTTGTCAATACCATAAACCAGCAATATAATAATATTGAACTAAATCAAGACAGTTTTATTGAATATTCTCATAAGGATGAAGATCATTATAACGAGGACTTATGTAGCAGTTTTCCTGATGCGATATTATTGCATAAATACAAAGTCCCTATCGGTGGCGGCCAAGGTAATAATATTGAACCTTGTGATGTGCTTCATGGGAATAAAATGATACATATAAAACATAATGGCGGTTCAAGTATGTTAAGCCATTTATTTAATCAGGCGCTTGTATCAAGTCAAATGTGGTTAGATAATGAGTCGCGTAATATATTGAAAGATAAATTAGCTAATGACGGTAAATTCGATATAATACCACAAAATTTTTCAGCAACAAATTATGAAATTGTGCTGGGAATAATAAATAAATTTTCTGATGAACGTCCTAAAATACCATTTTTTAGCAAAGTATCGTTATGTTTTGCAATTAGAAATATCAAACATTATGGCTATAAAGTGAGTTTAAAAAATATAAAAAATATAAAGTAGAACACAGTCCGAAACAAATAAAGTATTCAGTTGATATAATAACTACATACGGTGAGTTTAGCTAATTTGTATTATAAATCCCAAAATGCATCCAACGGCAATAACGGTGTTCGGATAATTAACAGTCGTTCACCCAAAAAACCTATACGCTGTTGCGTATAGGTTTTTATTGACATCACGTGACGAGTAGTGCGGCAAAACCGCAAGATTTGAAAAGAAGTATTTTACTACGCTAAAATGAGAAGCAACACAAAAGAGCGTCGACAGGGCGCTTGGAATATATTAATGCTATCTTTTTATTATAAATGTCGACGCTCATTCGTGCCACCAAAAATTCGAGCCGTTATGCCAAGCTAACATAACAGCTCTATTTATATCTACACGAAAAACATCGAATATTTTTCCTTTTTGTGGAAAATTGTTTTATTTTGTTTCCAAAAGCTCGGCAACCAATTCAAACAGTCTATTTTCGTCTTGTCCTTGCTTTATTTTTATAAAATATCTATATCCGTTATCTTCAAATATACAGAGCGCATCCCCTTCTTTTATTCCCCATTTGACTGCATTATTGCCAACGGATTGTTCGCTCGTGCAACTCGCAATGGTTGTGTCCAACTCACTCAAATAAATATTTGATTTTGTAATGGATAATTGTACAAACTCGTCATTTTCAGGTAAATACACTCGTTCCTCTAAGCATAATACCTCATTATCCGCATTACTTGAATAACAAACAGTTTCGCGTTCTTCGCCAAATTCATACCAATCAAAATATAAATAATTTCGATTGTTGCTTTCGCGGTACTCTAAAATTGTATATTCCACATATTTCTTTTCATATTCATCCTGCTTGCAATAGCGAATATTATCTTTCCCCCCATTGGCAACACCGTTATTTCTATTAGGCAATAACACGGCGCAAGGCACGATAACCGCTACACAAACAGCCGCAGCGGCAATTGCGGAAATAAACGCAAATATGCGCTTCCTTGCCGGAGCTTGTTTATTCCCCGATTGCTCGACGTATTGCGGATAACGGCGTTTCAGTTCATCGAGAATTTCCGACTGCGTATCGATACCGTCTTGCTTTATTGCTTTGTTCAATTTGTGTTCTTCGCGCATACCTGCCTCTAATTTATTGTTACTTTATAAGCTGCGTCGATATATGAACCGACTTTGTATAAGGCCGTAGAATCGCCCGAAAGCCCCGTTGCAACATGTAAATATTTGTCTGTTCTTGTCCCATTGCTTAACGTATATTTAACCTCATAGTATCCGTAAGCTACCATTATATGATTACCACTAATATTGGAAGTAATTATATAATCTTCGTTACTATGGGCTTGACAAAAATAAAGAGTACTCGGTCGAACAAACAATACAGTAGGCTCGTTATTGGTAACAGCCGTTTTAAAGGCGCTGTAATTGAAGCCATTTCCCGTCCCAAGTGAAGTATATTGTATATTATATCCGTGATCTACGACGTAGCTTTTCAGTCCGTTTTTAAATTCACTTTCGGACACCCCTTCTGCAATAACATTGGTTTGCATACGATCGTATAAATCAAAAAGAAGCGTTTGTACATACGTTCCATTTTGCATTCTATAAGTTCCTGTTGAATAATACGAATCCCAATCGGGTATCAAGTTTCCATAATACTTGTCATAGAAGCCGACAATAATAGCTCCTGCAACCGCGCCACATCCGTTTTGCATACCGCTAACAGCGCTATATTCGGGCGTGCCTTTAACAGTGGAAATATCTTCAACAACCTCTTTGGACACATACGAAATAGTTTCGGAAGCATAAGTAGCTATCAACTCGCCGCCGACATATCTATCTTCCGCTTGGTTATTAGGCGCGCTCGTCCAGCCGCCGCAAAACGGCAAACACAGCATTAATAATGCGATTGTTTTTGTTCTGTTTGTTGTATTCATAATAATCACCTCTATTTGGCTATATCGAATGCGGCGCGATAATTTTTCCAATTCTTACAAGATATCTTTGTTGATTTTTTGGGCGCTTCTTTGAAACCGTTTATACACGGTACCGACATACATGTTCAGTCTACTTGCAATTTCTTCGAAAGTCATATCATTGACAAGACGAAAGATTACTATTTTCCTGTCTATTTCGTCCAATTCGCTTAAAGAATTTTCAAAGGCAGACATAAACTCCAACTTTTTAGAATCGTCGGTTGTACATGCTACCTCTTCATTTATTTCATCCAAAGAAGCATGATTATGTTTTCTTTCGCGGTTATTAATCGTATACGCTTCGTTTTGCGTAATCTTACTTATCCAAGCTTTACCGCTTTGATGCTCATCAAAAGTTTGAATATTATCGAAAATCTTATAAAGCGTACTATTGACAACGTCGTCCACAAACGATTTGTCCACTAAATAGTAATAGGCTACAAACTTAATATAACCGGAAGCCGCGCGGAAAAATTTTTCGAGACATCTCTCCCCGTTTTTCAGCCGTTTCAAGTATTCGTTTATCTCATTTGTAGAACTCATGATTTTTGTTATATCACAAAATGCAACGAATTGTCAAGTAAGCCCATTATTTGTTCTACTAAAAAATCCACAAAAAAGCACAAATCCCAACAAAACAATTACCGGATTGCTTTTCGCGGTTTTGTGTTATTTTGGGATATTTTGTGCTTTTGAAAAAATCATTTTTAATTTTTTTATATTATAAATAAATACAATCGAGGAGATACAAATGATGAACCAAACATTATACAGCCATGCCGTAAAACTCGTTTCCGACTGTTCTATTCCGCCGCATCTTTCCGGATTCACTTTTCTTTTAGAAGCTACAATAATGAAAAGTGAAAACTACTCGATTAAGTTAATAGATATTTACAAGAGCATAGCGCAAAAGCACCGATGCACACACCGCGCAATTACTCGCAGTATTTCATACGCTATTTCACAATCCGAGCATATTCGCGACTATCTTTCGCTTGGTAAAAATGATTTATTTAACGGCAAAGTCATTGCAATACTGGCATTAAAACTAAAAACCATATCGCCGTCTATAAGCGTTAGCGTATAGTATTTTTGCAACGCCCGATTTTATAGCCGCCGCCCCGACAGCCTTAGCTACAGCGTCGTGCGCATTTTGGTCATAAGCGTAAGGTAGAATGTAACCAGTCGATAGCTCCTTATCGGATACGCAGTTTGCTATGCCGTGCGCCGCCGCAATCATCATTTCGGTATTGACGGTAGTCGCCCGCACGTCCAACGCGCCGCGAAATAATCCCGGGAATACCAACACGTTGTTTATTTGGTTGGGATATTCGGACGAGCCTGTCCCGACGATATATGCGCCTGCGTCCAAAGCGTCCTGCGGCTCGATTTCGGGAATGGGATTGGCGCAGGTAAACAGCACCGATTTATCCGCCATCGACTTTACCATATCCTTCGTAACGCAGTGCGGGCCGGAAACGCCGATAAACACGTCCGCGCCCTTCATGGCATCCGAGAGCGTGCCTGTCATATACGCGAGATTGGTCAGCTCGGCAATTTCGCTTTGCGCGGGATTGAGCCAATCATTGCCCTTGCATATAATGCCTTTAAGGTCGCACATTGTAATATGCTTGACGCCTAACTTTAACAGAAACTTGGCGATAGCAATCCCCGCCGCGCCCGCGCCGTTTATTACGAGCGCTATTTCGTCCATTTTCTTACCCGTGATTTTAAGCGCGTTCAATAGCGCCGCCGCCGACACGATAGCCGTGCCGTGCTGGTCGTCATGGAATACGGGAATATCGAGCTCGGCTTTGAGGCGTGTTTCTATCTCGAAGCAGCGCGGCGCGGAAATATCCTCCAAGTTGATTCCTCCGAACGAGCCTGCCATTATCTTTATGGTTTTTATAATCTCCTCGGTATCCTTTGTGCCGAGGCAAATGGGGTACGCGTCGACGTTGCCAAACGCTTTGAACAGCGCACACTTGCCTTCCATTACGGGCATGCCTGCCTCCGGCCCGATATCGCCCAAGCCCAAAACGGCAGTGCCGTCCGTTATGACGGGAACGGTGTTCCAACGGCGCGTAAGCTCAAACGACTTTTCGACGTCGTTATGTATAGCCATGCACGGCTCGGCAACCCCCGGCGTATATGCGACCGAAAGATCCTCGCGGCTTTTGACAGGCACACGGCAAACGGTTTCTATTTTACCCTTCCATTCACCGTGTTTTTTCAAAGACAGCTCCCGATAATTCATTTTATCCTCCGACAATACTGATGGACGTGCTTTATTTTCTTTATATTATACAGCAAATCAATTATAATGTAAAATAATAATATGATATACATTATAATATAATCGCATATTTACGCCGCACACCGTAACGCTTACACTGTTGTGTTTATTGCGTTTTTGTGATATAATCGTTATACGCTAACAATAATTTATCGGAGGCAGGATATGAAAAAAGTTAAGATAACCGTTATGAAAACGGCATGCTACACTGACTTGATTGAAAAGTACGAAAACCCCATTTTGCACGCCTGCGATATGAAAGAGGGACAAGTATTTGTCGCAAACGGTTGGCAAAAACCGGAAGGCTTTTGCGACAGTGCATGGGATAGTATTTCCGCTTTTGTAATGACGCTTGCCCACGGCGGCGAGGATATTTATAACGGTTGGATGAAAAATAAAAAATCCGCAATGATTTCTTGCAACGACGGGTTTCGTCCCGTAAGCTTTTTACTCGAAGCGACGGATGCGGAAGCCGAATAATAAATGTCGATTTAGGTCAATAAATTTATGCATATAAGTAAAAGCTCTCGGAGTTTTGTCCGAGAGCTTTTTGTATAGATACTATATTTACTTTAAAATATCCTTCAATGTTTGCATCAGCTTGTCTATTTCTATCGGCTTGGCGGCGTAGCCGTTCATGCCGGCGTCTAAGGCTTCCTTTTTGTCCTCCTCAAAGGCGTTGGCCGTCATAGCGACAATGGGAATGGTCGATTTTTTCTTATCCTTCAACGCTCGAATTGCCCTTGTCGCCTCGTAGCCGTTCATAATAGGCATTTGGACGTCCATAAGTATAAGGTCGTACGTGCCTGCGGGCTGCTCTTTCATCTTTTTCACAGCGACGCTTCCGTCGTCCGCCGTGTCGATAACAAATCCGGCCATTTCCAAAATCGATTGCGCAATTTCTTGGTTAAGCTCGTTATCCTCGACAAGCAGTATTTTTTTGCCGTCAAAGCGCAGTTCGGCCTCCTCCGCTTTTTCCTCGCTCTTCTTTTTAGCGAACGGCGTAGCCAAAACGTTGCGTAGCTCCGAAAGGAACAGCGGCTTGGAGCAGAATGCCGTCACGCCCGCCTCCCTCGCTTCCTTTTCGATATCCGACCAGTCGTACGCGGTAAGAATTATTACCATTGCGGTATCGCCTATGATCTTGCGAATGCGGCGTACAAGCTCTATGCCATTCATATCGGGCATAAGCCAATCGATTATGTACGCGCTGTACGGCTCGTTTTGTTCGAGAGCAAATTTAGTGCGAACAACCGCCTCTTTGCCCAGCGTCGTCCAGTCGGGGCGCATGCCAATGGTGGACAGCATTTTGCTGACGCTGACGCACGTATTGACGTCGTCGTCCACAACAAGCGCTTTAAGGTTTTCCAGCTGTTCAAGCCGTTGTACCTCGACGGGCGCGTCGGCGACGCGGAAGCTGAACGTAACGATAAACTCCGAACCCTTGCCTACCTCGCTTTCAACCTCGATGGTGCCGCCCATCATGTCGACAATGTTTTTGGTGATGGCAAGTCCCAAGCCCGTGCCCTGAATGCCGCTTACCGTCGAAGTTTGTTCGCGCTCGAACGGCTCGAACACGTGCTTCAAGAATTCGGGACTCATGCCTATGCCGGTGTCCTTTACGCTGAACTTGTACGTGGCGCGACCGTCCGCAGCCTCGGCTGTTTGCGCGACGCGCACGCTGACCATGCCGCCCGGTTTGGTATACTTCATTGCGTTGCTCAAAATATTGAGCAGCACTTGATTAAGCCTAAGCTTATCGCAAATAATGGTTTCGTTTGTCACGTCCAAGGTGTCGATATAGAATTCCAGCTGCTTGGACTTGACGTCGGACTGAACGATGGTTTTAAGATCGTGCATTATTTCGGGCAGGCTGGTTTCCTTTTCCTCGATCTTGACCTTGCCGCTTTCGATACGGCTCATATCCAGCACGTCGTTTATAAGGCTGAGCAAGTGATTGCCCGACGTCATGATTTTGCCGAGATAATTCTTTATCTGCTCCTTGTTGTCGATATGCGACGCCGCCAAAGTGGTAAAGCCGATTATGGCGTTCATAGGCGTGCGGATATCGTGGGACATATTGTTGAGGAACGTCGTCTTTGCCTTGTTGGCGTACTGGGCTTGCGCAAGCGCCTCCGACAAAACGTCCTTTTGCTCTTGTTCCTTGCGAATAACCTCGTCGATATTGCGGAAGCCTGCGAGAATAAAGCTGTTGCCGCCGTTTTCTTTATCCGTAATCCTCAAAAACGTATATTGGAAATGTCGGGTTTCTTCGTTGTCGATTATACGGTAACTGCCGGAATACTCGCCGTTTGCGTTAAGCTTTTCCTTTACGTTATCCAGCGCAAGCGCTTCCGTAATCTCCTGTTGATCGTCGGGATGAACACGGGATCGAATATATGCGCCGAGGACGGAAGCATAATTATACTCATCTATCGAATCCTTGTTCAATCCCTCGGTTACGTAGCCCTCCAATTTGATAACCCTTGCCGTACCCTTTTCGTCGTCAATGGAATAAACGTTGGTATAGTCGCGGCTGAGCGCTTCCACGATAGCGAGCTGTTCGCCCATCTTTTTGTTGGACTGCTCGGTATTGTGCAAAAGCTTTTTGTTCCACCGCCCGCGCAAAAACATAACAACGATAACGCCCGCAACCACCGCAAGTACAACAACCACTATAATGATTATTTCGGGGTGCGATTTCAAATACTGCCAAAAGGTCATCGACTTTTCGCCGACGGTATACGTTATATATTTAAGTGACAGCTGGTTGACAGTGTCGCTTGACACATGCTTTATGCATTTGTTGAGAATGGTAATAAGTTCGTGATCGGTATCCTTACCGACACGCATACTGAACTTCGCGCTCTCCCAGCTCATAATGCTGTAATACAACGAATTGGTAGAGTCACGGTTGACTAATAACTGCGCCGTATAGGCATAAACATATGCGACGTCCGCCTTGCCGTTCAAAACGGCGCGAACGGCGTCCTCGCCGGAGGCGTATCCGTCATTGACGTCGTAAACGTTAGGGTCCAAATACTCGGCGGGAATAAGGCTTTTGCCATGGTATTTGGACACGGCCACCTTTTTTATTCCGCCCTTATGGTCGTTTCTTGTAACCCGTGCCATGCGCACTGACATATAGCTTTCGGTGTTAAAGCCGCGGTAGGGCGCGTTCTCTTTGGTATCGTCGGCGCCCATGCTGTCTATAACCACGTCTACGTTATTATCATTGGTTGCCGCAAGATCGTTATAATCGTCCTGATCGCGCGGTACGACAATCGTATAAGGCAAATCGTCGAGCCCCGTTTCCTCGATAATATGGTTGATAAGCTCGTCGAAATAGTCGATCATAATGCCTTTGAGCGTGCCGTTTTCGGCATAGGAATAGGGCGCGTTGTTGCCGAGCGCCGTTACCGTTATTGCCTTTTCTTCGCTGATCACCTTATTTAAATATTTAAGCTCACGCGGCGTAAAACCCATATTGTCCGTGTAGTCGGGACCGTAGTACTTGTAATACAGCTCGTTTTTCCAATCGCCCTCGTTAATATCCATTTGCCCGATTGCGTAGTTGATTTCTCTCAGCAGCTCGTCGTCTTCCTTCCTGACGACAGCGTAAAAGTCGTCAGTGCCGATAATCTCCAACGTCTTTTCGTTTTCCGCTTTTCTTAGGTCGCTGGTGACTATTGCGTCTATTTCGCCCGCTTGAAGTGCGGCGGCAAGCTCGGCGTCATTTTTATATTTATCTACTATCTCGTATGTAAACTTCTTTTTCTTGATAAACTCCGTCAGCTCGGTCTTTTTGTTCTCGCCCATCAAGCCGATTCTCATTCCGTTATATGTGTCGTAATCGCCGGTAACGAAGTTCGTTTCGTTTTTACGTATGGAAATTACGGTGTTCTTCCTGCCGATAGGTAGCGAAAACGCAAAGCCTTCCGCGCGCTCATCACTCCAGCTGACGGAAGTAACTACGTCGAACACGCCTTTATCCAGCAAGTACGGTATGGTGCCATCAAAAGTTTCGTCGCCCTTTTTGTAATCGCTCGGCCAATTCCAATTAGTATCATATCCCGTATATTGGAAGTTAAGTCGAGAATGCTTGGACACAAGGTTCAAAAACTCGATGCCGTAGCCCGTAAGGTTGCCCGTTTCGTTGTCGCGTATGTGATAACCTTCAAAGTTAAAGACGCAAGCCGTGACGGTGCGATTGTTGGACACCGGTTCTTCGGCAACCGCCGCCTTATGCCCGCCAAACCCGAAAATCAAGCTAACAGTCAATATCAACAATACGGTAATGCACGCAACAACGCGCACTCTTGCCGAGGTCGCGCCACGTTTGTCGTATGAACTCTTTCTAAAAACGTTATACATATACCACTCCATATTATCATTATAGCATATTAACAAAATTAAATCAATACTTTAAATGATTTAATATACGTAATACATGACATATTCAAAAAAATATCCCTATGCGCTACTGCACATAAGGATATTGTATAACGTTGTCACGCTTATTTACTTCTTTACCAAGCAATGCAAAAATTCGACCGTCTTGTCCGTTTTGGCTTCTCTGGCGCTATCCGCTTTGTAGCGGCGGTGGTCTTGAATAAAGTATTTATACTTACCGTACTTTTTCATTATCCGTTCTATCGCGTCACAGGACATTAATCCCTCGTTGTTGTAGCTTAGGAATATGTATTTGAATTGAGCGTTTTTGATAAGCTCGGCAAACGCCTTTTCCACCTGACTCTTAATGCAAAAAACGCTCTTTTGGTCGGCGTATTCTCTAAGCCCCGTTTTGCCGTAAATTACGGGATTGTCGTACCGCGCAATCGTTTCCAGCAAATGGTAGTTGGTGCAGTATTGCCGCGCATTATACGGCGGGTCCAAATACAGTATATCCCCCGAAACATGCTTAACAAGCTCGCTAATATCTTCGTTGTATACTTGGCATTGCACTTTGGTATCGGTAATGGGCAGCGCTGTCAGCTTCATTTCGTTTTGCGCCGACTTTTTTAGTTGTTTAAGGTACGCGCCGTACACCGACGCCGTGTTGGCATACTTGTCCATGCTGTTAATAAGCGACGCGAGCAAAAAGAAATACTCGTTGTCGTTGATGGCATTTTTACCCAGCATGTCCTCGATGGCAAGCCGTATGCCGTCGCACTTTTTGGCGTTGTGCTCGGTAAAGTACATGCGCCTAAACTCCTGACCTTCCGTGCCCTCGTAGCAATAGTTTTTGTATATAAATCCCTCTACGCCATCTACGTTGTTCAACTCGTCAATCAACTGCATACAACGCTGTTCGTCAAGCTTACCGCTGTTTTCTATAACGTGCTTGGTTATAACGTAGCTGAAATACTGAATATCGTTTGCGATAATCGAATACCCGTACTGCATAAACGCAGCGCTTACTACGCCCGTTCCGGCAAACAAATCGGCAAATACCATCTCGGACGGATTGCGCGTTTCGCCGTTAATCTCCAAAGTTTTGGCAACGGACGATTTTAAAAAATTGATAAGCGAATACTTAGACCCTATATAATTCATATTTTTTCCTTGATTGTTACTGATTGTATAATACCACTTTTTTAACAAACAGTAAAGCGGTTATGCCAAATTTATTCCGTTTACAACAGCTCTTGCAGACGTTTTAGAAAAATCTCGGCGCACTTGGGAAAAACCTGATACTTTTTCCACGCGATGTCGAGGTGAGATATAAGCTCGGGATACAGCGGTCTGAAACACAAATCGGAGTTTTCGTTTGTCTGGATAATCTTATCCAAACAAACGGCATAGCCTACGCCCTCTTTTACCAGCAAAGACATATTGTACAGCAAATTACCCGTTGCTACGACGTTCAACTCTTCCTCGCTTTTTTGGAACCACTGACCCATCATATTCTTGCCGAGCGACTGGCGGGAGCGAATAAGCGGCTTGTCCCATAAATCCTCGGGCGTAATATATTCCTTTTGCGCGAGCGGGCTATCCCTACGCATGAGCACGCCCCACGTATCGGTAAGCGGCAGGCGCAAATAGTCGTACTTGCTCACGTCGAACGGCTCGATAAAAATACCGAAATCAATAAGTCCTTTGTCCAGCCTTTCGGATATCGTACCGCTGTCCCCGCTGAAAATATGGAATTTAACATTCGGATATTCGCGCTGAACGGCATGCGCAGCTTTTGCTATTATTTCCACGGCGTAGCTTTCGCCGCCGCCGATATAAATATCCCCGCTAATGTCGGTCATAGGCGAATTCAGCTCGCTCTCCGTTTTATTGTACAAATCGATAATTTCTTCCGCGCGCTTATACAGCAGCCGTCCCGCTTCCGTCAGCGTAATCTTTCGACTGCCGCGAACAAAAAGCTGACGCCCTACTTCCTTTTCCAAATTTTGCATTTGCCGCGACAAATTGGGCTGAGTAACAAACAATGCTTCCGCCGCCTTGGATATGCTTTGCTCACGCGCGACCGCCAAAAAATACCTAAGCTCTCTCAATTCCATACAACACCGCCTTAATATAAGTATAGCATAAATAAGTATGCGCGTCAATTATGGAATACCATAAAATATAAGTATTTGACATACCGCACAATAGGCAATACAATATAAGCAGAGGTATGAATACTGAACAGTTTAAAGAAAAAATGAGGAATAAGGCGTATATCGAGGCGAATTCGGAAACGCATATGCATATGCACGACATGGCGCAGCGGGCAAGGCGGATAACGGCGGATATGAACAATACCTACCGCACGCCGGAAGATCTTCGTAATATATTTTCCGAGCTTATAGGCAAACGGGTTGACGACAGCTTCGGATTATTCCCGCCCTTTTACGCCGACTACGGACAAAACATTACGGTCGGCAAAAACGTGTTTATCAATTCGGGTTGCTGCTTTCAAGACCAAGGCGGCATCGAAATCGGCGATAACGTGCTTATCGGTCAGCAAGTGGTTATCGCTACGCTCAATCATGATTTGAATGTGCAAAAGCGTGCCAATATGCTGCCCGCCTCCGTCAAAATAGGTAACGGCGTATGGATAGGCGCGCACGCGACTATACTGGCGGGCGTAACAATCGGCGACGGAGCGGTAATCGCCGCAGGCGCGGTAGTCACCAAGGACGTACCCGCAAACACGGTTGTGGGCGGCGTTCCCGCAAAAATACTGAAAACCGTAAAGGAGTAAATAATATGGAAGCAAAGTTGAATTTGACAAAGGAATGGGACAAGGTTTTCCCTAAAAGCGAAAAGGTAAACCACGAAAAAGTGACCTTTCACAACCGTTACGGCATAACGCTTGCGGCGGATTTGTACACGCCCAAAAACGCGCAGGGCAAGCTTGCCGCAATCGCGGTGTGCGGTCCGTTCGGCGCGGTCAAAGAACAGTCGTCGGGGCTTTACGCCATGCTCATGGCAGAGCGCGGATTTTTGACGCTTGCCTTCGACCCGTCGTTTACCGGCGAGAGCGGCGGTCAGCCGAGGTACGTCGCCTCTCCCGACATAAACACCGAGGACTTTTGCTCGGCAGTGGACTATCTTTCGTGCCGCGATGACGTGGACGAGAACAAAATCGGCATTATAGGCATTTGCGGCTGGGGCGGAATGGCTATTAACGCTGCGGCTATGGATACGCGCATAAAGGCTACGGTCGCTTCCACAATGTACGATATGACAAGAGTAAACGCCAAAGGCTACTTTGACGAGGCGGACAGCGAACAAGCCCGATACGATACCAAAAAGGCGTTGAACGCACAGCGCACCGTCGACTACAAAAACGGTGGTTATGAATTGGGCGGCGGAGTTGTCGATCCTCTGCCCGACGACGCGCCGTTCTTTGTAAAGGACTATTACGACTATTACAAAACAAAGCGCGGCTACCATAAGCGTTCGCTAAATTCCAACGGCGGCTGGAACAAGACCTCGGCGCTTTCGTTTATCAACATGCCAATACTCGCATACAGCCACGAGATACGCAGCGCAGTGTTGCTTGTGCACGGCGAGAAGGCTCACTCGTGTTATTTCAGCAAGGATGCGTTCAAAAACTTGAAGGGTGACAACAAGGAACTGCTCATTATCCCCAGCGCAGTCCATACCGATTTGTACGACAGAACGGACATCATTCCTTTTGCCAAGCTCGAAGATTTCTTCAAAACGAATATGAACGGTTAATTTATGAAAAACTTCTTATTATCTATTTTAATAATGGTTATGCTGCTCCTCGGATTTACCGCTTGCAACAAAGGTAATTCGAACGGAACAGGCAATAACGGCAACGGCGAAATCACGCGCCCGCCCGTTTCTGCCTCTTCGAATATATTGATTGCATACTTTTCCTGCACCGACACTACCAAAGGGATAGCAAAGCATATCGAAGCGGAAACAAAAGGCACGTCGTACGAAATTACGCCGCAAGTGCCGTACACAGAGGACGACTTAAAGTATTACACAAACTGCCGCGCCGACCGCGAACAAGCCGATCCTACCGCACGCCCCGCAATAAGCGGAAGCGTGGAAGATATAGACAAGTACAGCATAGTATTTTTGGGCTACCCCATTTGGCACGGGCAAGCGCCCAAAATAATCTATACGTTTTTAGAGAGCTACGACTTTTCGAACAAGACGGTTATTCCGTTCTGCACGTCGCACAGCAGCGGCATAGGCAGCAGCGACACCAACTTACACTCCCTCGCGCCCGATGCCGAATGGAAAAGCGGCAAGCGGTTTGCGAGCGGCACAAGTCAAACCGGCGTAAAGGACTGGATTGACAGTCTTGACATTAAAACAGAAACGGAAATAGAGAGCATGCAAATTTATTTTACGATAGGAAATACCACTCTTGCGGCGACGCTCGAGGACAATACGGCGACGGCAGCGTTGAAGGAAAGACTGAAAACATCGCCCATAACAATCGAAATGAGCGACTACGGCGGATTTGAAAAGGTGGGCGGACTCGGCTTTGATTTGCCGACAAGCAATGAACAAATCACGACGCAGCCCTGTGATTTTGTATTATATCAAGGCAATCAGCTTGTAATCTTTTACGGCTCCAACAGCTGGAGCTACACTCGTTTAGGCAAAATCACGGGCGTAACGTCCGCACAGCTAAAAACCGTCCTCGGCAACGGCAGTGTAAGCGTTACGCTGTCGCTGTCAAATTCGCTTTAAATTCGGTAAGCGGCGAAAATAATGTCATTGACTGAATACAGTAAGTATGTTATAATGATTATAACAAACAACTACGGTCGATATTAAAATGAAAATAACTGTAATAAACGGTACGGAAAAGCACGGCGTTACCTATAAGCTGAAAGAGCTGTTTTTGGAACGGTTCAAATCGGTTGCCGAAATTACCGAATTTTACTTACCCAAGGACTGCCCCGAATTTTGCCTTGGCTGCACCGCGTGCTTTACCAACGGCGAGCGCACTTGCAAGGATTATTCGTACATAGAGCGCATTGAAAAATCGCTGTTGCAAGCCGATTTGATAGTAATGACTTCCCCCGCTTACGTCATGCACGCCACGGGCGGAATGAAAGCACTGTTGGACCATTTGGCGTACCGCTGGATGCCGCACCGCCCTGCGCCGCAAATGTTCGGCAAGCGCGCGGTAATAATTACGCAGTGCTTGGGCGCGGGCGCAAAATCTACGGCAAAAGATATACGCCACAGCCTGTCTTGGTGGGGCGTATCTAAAATAGGTGTGTTTTGCGGCGCTCTTATGAGCGATATCGCTTGGGATAAATTATCCGATAAAAAGCACAAAAAGCTTACGAGAAAAATAAACAAGCTTGCCCGCAAGTTTTTAAAGATAAATTACAACAAGCCCGCGCATACAAAGCTTATTACCAAAATCAAGTTTGCGCTTTGCCGCATGATACAAAAGAAAGTGCGCAAGAGCGGCGTGGAAAGCTTTGATGTAAAATATTGGGAGCAAAACGGCTGGCTGGGCAAAAACCGTCCGTGGAAAAAGCCGAAAGTATAAGAGAAATCGAGTATAAAAATACTCGATTTTTCTTTATTTATTTTCGGTATCGGTCATTATTTGAATGATTGTTTTGTTTGTTTGCGCCATGCCCTCGCCCGCTATGCGCCCGATATTGCATACCGTGTCGTTTACGCTGTCGCCTGCAACGCCGTCACCAGCATTAAAGTTTTTATGCGAGCGCGCCATTTCAAAGCCCATAATACCCGCTTCCACAGCCATTGCGATTTTGGCGGCGCACGACGCCTTGGCGCCGTCGCAAATGGTGCCCGAAAGTATTACCACACTGTTTACAAGCGTTTGCGCTATCTCGTCGTAGTCCCCGCCGTTGTGCAAATAGCTTATGCCGCAACCGCTGCCGCAACCCGCGCTGATAGCGCCGCAATACGCTGACAGACAGCCTATTTCAGTCTTTTGGTACAGCGTGGTCAAGTTGGCTACGATAAGCGCGCGGAGCAGCGTGTCCTCGTCTGCGTTCAATTCCTTGGCGTACACTATAACGGGAAGCGAAGTCGTCATACCCTGATTGCCGCTGCCCGACACTATGCATACGGGCATTTCGCAACCGCTCATTCGCGCGTCCGATCCTGCGGCGGCATAGGCACGCGCCTTATTGCGCACACTGCAATTTCCGTTGTTATATAGCAGTTTACCGATTGACGCGCCGTAGTCGCCTTTCAGTCCCTCGTCGGCTATGGCAAGGTTTACCTCGATTTGGCGTTTTAGAAGTTCGCGCAATTCGTCCAAATCGACCGACTTTGCAAACTCAACTATATTCTTCATATTAAGCACTTTGTGGTCGCAGTGCTTTACTGTGCATGTATGCGCCTGTATGTACTCGTCCGTTATATCCTTCCCGTCTCTTAGTATAGCCACCACGTTGGTATGCTCGCCCACAATATGCACACGCGCAGTATGGCCGTCACGGGTTGCCGAAAGGTCGATTTCAAATTCGTCCTCGGACTCGATGCCGTAAACCTTAATGTCGGCGGCGTTCATATATTCTTTTATTTCGGAATGTTTACTCTCACCGAGCGCGCTCAAAACGTTCAAACCAAGCTGCGGGCTGTCGGCAATAACACCCGCCGCCACGGCGGCGTTTACGCCATGCAACCCGCCCGTAGCGGGAACAAGCACACTCTTTACATTTTTTATAATACTGCCCGAAAGCCCGACCTTAACCGCGGCGGGCGGACGCCCAAGCACGTGCGTTGCGATAGACGACGCGTACGCGATAGATATAGGCTCGGTACAGCCCATAGCGAGGAGTAGCTCCTCCCTAAGTATATCAGCGTAAGCGGTAAACCACGCCTTATCTTTGGTATTGTCGTTGACCATATTTACGTTACATTTTATATTTATTCAGCTCGGCGCGGACTGTTTTTATCACCTCGTCGGCGGCGCCGTTTAAGTCAAGCGTTTCCTTCATAGTCTTGTCGCGCGAGGTAAATTCCACAACGCCGCTTTTCATATTACGCGGACTGACGATTACGCGGTACGGAACGCCCAACAGGTCGGCGTCCGAGAACATTACGCCCGCGCTTACGTTGCGGTCGTCGTAAATAACCTCTATGCCACTACTCTGTAAGCTTTCGTACAGCTTGTCGGCATACGCCTTGATTTCCGCGTCGTCGGCACGCACGGCGCACAAATGCACCTGCCACGGCGATACCGAAAGCGGCCAAATGGGCCCGTAATTGTCGTGATGCGCTTCCGCAATAGCCGCGGCAAGCCGACCCACGCCAATACCGTAACAGCCCATAATCGGATACTGAGAATTGCCGTCGTTGTCGAGATATGTCATACCCATCGACTTGGTGTACTTGGTGCCAAGCTGGAATATGTTACCCACCTCTATGCCGCGCGAAACCGTTATGCTGTGCTTGCCGCAAACGGGACAAATGCCGCCGTCCACAATTTTGGCAAAGTCATGGTACTCCGCGCCTTTTACGTCGCGCGCCATGTCGAGTCCGGTGCAATGATAATCGTTCTCATTCGCGCCGCAAACAAGGTTGTTCATATCTTTCAGCGACCTGTCAAACAGCACCGTCGCCTTGGCGCTAAATCCCACAGGACCGATAAAGCCGGCAACAATGCCGCTCTCCTCGGTTATGACCGCGGGGTGAATATCGCAGCCCAAGTAGTTAGTGAGCTTTGTTTCGTTTACCTCCAAATCGCCGCGAATAAACAGCACTACGTAGCTGTCGTCGGCATTACGCTGATACACCACCGCCTTGCACGAAGAAGCCGTTTCGCATTTAAGGAATGAACATACCTCCTCGATGGTGTGGCTATTCGGCGTATGCACCTTTGTGAGCTTTTCGCTCTTCGCCTTTGCGGGCGCGTCCAAAACGCATTCCGCAGCTTCTACATTCGCTCTATATCCACAATCATTGCATATGGCGATAGAATCCTCGCCGATAGCTGTAAGTAGCATAAACTCGTGCGAAATGCTGCCGCCCATCATTCCCGAATCGGACTTTACCGAAATGACCTCGGGGAGTCCAACGCGCGCGTAAATGCGCTCGTACGCCTTGTGCGCCTTGTCGTAATATTCTTCCAAATCAGCTTGGCTTGTATGGAAGGAGTACGCGTCCTTCATTGTGAATTCGCGCACCCTTATAAGCCCCGCGCGCGGACGCGCCTCGTCGCGGAACTTGGTTTGGATTTGATATATCATAAAGGGATATTTTGCGTAGGTCTGACCGTACTCGCGTACAAGATGCACCGCCGCCTCCTCGTGCGTCATACCGAGCACGAGCGGGCTGTTGTTGCGGTCGTTAAACCTCGCCATTTCCTTGCCGATGCTCTTGTACCTGCCCGACTCCTGCCAAATGGACGCGGGCATGACTACGGGGAACTGCACTTCCTGTCCGTCGATTAAATCCATCTCCTCGCGCATAATTTGTTCGATTTTTTTGGTCACGCGCTTGAGCGGCATGAACGACGAAAATATTCCGTTTGCAACGTACTTTACATATCCGCCGCGCACCATAAAGGCGTGACTGTCCACAACGCAATCGGCGGGCTTTTCCTTAAAACGTTCGCCTACAAGCTTATCAAGCTTCATACGAATAACTCCTTATTGTTGTTTCGGTTTACTTTTTGTTTTTGTCGGTGGGAGCGGGACGCGTTGCGCCTGTCGGACGCTGCGGCGTCGTGCCACTCGGGCGCGTAGACGCAGACGGACGCGCGGTAGGCGCGGCAGGTCTTTGCGTATTCGCACCTGTCGGACGCTGCGGCGTTGCCGCCGTAGGACGTTGCGATGTCGGGCGTTGAGTTGAACTGCCGCTTGGTCTTTGCTGCGCAGTAGATGTCGGTCTTTGCGTTGCTGTTCCGCTTTGCGGGCGTTGCGGCGTTGCCGTCGGACGCGTAGGAGTTGCGGGGCGCGTGGGCGGTGCCGTCCTGTTTGCCGTTGCCGTATTTGCCGTCACGGTCTTATCCGTCTTGGCAGGCTCGGGCCTAGTCGCAGGTTTTGTTGCCGCCTTATCCTTCGTAGCCGCCGCTTCCTTGTTTGTCGTTGCTTTTGCCTTAGCGGTCTTGTTTTTGTTGCCAGCAGTCGCCCTTTGAGCTCCATTCTTTTTGCGGAAGATAAGGAACAGTGCAACTGCCGCCGCTGCCGCAATCACGACTACTGCTATCACTATGCCGACTATAAGTCCGACGTTGGCGCCTTTTTCGGGCGCCTTGGGCGTAGGATCGCCCGCCACGTATGCGACTATCATATCCTTGTCGGTAACAATCAAATCGTGCTCGACAACCTTCAAGTTATTGTCGGCGATAAACTTGGTCGCACGGTCGGAAATAAACGTCACAACAACACTATTGTTGGCTTTGAGTTCGGTTTCGTTAAGCGTGAGCTTGCCGTCAACCACGCTCGCCTTTTTGTCCACACCGTTTACAAGCACGCGGTCTAAGGCATATCCCTCGTCCTCGGTTATGGTGTATGTTACGGAGCCGCCGCTTGCAACGCTCACTATATCCTTTTTATCGATATTGCCGCCGCTGCCGTCAACCGAAGCAAGCACACGCTTGTCAAGGTCTTTAACCGACGGGCTGTCGGATTTGACCGCGCAAATCATAAACGGCGAGAAGCTTCTTACCGTAGCGATAATGCCGTACTCGTTGACGACGCACGGAACGGCTTCCACCTCTTTAATCGTGCCGTCGTCGTTTTTCTTGTAATGATAAACGGTGAAGCTGACGCCTGCATCCTCCGGTCCAATTCCCTCGGGGAAACCGAAGCCGACCTGCATATAGCTGCCGTCGGGAACTTTTTGCAAACAGCCGCATATCTGCAAATCGATTTGGTAGGTCGAGCTCGCCAAAATTTTATCGTTGAGCGTCTTAGCCGCTTCCGCCATTTGCTCGTTTTCCGCCTTAGTCGGTTGGTTGATTACGAGCATGAGCTGGCTGCGTTGATTAACAATGGGTTGACCGTTCTTGTCTTTAAACTGATTGAGCGATTCGTCACTGGCGCTGACAAACTTAGGCTCGCCGTAAATCTTAATAAACAGCCTGCCGTCGTTAAATACCTTAGGGCAAATAATAGAGCTGTTGAGTCTCTTGAAAGCGAACCTACCCGCTTCAGGTGTTTCGCCGGTGTCCTTGCCTATGAGATTTGTAGGCGCCAAGTAGTACGAAAGACCGTTGTGCGAATACATCAAGCTGGGCGTGAAGGTGAAAGTAACTGTGTTGGTGTCTTCGTGCCAAACCACGTTTTCCACTTTGATTTTGTTATATATATCGCTACGCTCCGCAGTGACCTCGATGTCCACAACAGGATTTGTAGGATCTTCATATACAAGTTGCTCGTCGTAAGTAATGGATATATTCGTAGGTTCAAAGCTCTCTATGTAGCCCGGTACGTTGGGCGTCATCGATTTAATATGGGGTTTACCCTTAGCCACGCCGAAATCCTGATTGTTATACTTTGCGCTTACAGCAAGAATATTTTTGGTATCGAGGTTTTGCCACGTACCTGCCGACATTATTCCCAAGTCCGTTGTGGCGTCGGGAGCAACGTTGATAATTGCAAACTGCGAATACTGTTCTGCCATATACGGCATAAACAGTGTGTATTTGCCGACAATTACTTCATCGGCCGTATTTTCAGCCAAGAAATCGACATACGCGGTATAGTCAACCCACGGCTTATCGTCGCCCAAGCGCACTGCAAGGTATTTTCCGTCAGCCTTTAACTGGTTGATGTTTTTGTTCTCGTAGCTTACGCCTACCAATCCGGAAGCATCGTAACCGAGCTCTACGCCGCCCACCTTGCCGCTGTCCTTAAACTCAAAACCGTTACTGTCGGTAAACTCGCCATAATCGAGCGTGCGAAGAACGGGATATCTGACCTTAAACTCGGATGAAGAAATAACGGGATCCTCGTATCTATTTTTCATTAAGGAAATCTCGCCCAAAAGCAAATACTTGCCGTGGTTGTTTTCCGTATCGTTCCACGTTACGTCTACGCCGTACCATTGTCCTTCCACTTTAACGGCATTCCACATATGCGGCTCGTAGGCTGCTTCCCGCCCGTCCACGCTGTCAATGCCGTTGCACGCCGGACCGGCAACAAGCACGCACGGAATGCCGAGCTTATCCATTATTACCTTAAACGCTTTGGAATAACCCTCGCACAACGCTTTGCCCTCACCGCTGTTTAGAATGCCGTAAGCGGTGTATACGTATCCGTTGTATGCGCGGTCGCTGTGCACGTCGTCGTACGCGCCGAAATCGTATTTGGCTTTTTCGCACAAATATTCGTTTACGTATTGTATTTGCTCGACAACGCCCGTTTTCGCCTTTGCGGCCGTTACCACTGTTTCCACTTGCGCGTTAAAGTCCTCCACCGCGGCTTTTACGTCAGCTTTGGACGAAGCGGTGTAGTCCGCATAATAATTAGCCTCTCTGCCCGCACCGAGGTACGCAACGTGAGTGTTGCCGTCCGAGCTGAACGTAAGGCGCATTTTATGCACGTCCACGTAAAACAGTTCGGGATGGTCGAGGTAAAACGCGTCGCGCGCCGCTCCCAATGCTACGGGGATTGCGGGCGACTTGTTAATAATATAATCGCCGAGTTCTCTTTGAGTAAGCACCGACGTCAAGTCGTATTCCTCGGTACAGTCTTCGAAATAGTCTTCTTTCATATCCCACAGCGCGTCGTACAGCCGCTCAGCGAGCTTGCTGTTTTTGAGCTGGGAGTAATAGTAGCCGTGCGCATTGTCCTCGGCTTCCGCGGCGGTCGCACGGCGAGGCGCCGCAAATACCGATATGGCTATGATGGCGGAAATAACCATGCATAACGCCGAAAGCATTAACGCCAAAATGGGATTATGTACCGAACGTGTTCTCATAAAATCTCCTTTACAGAAAACTGTTATAGTATTTGCATTATATAACAAGCAAATTTGCTTGCTTGCAAGGACAAATTTGCGCCGTGTAACAATAGCTGCACTCAAAATGTTTACATTTTGTTCGAGAGCTTGCTCTCGATATAGGCGCGCAAGCGACTTGTGCAATGCTATTATAATAGATATTCGGTAATTTGTCAATCGTTTCCGCGCGACGCACAGTGTGCGACAAAATCACGCATGTATAAAACATGCAACAAAAAAGCCCGAAAGTCTTTCGGGCTTATGTTAATTATTTGCTTATCCTATATCCAAGCGGTACCACCGCCGGGTGTTACCACTTGAAGGCCCCCGGGACGGGGCGGAATCATCGGCAACGGGTCTATTTCGGGATTTTCTTCCTTTTCGGCTTCTTCCCACACCGAGTATACAGTTGTTCCGACCTCTACTTTCGACAGGTCTTTTGCATCTATCAAGTTTTCGGTATCGCCTTCCGTAGTCGCCCAGCCGAGGAATTTGTAGCCGACGCGAGTGGGCGCAGTAACGGCGATATCGGGATCGGGTTGATAAACAGTATTTTCCGCAACAGTTATAGACACGACGTAGGTTTTGTCGCCGGACAGCGTACAACCCCACACCGTCGGACGGTAGGACGAATTCCAAAGCGGTGCCCATCTGATATAGTCGGGATAGGTTTCGCTGTAAACAGTAACGTCGCATGCGCTGAATGCATGATTACCCACCCACGTTACACTACCGCCGAGGGTTATGCCGCTAAGCGACTTGCAGCCGCGAAAAGCAAAGCTGCCGATTTCGGTAACGCTGTCCGGAATATTTACGGCTATGAGCCGCTTGCAGCCCGCAAACGCATAAGCGCCGATACTGCGCACATAGTCGCCTATATTGACAGTCCTAAGTCCCGTGCAGTTATAGAACGCGCGCTCGCCTATTTCGGTAAGACTGCTGGGCAAGTCAAGCTCGGTAAGAGACAAGCAGCCATAAAACGCGCGCTCGCCTATCGTTTGCACGCCCGTGCCGAAATCGACATTCTTTATAGAGAAACAGTTGTAAAAAGCATATTTGCCAATGCTCGTGACGGAGTTGGGCAAAACCAATTCCGGCAGCTTAGAGCAGTTAAGAAACGCGTAATCGCCTATGGCCGTGACGTTGTTGCCGAGCGAAAGACTTGTTACCGCAAAGCAAGAGAAGAACGCTTCGTCCTCTACAACAGTCACACTATCGGGAAGCTCCACCATAGTGATAGCGTTACAATATGCAAACGCTCGGCGACCTATTTCCTTTACACCGTTTGCTATTTCCACACTTTGCAAATTGTAGCAGTTAAAGAATGTCGAATTTTCTATCCGCTCGACGCCGCCGGGGATATTGACCGATTTCAAAGCGGTGCAACCGAAAAATGCGAATGTGCCGATATAATTGACAGTGTTGGGAATGACGACTGTCGTTATCCTGTCACAATTATAAAACGCTTGCGTCGCGATTGCCGTGACGCCGTTGTCTATTTGAACTACGCCGTAAGCGTCGGACTTGCAGCCGACAATCCAGTTGCCCACCTTTACGATTTTTTCGGCATCGTCCCACGCCTTTGTATTATTGAAGGCGTACGGTCCGATGTACGTTACGGAAGCGGGGATATTGACTGCATTTGCTTCGAGATATATGCAACCGTCAAACGCATGCGAGCCTACGGTTTCCAAGCTGTTGCCCGTACGGACGGTACGCAAATTTTCGCAATTATAAAACGCATAATTACCAATGCTCTTTATCGAGGCGCCCATCTGTATGCTGCTCAATGCGGCGCAGTAGGAAAAGGCAAATGTGCCTACGGTTTCGACGGTGTCGGGCAGGGTTATGCCCGTAATTGCCATGCAGTTGGCAAAAGCGGACGCGCCGATGTACTTAACGGTATCCGGAAATTTAACGCTGTTCAATGCGGTACAGTTCAAAACAGCTTTATCCGCGATGCCGACGATTTGCAAGGCGCCGAGCGGCAACGTAACAAGGTCCTTGGGGACTTTAACGCCGACAAGCCAGTTGTCGATGATTACCGAATTATCCCTTGATTGTTCCCAATCGTCCGTGTCGTAAAAAGCGTGCTGACCTATCTGCTGCACATTTTTGCCGATTTTAATGTTGGACATTTTGCTGCAATAGGCGAATGCACTGCCGCCTATTTTCACTATCGAATCGGGCATAACAACCGTTTCCAGCTCGGTGCAGGACATAAACGCGCCTGCGCCGATTTCGGTTACCCCGTCGCCGATTACAACGTCGGTAAGATTAGCACATTTGTAGAATGCGTACTCACCTATTGCACCGTTTTCCATTAAAATATGTGCCGAAGCCAATTCGACGGCTTCCGAAAAGACTTCTTCGCCCATAACTCTTACGTTTTGCGGAATGGTTATGCTTGAAAGCGCGGAGCAACGATAGAATGTACGATTGCCCAAGCTCTTTACGCCGTTGCCCAAATCGATTGACGTAAGTCCGCGACAGTGCGCAAAAGCGTATTCGCCTATGCTCACCACACTGTCTGGTATCACAACCTCGCTAAGACCGTGACAGCTCTGAAACGCCTTATCGGCTATTACCGCCACGCTGCTCGGAATCGCCACATTTTCCATTGACGAGCAGTTATAAAACGCACCGGATTTTATTTGTTTAACATTATTGCCGATAACGACGCTTTTCACCTTGACCGAGTTGGAAAACGCATACTCACCTATGCTCGTGACGGGCAAGCCTTTATATTCGTCCTCTATTACAATATCGCCCGTCGCCGAGCCCACGCTTGTAATTTCGTACGACCTGCCGTCCTCGGCAAGCGCGTACCGCAAGCCCGACTCGTATTCCCTTTCAAATTTCAAGGTCGCCCAATCGGAATCTCGGTATTCCTCGCCGTCGCCGAGCGCCTTTACCTTTGCCGTATATTCGCCAAAGGCGTAATCACCGAGGGACACGGAGGTCCTGCGCGTATCTATCCTTGTGCCGTTTATATCAACAGTATATCCCTTAGAGTGCGCCACGGCAGTCCAGCTGAGCATGTTATTGTTTGTAAACGCAAAATTGCTCGGCTTGTCAAGCTTAGACCCGCTGCCGCAAGCGACAACCAGCAGCAACGCGGATACCGCCAAACACAATACTAACAATATTCTGTTAATTAATCGAATTTTTTTCATAGCTTCTCACTTTGCCCATGAGCGGCGGCGCGCTTTTCCCTTCTTTCTCGCACAAGCTCGTGTATCCACTTGAACTTAAATTTGCGTACGGCAATATCAAGCAGGAACAGCACGATGGCGATTATCATAAACGTCCAGCGAGGGTCGAACTTATTGTGAAGCGCGTCAACATCTCTGTCGAACACCGACCACGGCTCGTCAAGCGAAATAACCCTGCCGCCGCCGTCAACTGCGAGCTGCTTCATAAAGCTTTCACATGATTTACTGTCAACAAATATGTCGTATTCCTTGGAATACGAGAATACTCTGTATTCGCTGTGCCGAGCAATCAAATTGTTGTCATCGTCAAGCTTGGATATAACAACATTGTAAACACCAGATTCGGTGATTTCAAACTTAATATTGGAATAGCCTTGCTCGGGCGTGGGCGCGATTTTTGTAACCAGCTTTTCCTCTTGCTCGCCCGTAGGAACGGTATACACCGCAAGCTCTATCCTGTCGCCGTCGTTCATTTCGGTAAATATGCTCGCGGTGGTAGAATAGTTGTCCTCCGCAAAATTGACAGTCATACCGGAATAGCGAATATCGACGGTGGGTAAAAGGGTTCTGATTGTGTTTGTAATAATTTTAACGCCTGCGTCGGACGACATAAACCCACTTGACCAGCCCTCGCCGGTAAGATCGCACATAAAGCTGCCCACTCTGCCCTCTCCGTAACGCCAATGCGCCAAAATGGGTACAAACTCGCCGGTAAGCGGAACGTACAGCTCTTCGCTGTCCTTGATTTTTGTGCCGAAGTATCCGCCGAGCTCGGGTATATCCTCTTTTTTAACGCCGTTTACAACGGAGGTATGGTCGCCGATATCGGGACGGAAGGGCTCGGTACTGATATCGGTTATTTCGGGCAATTTCAACTCTTGGCTGATTTTGTCGGCCAATGTGCTGTCCCATACTCTGTAATATCTGCCGTGACCCAATGCGGCTGCATTTGCCATGTCAATATCAAATTGACTGTTTTGGTCGATGCCGATTGCAACCATCGAGAAGGTGATGCCCTTTTCGTAGTTGGCGCTAATTACGTCACCGTATTCTTCAAAGGTCTTATCACCAGGCTGGCCGTCCGATACCAAAATGATATGGCAACGCTCTATGATATGCCGCGCTTTCAGTGACAACAGTGCTTCGCCCGCACGCTTGATAGCGCCGGCGTACTGAGTGCCGCCGCCCATTTCTATATCGTTGATGGTACGGAGCAGACGCGATTGCTGAGTTGCGGGAATAAGCGTTTGCTCTATCTGGAACTCTGTTTCCAGAGTCATAATGCCGCAGTAGTCGCGTTCGCTGAGTGCGTACACCGCCGCTTCGGCGCCGCGCTTTGCCTCGTCAAGTCTGGTTCCGCCGCCAAGGTCTGAGCTCATACTGCCGGAACGGTCTATTATAATCATAACGCCGAGGGGTGGAGTATAATTTATAGACTGAACGGGCAGCATTTCCTGATACAACGTCGGCACCCTAACGCCGTCGCTCGAAATGGTGTACATGTCGGAACGGTCGTACATATTGGCCACGGTATTGCCGTACTCGTCCTCGCGCATTCCGCCCACGGTAAACAAGCCGCCGCCGATATCGTGAACGTAAGCATAAAGCATATCCACAAATCCGTCGGGCATATCGCGGTTGGCAATGTTCATCAAAACTACCTCGTCGTACTCACGCAAAGCGTCGAGGGTTTTGGGCATCTTTTCATTGTCGGTAACGTTGACGACCTCCGCCGAATATTCCTCGCCGTCGCCCAAGGACGCCACAAACTTTTCGGACGAACCGCTGTCCCTTTCTATAATAAGAATTCTGTTGCTCGATTTGATATAAACATACGAATAGTATTCGTTGTTATACGAAATCTCGTCGTTGACGCTTTCTATACTAAACTTGAGCTTGTGCATGTTCGGCGTTGAAAGCGTAATGTTAAACTCAAACTTCTGCTCGGAAGCGACGATGTCTATCTCCTGCGTTTCCAACAGCTGCTGACCGTCGGCGGTGGAGTCGTCGTAGAGCGAAAGTTTGGCATGGCCTATGCCGTTATTGCGCGCGCGCACGGTTACCGTCACCTTAAACTCCGTGTCCAGCGACACGAAATCCTCGGGAAGCTCGACATCCGAAATAAGCACTTCGTTTCTATCGGCATAAACGTTGGGGAAATAAACGGAATTGACCTGAATTCCATTGGCGGACATTATTTTTATAGCCGTCAAGGCGTCGCCGTCCGTTTGCGCTCCGTCCGAAATGAGTACCACCTTGCCGTTCCTTTGGTTGGTGAACAGGCTGCGTGCATAGTCAAGCGCCCCCGCTATGTTAGACGCCGAATCGTTGGGTGTCTTGGCATTGAGGTAATTGCGGAAAACCCCGTCGGTGTTCGTGCTCATCTTTGCCGCATACACTTGGTCGTAACCGAACGTAACAACACCCACCTTGTACTTTTTGCCGCTGTCGTCTATAACAGTGCGCACAAAGTCGTCCTTGTCGTAATCCGTCGTGCCATACTTTTCTCCGCTGTACGACCTGTCGACAAGAATAAGGACTTCGTTGCTCTTGTCCGCTTTGTCGTAGGTAAAGTACATGCCGGACAGCGTAAAAATACACAGTGTCATAATAACAAGGTGCAAAACAAGCGAAATTATTCTGTTGCGATTGCGCCTGTACTTTTTGGCTATCCTGAAATGCGGGAAAAGCGCAAGGAAGAACGCAGGTATCAGCAGTACCAGCCACCACGGGGAATTTAGAAATTCGATTTGAAAATTCGTCATATTCCCCTCCTATATCCTCGACCGCGATTGCAGCCACCATTCGACAAACAGCAGCGCAACAAGTGCGGCGGCAAACCACACAAGCAAGTCGTCAAACGTCATAGTCGGAACAGGCTTAATCACCGACCCCGGCATCAAATCCACAACCAAGTCGATATTGCTTTCGTCGGCGGGAATTTTTACGAAAAAGCTTTCGGTAATGGCGTTTTTAACGCCGAATATGGTTTGTGTAGTAGTGTAGTTACCCACTTGTTTAAGAACGTATTCCTTGGGGAATTCCTTTATCGTTTCCGTCTTGCCGCCGCTTTGAAGCTCCAGCTCAGTGCCGCGCGCTTTAAACGTTATTTGGTCGTTGACGTCAAATATATATTGCGTAAACGTCGACGGAATAAAGTATTCGAATATGTTGTAAATGAGCGTAGGGAATTCGAACGAAACCGCTATGTCGGAAAAGGCGGTACTAAACGTCATAATGGCTATTTTTTCGTCCGCCGTGTTCTTACATATAAACACCGGTTTGCCCTCGCACTGCATAACCGTGGTGTAGCCCTCCGGATAAGTGCTTATGCCGCTGTAACTTGTAATGAGCAGCTTGCTTATGTTCATATAGTTAATAAGCGGGTGCGTGTCGGGCGCTATCAAGTTCTTATCCACACCGGCTACCGTCCTGTCGAGCATAACGCCAAGCTCGTTGGGCAGCCTTGTGTTGTAAGAAACGCCTGTCTGCTGCGAGGGTAAAGGATTAACCAAAAATACTACGCCGTCGGTAGGTACCTCGGTCGGCATTGCGTGTTCGAAGATGTATAAATCGTAACCGCTCATTTGGGGAACGGCGTCCTCGCCGCGCACCTCGTCTATCTCGATGTCCCAGCGGCTACGAAGCGCGTTACCTATGGACATAAGCGCCGAATAGAAGAATATGCTCGGCTTGGGGCTGGCGTACTGAACCTTTAATGTAGGCTTTACGCCGCCGTACAGCGTGACGGAGTTGTCCGCGATTATCGCGTCGCCTTCGAATACTATACTTGCGCTCGCCGACGAATACGCTACAACATACTCGCTAACCTGTCTATCGGGACCGTTTGTATCGAATATTACGGTTGTCACCTCGCCGGATATCAGCTGCCTGTTAAAGCTCGCTTCAATCGGACGCACGTACTCGGCGTCGTTGCCGAACACATTGACGTTAATCAAAAAGTCGACATTTACTTCAACGTTTTCGCCGTACGACACGACGTCGGCGTAAAAGGTGTAATAACCCTCGTCCAATTCGGCGCGCAAGTTAAGCACGGCTACGTTCACCTCTTGTGCGCCGCGCGACACGTCCACAACGGTAACGCCGTTGTTATTCAAATACTTTTTGCCGGTAAATAAATAAACCTCCGCCAACGGATTTTCAGTGGTTATATCCCCCGCCATTTTCATAGCGCCCTCTATGTCGGCGCTGCCGAACGTGCAAGCAAGCGGATTATAGCTGTCGTCGCACACCGATTTAAGCTCGGCAAGCCTTTGCATAACAGCGGTTTCCATGTCCGCTCCGACGCGGTAAAACAGCTTGGTAACATTCTCTGTCTCGTTGGTGCGATTTGCCATTTCGCTACCAATCGGGGCGTTATCGTTTGTATCGACGACATCATACATATCGGCGGATATTTCCTTATCCTCGAATATTATCGCGTTTGTGCCCGCAAGAATAATGGTGAGCTTACCGTCGTCCTTAAAGGTTTTTCCGACAAGGTCGATAACGCCGTCCACAGCCTCGTCGAACCGCGTATAATGCTCGTCGTCGTAGCGCGTTGTGGCAAGCATGCTTGCCGACGCGTCGATTACGATAACCTTTTCCTTGCTGCTCAGTTTTTGTTCGTCCGGCACCGCGGGCTGGGTAAGAATAAAAGCGAGCAAAACGAAAATCAAAATTTGGCAAAGCAAAATCAAAAGGTTGCGCAGCTTGTTTATGGGCAAACGCTTCTTTTGATACTTTAAGCTAAGCTTCCACACAAACGTGCTGGAAAGCAGCTTTTGCTGATAGTTGGGCTTGATAATGTAAATTATAAACAAAACAACCAAGCTCAGCAATCCGAGTAATCCCAAAGGCAGAAGTAAACTCATTCCATTACACCTACCTTTAACAACTCTTCAAACAGCACATTCTCTATCGGACTATCTGTAACTACCGAAATAAACTCCGCGCCGCGGGAATGACAAAAGCTTCTCAGCTCGTCTTGGTAATCGGCAAGAGCCTGCGCGTACGCATTTTGCATGCTGCGGGTAATGCGAAGCTTCATATTGCGCTCGTCCATATCGGTTTCCGCTTCTGCGTCTATCATGTGCACTCTGCCCTCGTACGTAGGGTCGACCTCATCTGGCGTGAGCACCTGTACAAGCAAAACCTGACGCTTTTTAAAACACAAATAATCGATTGCCTTTTTCCAATCGCTTTCGGTAAAAAAGTCGGAAATGATGACGGTAAGTCCGTCGTTGGAGCCTGTCTGGCTGTTAATGACGGCGGACGCAATATCACTTTCGCCACTGAACTCTATATTTTCCAGCGCGCGGATGGCACGGAAAAAGGAATTTTTGCCGACGATGGTGCCGTACGGGTTTTGGGCAACGCCGTCCTTGATAAGATTAAACGATAACTTGTCGGTATTATGGACAGCCAAAAACCCCAAAGCCGCCGCAACCCCTACGGAGTACGCGGATTTTTGGGGACTTACCCTTCCCATCGACGCGGAGCAATCGAGCATAATTTGAATATGCATTTGCCGCTCGTCGGTGAAAAGCTTTATAAAAAACTTTTCGAATCGGCTGAACAGGTTCCAATCTATACGGCGAAGGTCATCGCCAAGTACGTATTCTCTGTAATCGGCGAACTCCACCGTTTGTCCGTAGTTGCGTACAAAGTGCTTGCCGCCGAAAAAGCCTGCCAAATCAGACCGAAGATTTAAAGCCAATGTCTCTAACCGACTGAAAAAGTCATCATTTAAGTAAGAGACAGCCATTATTTTTTAGAAAATCTCCGCTTGGATTTTTTTTCTTTTACTTCATTGTTTGCGTCAACGTTTTCCACGCCGTCGGCGTTTGCCATTATGGGCTCAGCGGACATCGGCTGTTCCGTGTTTTCCGAAAGGTCAAGCGTCCTTGCGGTCGGCTCCAGCCTGAACAGCGTAGCCATTTCATCCAATATCATCTTGATGACCATATCGGGAGTTACCCGCCCCGCAATAGCCTCGAAATTCATCTTCATGCGGTGGCGAAGAACGGGATACGCTATGGAATTGATATCGTTGTACGACACATTGAACCTGCCGTTCAAAAGCGCCTTTACCTTTGCGGCGGATATTATAGCCTGACCGGCACGCGGGCTGGCGCCCAAACGCACGTATTTTTTGGCGGCCTGCGACGCGCACTCGCTGTCGGGATGAGTCGCCGAGCAAAGCGTCATAGCGTAGCGCAACACCTCGTCGGCTACGGGGATTTGGTTGGCGGTAGCGCGCATTTCCAAAAGGTCCTCGCCGTTACACGCGGCTTCAGCAACCTCCGCCATCGTCTTTTGCGTAAGGCTGACAATATTCATAAGCTCGTCAAGACTGGGATTCTTGACGATGAGTTTAAACATAAAGCGGTCCATCTGCGCTTCGGGCAGCGGATAGGTACCATCCTGCTCTATGGGGTTTTGCGTAGCAAGAACAAAGAAGGGCTCATTGAGCTTGCGCGACACACCCATAACGGTAACGGTGTGCTCCTGCATAGCCTCCAAAAGCGCCGACTGGGTTTTGGGCGTAGCACGGTTAATCTCGTCCGCAAGGATTATGTTGCTGAATATAGGTCCCGGCTGGAATTGGAAGGACGAATTGCCCTTGTCGTCCTTGACGACAATGTTGGTACCTGTAACGTCAGCAGGCATAAGGTCGGGAGTGAACTGAATACGCGAAAAGGGTAAGCTGAATACCCTGCCGAGCGAACGCACAAGGCGGGTTTTACCTACACCGGGTACGCCCTCCAAAAGAACGTTACCACCGGCTATCATAGCGATAATCGTACCTTCGACTATTTCCTTTTGACCGATAACGTCGCGTTCTATCTGAGCAAAAATATTTTTGCACTGTTCGCTGAATTTAGCGATATTCTTTTCCGTAACCATATTTTACCTCTGTGTAAGCACGCCGCATATAGCGGCGTGCGGATTAAATTTTTTACAATAGCAATCGAACCTTACAGCAATATTCCAAAGTAGGCTTCTACCGCCGCAACAAGCTCGGGCGGATAGCCGTCCGTTCCGTTGGCAAGCATATCCATGGCAAGCCCGTGGAAGTAATCGAAGTTTTCGCCGTACTGTGTTTCGCCGTCGATAATGGTGTTTCCGGGGGTTGCGGGATTGCCGCCGCCGGGGCCCTGAGAGGGCGGAACAGGCATATCGTCGGGAATAGGCGAATCTTTGGGGTCGCCGTCCTTGTCGGAATTGTTGTCGTCCGGATGGTCTTTATCGTCGGGGTTTTTGTTCTTATTGTCGGGGTCGTAGTAATAGTTGTAACCCAAGTCCGCTTCGTCGTCGTACTTGGCAAAAACCACGTTGACCGTCATATTTTTTTGAACGTTGTCCTTAGTGAACACAATAGGCTGATAGCCGGCCGCATTGGGGAAATACTCCACCCCATTTTCGTCTACCCACTTTTCAATATAATAGCCGTCGGCGATAACAGCCTTGGCAAACGCAGTACCGCCCTTTTCAACCTTGTCGGTCTTGGTCTTATCGGTGTTGTCCTCCGAACTGCTTACCAATATGGCTCCGTCTTCCGCATCACCGATTTTTAATAATCCGCCGTCTTCCTCCCCACTCACCTTGTACGTAACGGTATAAGTGGGCGCGGTGGAGCCGGAGCCGGCGCCAAAGTTGCTGTCGCTGCAAAGCTCGTACAGCGTAGGGATAACGTCGTAATCGCTGAGCGCGGTAACAACGGCCATACCCGCGCCGAACGGACAAGCAATGCTCGCGGCGCAAATTATAGCGGTTGTAATTTTGGTTTTGATAAGCTGACCGCCGCTCTTTTTAACAGCCGCAGCAAAGGTCGCCGACGCGTCCTCGCGCTGGCGCCGAGCCATATACGAATCGTCGCCGCGAAGCTGGTACATAGTAATCATACGCTCGTCCAAGCCCGCGCGGTCGATACGCTTCATAACCTCCATATCGGTAAAGCTGAACACGACAAAATAGAACAACAGCGCAGCGCCTATCCATGCGGCAACGCCCAGTCCCAATGACAGCCATAAGCCCTTAAACTCAAAAATCCAAGTAATAAAAGCCAGCAAAAACATAACGGCAAAGCCCGCGGCCATTCCGCAAAGTACGGACTTGATAATCCGCTCTTTTTGCAAGTCGTTTCGACACTTTTTAATTACTTCGGCTTGGGAAGTTTCCATAATTTTTACCTCTCCTATATATTGTACCACAATTAGCAAGCAATGTCACTCGAATTATGGCGGTTTGTATAAATTTTTTATGCAATATAGCGCCCACCGCGGCATCTTTGCCGTGATAGACGCTATATTATTAACATTGCAGCAGTTGTTTGACGGAAATGATTGACCGATAATCGGCATTAAACCGTTTTACGGATTATTCACTTCGTTTTCAAACTTGCCTTCCGCATTGAGGAAGCCCTTTTCGGGCGACCAGTACCACACCCATTTGGCTTCGCACTTTAATAGCCATCTACTAGCCGACGTCCAAGCACTCGAAGGTCCGGGCAGGTCTACAACGTAAATCGTCATATCGCTACCCCAGTCTCTGAACGCATCATTTTGCGGTTTTACGGCATTGCCCAATATAAAGTTTTTCAGCTTAGGGCAATTCATAAAGGCGTTGTACAAGTTAGCGGCCGCGCTGTTGCCCGCGTCGTTGATGTCCCAAGTTACCGACGTCAATTCATTACAGCCGTTAAACGCGTCCCAGTAAACATAGGTCAATGAGGCCGGTAAAGAAATCGACGTAATTGCGGTGCCCGTAAATGCGTACGAATCGATTTTGGCAAGCTTGCTTACCCCTTCCTCGTTTTTCTCGAACGTGACGCTTGCAAGGCTTGCGCAGTTGTAGAACGCGCCTGCGGGGTCTTTCCGACTGGCAAATGTGGTCGTTGCTTCGCCGCCGATTTCGGTGACGGTATAGGGAATGGATATTTCGGTAATGCTCGTACCCGCAAAAGCCAGCTTGGCGATTGACGTAAGCGCGCAGTTGCCGTCGGCGTCCTTTTCGAACGTAACTTCCGAAAGCGTAGACACGCCGTTGAAGCAGTTTATAGGTATAGCAGTCACCAACCGAGGAATCGATATAGACGTCAGCGCGGTGCCCTCAAACGAATAAGTACCGAAGGTCTTAAACGCGGTTTCGCCGTTTTCGTCCTTTTCAAACGTTACCGTAGTAAGCGACGCACAGTTTTGGAATACCTTTGTAGCGAACGTCGTTACGGTTGCCGGAACAGAAATGCCGGTTAAGCCGGATTTTTCGAATGCGCTGTCGTTGATTGTGGTGATAGCGGTCTTGCCCTCACTGTTCTTTGCAAAGGTCACCGTTTCAAGGTTTGTGCAATTACGGAACGCGTATCTCCAAATGGCGGTAACGGTTGCGGGAATGGTAATGTGCGTTATTCCGCTGTTTTCGAACATCGTCGCGGGAATGTTTGTCGAATGGTCGGGCAAAATAACAGTTTCCAGCAACGGGCAATCGGCAAAGTGCCTCGCGTCGGAAGTGCTACCTATACCGCTTGTACCGTTAGCATAGTAAACAGTTATCGCACTGTCCTTTTCAAACTCCACTCTTGTGAGCTTAGCGCATTGATAGAACGCATAGTATCTGAATTTGACAACGCTCTTGGGAATAACTATGCTCGTAATGGCGGTGTTTTGGAAGCAATATATGCCTATTTCGTTAAGCGCGGTGTTGCCCTCCTCGTCCTTGCCGAACACAACTTCGGCAAGCTCCGTGCAGTTGCGGAAGGCATAGTTTCCTATAGTCGTAAGCGTGCTGGGAAGCACTATCTTTTTAAGGTTGGTTATGCCGTCGAACGCGTTATTGCCGATTGTTGTAACGCCCTCGGCAAGAGCCACGTATTCGAGGTTTTCGTTCGCCTTTAACGCCGCCGCGGCGGTAGCCGCGTCGTTAAACACTAAGGTGCCGTCGATATAGGCGTCAAGCTCGCCGTATTTAAGCACCGTATCGGCTTTGAGCATATCCTCCGCAAACGTTACGCCGCTGCCCGTGAAGGCGTCGATAGTTACCGTTGCGCCCGCAGGTAATGTAACTGCGGTAAGCGCCTCGTCGTCGGCGAACGCTCTGATACCGACCGTTACGCCGCTGCCGAGCGTTACCGAGCCGAGCTTGGCACAATTTTCAAACGCCGACTCGCCGATAACAACGTTTTCGCCGACAGTTACCGAAACAAGCTCGGGGTTGTCGCCAAACGCCCAGTTGCCGATAGTGACGCCGCTTGCCAAGGTTACGGACGTAATGCCGCAAGCCTCGAACGCGCTTTCGCCTACCGTGAATCCGGCGAGAGATACGTTAAGCGCGCCCGCCCACTTGCTGCCCGCAAAGGCATAGTCGCCTATCTCCACAACGTCGTTGGGAATAGCAAACGCTCCCTCAATGCCGCCGGCGTATATCAACAATATGGATTTGTCGGCATTATACACAACATTGTTTTCCGAAACGTACGTGTCGTTACCGTCCTCAACCGTGAGCGAGGTTAGCTTGTCGCAGTATCTGAACGGATTGATACCCAAAGTCGTTACGCTCTTGGGAATGACTACCGACGTAATGCCCGTGTTGTTGAACGCTCCAGCACCGATGGTTGCAAGCGCACAGTTGCCCTCCTCGTCCTTTTCGAACGCAATGGACGTAAATGACGAAATATTGGAGAACACGTATTGACCTATAGAGGTTACACTCTTGGGAATGCTTATCGCTTTTAGGGTGGTGCCTACAAACACATTTTTACCGATTGCGGTCAGCGCACAGTTGCCGTCCTCATCCTTTTCGAACGTTATCGTCTCAAGCGACGAGCTGCCGCCGAACGTATAATCGCTCAACGCCACAACGCTCTTGGGAATGCTGATCAAAGTAATGCCGGTGGCGTTGAACGCGCCTTCGCTCAACGTGGTCAGCGCGCAGTTGCCCTCGGCGTCCTTTTCGAACGTTACCGTGGTAAGGTCGGGATTGGTGCCGAACGCGTAGTTGCCAATAGTAACGACGCTCTTCGGAATAGTGATTGCCGTCAAGCCGGTTTTGTAGAACGCGTTCGCTCCGATAGTAACAAGGCTGTCCGGCAACACAACCGTTTTGAGATCGGTACAGTAACCGAACGTCCAAGCCAAGTTTCTGCTGTCGAGCGTAAAGGCAGTGATCTTGCTACCTTGCTCAAACTCTACTCTTTCGAGTTCGCCAACCTCATAGAATGCCGCATATCCCAATTCAGTTAATGTGTTGGGAAGCTTTACGGAGGCTAACGAGGAATAGCCGAAAGCCCACTGGCCTATCGAGGTCACACCGCGAGGTATGTCGAGTGCAACCGCATTAAAGCTGTATTCAAAGGCTCTGTCGGCGATAGTTGCCGTATGCGTCGTCATTGGCTCGGTTTCCGTTGCCGCGGTCGCTACCGACCACTTGATTTCTTCGAGGTTCGGACAATTATAGAATGTGTATTCAGGGATAGCCGTAATCTTGCGCTCGGACATATCGACCGATATAAGCCCCGAGGCTCCGGTAAACGCGCCGCAAGTAATAGTGTAGGACGTCGCTATCGTCGCATTAGTACCGGCGACAAAAGTCAACGGATTTTCGCTTGCCGCAAATTTTACGGTTTTGATTTTGCTGTCGCTGAATGCGCCCTTATTAATGGTATTGATTGTTGCGGGAATAGTAATGGACTCGATATTCGCACCTTGGAAGGCGGCATCGCCCAATAATTCTGCGGTAGCACCGAATACAACATCCAAATCGGATAATTTGTAGAATGTAAACGGACTGACGCCGTAATTGTATGTGTATGTAACCTGTTGTCTAACTCCGTCAATCGTTTCCCATACCTTTTCCGTAACCACTGTCTCAATCATACGTCCCGACATATCGATTTTAAAGTTATTTGCATAAGCGTCCTTATCCGCCTGCGTAGCGTTAGCCGCTTCGGCTTTTGCCTTGGCCGCCGCTCTGCCGTTTTTATAACCGCTATATGCAAATACGCCGTAATTCTGATAGTTACTGTTCATAATATAGTCGCCATCGGCGTTTACGGTATTGGTTACTTGCGACCCAGCTTGCAAAAGGAGCTTATTGGCGCCCTGTGCGAATGTAACGCTTTCGAGATACGGACAGTTGGCAAATGCGCCTTTGTTGATTGTGGTCACGCTTGCGGGAATAGTTATCCTTTTAAGTCCGCTGTATCCAAACGCCGCCGAACCTATGGTTTTAAAATTAGTAGATGTGGGAAGCACAACCTCCTCAAGCGCCGGCATTTGCAAAAACATGTTTGCGGGAAGAGTTGCAAAAGTACATTCGGGAGCAAACACGACCTTTTTGAGGTTATTGCACACTACCGCTGTGCCGGTGGTACTCGTTTGACTGCTGCCGAATATGAGATTGAGCGACGATATTTTGGGAATATACGCCGTTGTGATCGGAGTACCCGCAAAAGCACTTGCGGCCAACGTAGTTGCCGAAGAAGGCAAATACAAGTCGTACTCGGTATTGGTCTCGTCGTATGTTATTTTGGCAAGATTTGTGCAGTTAAAGAACGCCGAGCCGTTTATTTTGGTAAGACCACTTTCGGGCAATATAACCTTGGTAAGCGCCTTGCATCCGTTAAACGCCGAGCTGTCTATCGTTGTAACGGTAGAGGGAATTTTTACTCCCGTCACCGTCTGACCTGCCGTCGGTTTTTCATAAAGAACGGTTGTAAGCGACGTACAGTCTTGGAACATGTACGAAGATAAAGTGGTTATTTTGTTGGGGATTATAACCGTCGTAAGCTTCGGACACTGCTTGAACATATACGTGCCTACAGTCGAAAGCTGCGTGGCGGACGTGCCTGTAAACTCAACCTCTTGCAGATACTCGGAGTTGTAGAACGCGTAGTTGCCCACCTTGGTAACGCCGGCCGGTATCACAAGCTTAGTAACCTTGCCGAACGGATTTCTATTTTCATCTTCGGTACTCGATGCTGCCGCAAACTCCGTCATTTGGGCGGGAAGAGCAAACGGATTTTGACTGTTATTCTCTATATCCTCTCTTGTGCCGCCGTACTGTAACGAAGTGTTGCTGAATACGCATTTTTGCATTATGCCCAGTCTGCAATTCGCGTCGAACGTGACGGTATGCAGCTTGACGCAGAAGTAGAACGCATATCCCGAAAGATGCTCTAACCGCGTGGGGAAATTCACAACTTCAAGCGACTGGCAGTACGAGAACACGCCAGTGCTCGTCGAACCCGTACTGTTGGTTACCGCACCGGTAGTGGCGTTTACGGTAACTCCGACTTTAAGAGCATTCTTGGGCAAAAGCTTATACACTTCCTGCGCACCGTCGGGCGCCTTGGCGTACTCTACTTCGTCGCCGTTTACTATCTTTATATAGCGGTCGCCGGTATAGCTTTCCTTTTCGGCTTCCGTCAGCTGAACGTAGTGGTTGACGGTGTCGCTTTCAAACACGACCTTTTTGAGCGACGGCATCATGAAGAACGCTTTGTCAAGGATAAGCTCTACGGTATTGGGGATTTCTATTTCCTCCAAATAGCCGTTGTTCATAAACGCGCCTGCCGCTATTTTGGTTACGCCGACGGGTATGACATACTTTTTGTCCGTTTTGCCGATAGGATAGTACGACAACGTTTTGCCGTCGTCCACGTATATAACGCCGTTGTCGCTTTGCAACGATCCGGTCGCGCCTTCCACGGTGTAAATATCGAGCGTAGAAAGAGCATACGAGCCGGTGAACAAGCCGTCGAACGACGACACGGTATTGGGCAAATGCACGGTGGTCAGCTTGGAACAGTTACTGAATACACCGGTGCCCAATTCAAACGACTGCGCCGCCGGCACGTAGAATTCGGTTATCGCCGTGCCGTAAAACGCCTCCATACCTATCGAGGTCAACTTACTGTTTTCCGATACGGTAAAGGTGGCAAGCTTGCTGTTCGTGCGGAAAGCTCTTTCACCTATTGTGGTTACACTGTCCGGCAAAATGACGGTATTCAACGCCCGTATAGTAGTATTCGGAGCGTTAAACGCATCATGTTCTATTTCCGTAAATTGATCCGTACCCTCGGCAAAATCCAATGTCACAAGGTCCGTACAACTATAAAACGCATACGCCGTTATTTTTTGGAGATGTTTGGGGAAATGAATTTCCTCTACTTTGGAGTATGCAAATGCGCCGGCGCTGTTTGCCATAGCGTCATCGCCTATTACAAGCCCTTGCGGCGTGGCAGGTTCGTCAGCGTCGTCGCCCTCAGCCTGCGTAGCAGCGTCCGACGAAGTTCTTTCAAGGAAGGTAACCTTTTTGACGCCCTTGTTCATATAAAAAGCAAAGTTCCTTACCAAATTGACGGTAGCTGGCACTTCGATATCCTTGGTGCGCGCCGCCGGCACGTATACAAGCTCGGTTTTGTCGGCGTTATACAGTATGCCGTCGTCGGAGGAATAGTATTTGCCGCCCTCTTCTACGTTGATTACCGTTATAGTGTTGCCGAACGAAGGATAAGATGTGTTGTAAGACGAAGTGTTGCTTTGATATCCTACGCGCACGCCGCTTACTACCCAGTCCTTGCCGTTGGCAGTTACGTGCACGTCGGCAAGACGCGCCGGAAGAGTAATGGAAGTAAGACGAGCGTTGCCCTTGAATGAATCTTCGCCCAGCGAGAAGTCGCCTGTACCGCCTTCTTCAAACGTGACCGAGCTTAATTTCATGGTAGGAGTACTGGGCGACGATGCCGTTCCTATATTGCCGGACGCAAACGCGCTTTTGCCTATTGCGGTAAGCTGCGTTGTGCCGACGGTATATTCTCCGTTTTGCACGCTCGCGGGGATATGAATGCTTTCCAGCGAGTCGCAGTTAAAGAAGCAGTAGTCCGGTATGCGGGTAAGGCCTTCGGGCAACGTTATGTATTTAAGCGATCTGCAACCCGCAAAAACGCCGTAATAATACTCGACACGGCTGCCGTCGCTAACACCGTTGTTTCCGACGGTACCGTCCATCATTACAAGCGGCAACGGCTTGCCGTCCTCTCCGTTGTCACGCTCGGCAAAGGTCACCTTTTCGAGCTTCGAGCAGTTCATAAAGACGTAGCCCATTTCGGTTACTGTGCCGGGGATGGTGACCTCGGTCAACTTGGAGCATGACTTAAACATACCAGCAGGCAAAGTCTTTAAGCCGTTAGGCAAGGTCACCTTAGTCAAACTGGAATTGGAGGAGAACAAGTTCGATTCGCCCGCCGCAAACTCCATAGGCAAGTACGTATCAAGCCATGCGCTGACTCCCGTATTGCTTTTAAATCCATCTTTGACTGTTTCCAAAGTAAGGTCGCCGCTCTCCTTGTCCTCGAATTCGATTTCGGTTATCTTGGTGTTCGCAAACGCGGCTAAGCCGATAGTATTGACGGACGCCGGTATAACCATCTTTTCGATAGCGGCCACCGTAGAGAAGCTTCCCACAGCGTAAAACGCATAGTCGCCGATATCGGTTACGCCGGCGGGGACGTATATATCGGACAAGTGATAGGATAAGAACAGCATCCTCGCGGGAATGACCTTTACGCGGTCGGGAAGACGGAAGGTAATAAGGCTTTGGCAGTAGTTAAACGCGCTTTCACCTATTTTAAGCTCTTCCGTGCCGCCGTCCTCAAATATAACCTTTTCAAGATTTACGCAGTGGCGGAATGCGCCCGCGCCGATTTCCGTAACGTTTTTGCCGATGTTTATTTCGGTGATGTTCGACTTGCCGGAGAACGCGCCGCCGCTTATTTTGGTAACGGTGGACGGAATTTGGTAGTTGCCCTCCTTACCGAACGGATAGAACAGTATTTCCGTTTTGTCCTTGGTGAACAAAACGCCGTCCACGCTGGTGAGCACCTTATTTTGGGAATCGACTTCTATGTTGCTGAGGTTGTCGCAGCCCGCAAAAACGCCGTCGTTGAACGACGTTATATTGGCGGGAAGCTTAACCGTCGTAAACGACGTGCAGTTGGCAAAGGCCAAATCGCCTATCGATATATCTTTGCCGTTGGGAGCGTACTCAACCGTTTCAAGCTTGTCGCAGCCGTAGAACGCGCCCTCTTTCACTTCCGATAAGGATGCGGGAAGTATTATCTTGGTTATAGGACAACGCGCAAAGGCGTAATCGCCTATTTCTGCAACGCCGCTGTCTTTTTCGAACGTTATGGTGTTGAGCTTGCTGCAGAAATACGAGGTGGTTTCCGTTTTGGAGCCAAACGCATTTTTGCCGATAACGAGATCGGCGGCAACGCCTTCCCCGCTCTTGAACGTTACGTTCAAAAGATCCGTACAACCCCAAATAACCGTGTCGATTGTCGCACCTTCAAGTCTTATCTTGTAACCGGTAAACGCTTCTTCTTCTATCTCGTTTACCCAATTCGGTATTATAACTTTTGTTATCTTACGGCAGTTAGAAAACGCGCGTCTGCCTATTTTTACTATGCCGGCAGGAACGGTAAATACACCCGCACGGTCCTTGGGACAATATAACAGGGTTGCGTTAGCGCCCTTGGAGCAAAGCAAGCCGTCTATACTCTGGAAATACGCATTGTTGGGATCCACCTCGATAGTCGTCAGCGCGGAGCAGTATAAAAACACGTCTGTGTTAAAGTCAGGATTGGTTATAGCAGCATTGTCCTTGGTGTTCCAAACAACAATTTCGCGCGCGGGCAATACTATTTTCGTGGTGACGGTTGCACTGTCGAACGCACCGCTCTCCAATCTCAGCGCGGTCGTCTGTTCGCCCGCCGCGGGAGAAAGGAATGTAATGGTGGGTATTTTGTTGTAATAGAACGCTTCTTTTGATATGAATGTAACAGTCGCGGGAATTCTAAGCTCATCCAAAGCGGAATAGTAGAACGCGCGAGTGGGAATTGTAGTCGCTCTGTTATTGAGAGTATACACGCCCGTTTTTGCGCGCGGCATCGCCCAAAGGTCTACCGTGCCGGCGGTGGCGTTGTTGTAGTACAACACACCATTGTCCGAAAAATACGCGTCACATCCGCCAGATACTTGATATACGTTTATTGCGCGCAAAGTGCTTTTGCCTTCGAACATGCGCGTCTGAATGGTGTCTATCGTGCTGGGTAGGTTAATTTCCTGTATGCCTTGGCAGCTGTCAAAAGCGTCTTTGGCTAACTGCGTTACGGGATAAGCGACGGTATCGCCATCCATTTTGTACGTTGCCGGAACGGTAGCTGCGGGGACCTCGCGTATCGCTTTCGGGTTTGCCTTAACCATGTAGTAGAAGCCTGCGCTGCCGCCCTTTGTCTTTTCAAACATAAACACGGACCACCACGCTGCGTACACCTCGGTGTCGCCCGCGACGTTCCATACGCCTAAGCCGTTGCCCTTTTCGTCGGTGTACGCCGCCGCGGTGCCTATGGTATTTGCGCACCAGCCGCCGAACACTGTCGTTCCGTCCGTTACGGTGTCGGGCATAGGCAGTCTGAACGGCTTGCCGAATGTTACAAAAGCTTCCACTACACCGGTGCCGCCGTTGTTGTAGTTGAGTGTAATCTTGTAGGTTTTGGGTACCCAGTTCACGTAAAGCACGGTGTCGCCGAGCGCTGTGTAAATTGTGTCGGTAAAGCGAGCGCTGTTACCCTCGGCGCCGCCGGGTGTTGTGTACATATCGCCCAAAGTATAGCCGTCTCGAACAATGTCGTTGCCGGTGGGCAGCGAAAGCTCGTCGCCGACCGCATAGTATTGAGTCAGGCTGACGCCCGCCGCGGCCGAGCCGCCGCGAGTGTCGTACGTAAGCGTATACGCCCTTACGTCGAGCGGTGCCCAAGCGCTAACTTCGGTATTTCCGTCTTCCGTAGTGGCAAGATATCTTACCTCTATCTTGTTGTCGCCGGCCTTGGTAAGTTTGACTTTGGCAAAATTGACGCCGTTGGTTATTGTTGTTACCACGCCCTCGTTGACGCGCACCTCGTAGCCCGTCGCGCCTATAACGTGGCGCCACGACACGGTGTTCCTGTTGTAAGTAAGCGTGCTGTACATTGCATAGTAGCGCGCGTCTACCGCATCACTCCATGCAGAAGCCTTTTCGCCTTTGACCGCTCTTACGTAGATTTTATAATCCGAACCTTTGGCCCAGTTGACCTCTTGCTTGGAAAGGTCAATGGTGTTGGACGTCGTTTCTATTTCCTTGTCGCCTATGCGAACTACGTATTTGTCCGCTTCCACGGGGCTCCAACTGAGCGTGGTTTCGACAATACGCATATCACGCGGCGTTGCGGGCGCAGATTTTTGCTCGGCAGTAATTCTAAGCGTTGTGGGGTCGGGAGAATTATAACCCTTGGAACGCGGCGTAACGCTAACAATCAAACCGCCCTCGGGCACAGCACATTCCTTAATGCAATAGCTTGTGTTAAGGCCTAAATCGAGTCGAGAGTGCGAATGTTCCAAGGTGTCGCAAACAAGCGAAATCTCGTAGTTGGTAGCGTTGGGAACGACCTGCCAGGACACCGTTTGCGTTTCCTCGTTGTACAAGGGCGTCGGTACGGCGTCAAGGTCTTTGCTGTATACGAATTGCTCCGAAACGGAAGAAGAGTAGCCTGCAGCAACCGCCGTTACGGTTATTTTGATGCCCCCGCGCTGCATTTCGCAGTTGGCAAGGCTGAAATACGTGGACTTTCCGTTATCGAATTCGGAATGTTCATGCATTTCGTTGCCGCAATCTATATTGAGTATGTACTTTTCGGCATTGCCGACGGAATTCCACAAAACTGTGTCGGAAACGACGTTAAACAACGATACGCGCGCCAGCGGATTATATTTGCACGTGCGCACAGTCGGTTCCGAATTATAGCTTGAGCCTTGGCCTGAAACCGCTATGACGGTAACTGTATATTCGCCCGCCAAAGACAAATCGACATCGATGTAATTTTCGGCTACCTCGCGGCTGATTCGCTCAAATTGCAAATCGGAATTTTCAAGCCGACCTTCAACCGTAACGCTGTATCGCAAAGCGTTTGATACGTTATCCCAAGATATGCGGTTGCCAACAATGCTTACCGCGGGCGAAGGCAGCTTGTTGCCCTCTCTTGCGCCCTGCCATACGGCGTAAAGCGTCGTGTTTTCGTTAAAAACGGTGTCCTCGTCCACGCGGTACGTAAGCTCGTCGGCTTGATTGGTAACGCTGTACCACCAGCCCACAAAGGCATATCCCTCGCGCGTGGGCGTCTGCAAGCCGTACACCTTGCCACCGACGGTCTGCTTGGGCTGCGGATTGACAGCGCCCTCGTAGTCGCCCACGTCAAAGCTGACGGTGTACACGTTTTCACCGAGCACACTCTTTCCCCACTGCGCATACAGCGTGGTGTTTGCGGTGATTATATCCGATTCGAATATGAACGGCGTTTTGTATTCGCTGTCCTTGTACCAGCCCAAAAAGGTATAGCCCGCACGAACGGGATCGCTCGGCTTGCTTAACGACTTGCCGTTCAACACCTCGACCGCGGTAACTTCGCTACCCATGGCGCTGTTAAACGTAACATTATATACAACCCTGCGCAAAAACGACATAGGTACGTTGTTATATGTAAGCGTAACAACTGAATTGTCGGCTTTTATCGTTGCAGACATGCTACCTACGCCTTCGGCATTGTGCTTTAACGAAATGTCGCTGCCTTTGCGCGCATACGTTCCGTTTACAACAATGTTGCCCATAATGACGGTAACCTTATTGCCGTCGGCAAGCTGCAACAAATACTCCGATCCGTTGTAATCGTAGTAGTATACGCCCCATTCGCTTTGAGTCGTGGGCTTCGTCGGTTTTTTGCCCGTCGATTTATCGCCGCCGCAGCCTACTGCCGTAAGGCCGAGCAGTGCGAGTATGCAGACTATTAATCCGACTAATATTTTGGACCTTTTCATCTCTCTATCCTCCGATAGTGCATTACTTTTTCGAGTAAAAAAACACAAGGGCGCTGTAAATCACTTACAACGCCCTTGTTGTTCTAAAAATTATATCATATACATTTAATATGTGTCAAGTATTTTCACTGATGTTTTATTGTTTGTTCACTTGTTTTTTTGTGCGTTTTCGCTGCCAAACGGCCGCTTTTCTTATATTATATGCGCAAGGCAGCCGCTATTTGACAGCTTACACTTGCTCGTCCGACGGCGCGCTTGCCGCGACAAATGTGCGGTTTTCAAAATCGAGCCTTGCGTACGCGTACTTGACGACGTATTCGGTCGTGTCGATATACATTATCTCGATGAGCGCTGTCGTCTCGTCGCTTTCAAGCACTGTGAACTGACCGCCGTACACTCTGCCATAGCTGTCCACATAGTACGCATAGTCGAAGCCGTTAAGGTTGATTACCGTCAAATCATCGCCGACAAACGTGCCGTAGTAGTCCATATCGGCAAGCTCGGCAACATACGTCACTTCGCCGCTTTCCTCGTCCGTAAGCGCATTCAGGCGGAAACGGAACAACGTTTCCGTGCTGTCCTCGCCTATCATAAGGAAAGCAAAGCCGTTGGTGGCGTACTGCACATAAATTCCGGAGATGATTCTGTCCTCGGTTTCGCCGTCCTCGGTTTCGTAATCGTAGTGCAGATAAGCAAACGCCATGCCCGACATCTCTATCTTGGTCACATGCGCCGTGTGCGCGGGCACTGCGGGAACAGCCGGAGTATCGTCGGTTGCGTCTTGTGCCTCGGTTGCGGGAACGTCAACGTCCACAGGCACGGACAGCGTGAACATTCCCTTAGCTTCCGCAACGTACGTGTTGTCGAGCAGGAATAAGCCCAAGCCCTGAATAAATCTTAGATAGAACGTTGCTCCGGTGGTGGCGGTAAACACGTTCACCGAATAATCCTCGTTCCACTCGATTACGCCTTGATACTGCGTTTGATAAACGGTGTTGGGATAGAGCGTAAATACCAGTGCCGAATATCCGCCGCCGGAGAGCATGCCGATTGCCGCAGGGCGCCCGATGCTTGCCGACATATAAAATACGTAAATATTATTGTATTTCGGCGTATATCTCAGGAAATATTGTACGCCCGCCTGATTGGTCGCTGTAACAAACGTAATCGTTTGTGTCACAGCGTTGCCCTCGTCGTCGGTCTCGCCCGTTTCGTACGTAAAGTCTTGACCGTAACCGTAATTTTGGTCGAGCAGCGCGTCCTGAATAGAGGTAAAGCCGTAAATGCCTTCGTGCTCGATAAACGTTTCATTCTCCTCGTCGTATTCGTAATAAACGCCTACGTACTTGTTGTCCTCGTTTTTCTCGCTCGAAAGATACAAATAGCTCTTGCCGTCGTCGGCGTCCATAAAATATCCGCCAGCGCCGTCGATAAGTTTGTGGAAGCCGACTATTTCGTTTTCCTCGTCGTATTCGAGCCTGAACACAATTTTCCTTGACGACGAGCCGCTCGTCGTTTCCACCGAATATATAAGCTGAACGATGTCGTCACTGACGTAACTGAACGCGCCCTTGTATTCGGTATCGGGCCTACCGTTCTTGCCCTTTTCTACATATATAGCGGCTGCGGTGGCAACGCCGTCGTCGTCGGCTGCCGCGGGGCTGAGCGTAAGCTTGCCGTCCTCGGTTTCGATAACGATTTCGTTGTTCGCGTTTACGTTCGCGTTTACGTCATAGATTATAATGACCTCTACCCATTGGCCATAGCGGTTTTTGACCTTGCCTATTATGAACTTGAAGGTGTAGATGGTTTTGTTTACGCCGACATAAATATCGGAGAATTCAACGCTGCCGTCGCGCACGTACTTGCCGCCCGTATGTTCTTCGTCATCCCACGTCACATGTCCGAACGAGAACGGATCAAGCGAGGTAGAGGTCGAACCGAGCGTAAGAACGGCCGAATTATCGTTAAAGACTATCATGCGGAAATACGTATCGCTGTTGAAGGCACCGTAATCACCCGTATGCTGCGCATAGCTTCCGTTGCGCTCCCAATCCATAAACATTACCGTTTCTACCGTGGGCTTGGTGTCGTCTACGACAAGGGTAATGATGGGAATGCCGCCGGCCGTGCCGTAGCTATACGAAAGCTTGCTTTCGTCTTCGCCCACCGCCGTGCCGAAGCCGTCCAAAGTATACTTAACGCCGTTATAGGTAATTTCGTTCCCGCCTTGGAAGTCGCCGCGTGTCGTAACGTTGACGCCTATAATATTGCCGTTAGTCGCCGAGTAAACAAACTGGAAGCGGAAGCTGCCGAACGTGCTTAAATAAAGCGGATATTTGTAAATGCTTCCGTACAAATTGTATATGTAGGCCGCGATTGACGGTGAAATTTCCGCACTGAATTCGTAAACGTTTGCGCGCGGATCGGCGCCACCCGTTTCGGTCTTGCCCTCTACGGCAACGGTGTATTCGCCGAATACCATTGGCGTGTAATCGTCCACGATATTGCCGTAGAACGTATCGTCGTACATCGGAATAAGGAACGAGAATACAGCACGGTTATTGTTGTAAATGCTCATCGTGTATAGCAAGTTAGGACCGTAAACGCTGTCCAATCCCCTGACCTCATACCGTCCGAACAATTCCTCCACCGGCTCAAACACGGGCACTCTGTTTTCGCCCTCGCCGTGCATCGACACCTCGAACAAAAGGTCGGCGCCTCCGTCCGCGGGCTTTATGCGCAACGTACCCGCCGTGCTGTCGTACGAATACTTGCCCTTGACCTCAACGTGCTCCCCGTCGCCGTTAGTATAAGTATACGTTGCGCTGTCCGCCACAACGCTGTAACCGGCAAGCTCTATCTTGTCCGCCGTTTCGGTATCAAGCTCACCATCGCCCGCAGGCGCGCCGTAAAGCGTCGTTTCGAACCGCTGCAAGTACACGTTGGTATATACCGTAGTGTCGTCGGCTGAAATGGTGCTGTAAGCGCCATCCAAAAGCAGGCAGGCAAACTGCCGCACTTGAAGCGAACTGTTGTAAAGCCTTACCATGACCTCAATGCCATCGTCCCCAGTATAAGCTACTTCGCCCGTGGTGTAGGCGTATCGTCCGTTGAACGGTGTGGTGGTTCTATCGGTAAGAATGCTGGTTGTGGAAACGTACATTGTGGCGTAGCCGTAACCGTCCAGCTCCAGCGTGTACTTTAAATCGACGTTGCCCGCTTGGGTAATGTTGTTCCACGTACCGTATTCCTCGCCGCGAATCATAAAGTTAACAAAACCGTTCGCCGAATGTACCAAACGGAAAGCAAACCGTGTTTGACCGTCCACGGTAAACAGCATCGAGCCGTCGTTTGCCCCTACGTAAGCGCCGGTTACGGCGTCTTCCGTGCCGTTGGTGTACACCGCCGTGCCATTGTCGTTGAGCTTGAGCGTGACGGAAGCGTCCTCCGTTTCGTCTATCTTTTGCAGCTTGTATACGGTAGAGTTGACTGTGTTAAGATAGGTAAATGTGTTGTGCGCGCTGTCCGCAATGCCGCGAAGCAAAACCTCGTCGGGGTCGGTAGCGTTTTCGTTTTTAAACGTGAACATGTGGGTGGTTTTGTCGTAATCGCCCGCAATATCGTCAAGGCCGGTGCGTTCGAGGTAAGGTATCAAACGCAGCTCGTTGCCTACTCTTTTGTTGATCAAATACACGCGATCGGAGGAGCGTCCCGCAAGCTCGGTCATACCCTTGACCCACTGCGCGTACATCGTGGTCGATCTTTCTACCGAAAACTGCTCGCCCGCAAGGTATTCCACCTCGCCGTCGGGTGTGGTCGACCAGCCGTAAAAACGGTAACCGTCCGCCTCGAATTGGCATTCGGGCGCGGTATATTCTTCACCGTGTCCGCAGGTCATGCCGTCCATCGCGCCGCTATACGTCACGTCGGACGGAAGATTTGCGTTGAATATGGTATCGTAACCTACAAGCTTGTAATAAAGCTCAAACGCGTTTTGCGCGCTGTCCTTGTTAAGGTTGGAATAGAGCACGTCGTTATCCTTGCTCTCGTCGTAGTAGTAGCCGGCATAGGACGGCAGCCCCGTAACCTTGTCGCCTACAAATGCGCTACGATTAACCACATCGTCGGGTTCTTCGGCATAGTCGCCAGACTCGAATCTATTTTCGAGATAAATATTAATTTTATAACCAACCGAATATTTGGCGACTACCTCCGCGTTGCCTTTGGGCATTTTCTGTCCGGAGGTCGCGGTTATTTCGGTCGTGCCGCGCAAATACCAGCCCTTAAAGGTGGCGTCGCCGCCCTCTACCGTAGGCGTAACGTCTTTTACCAAGCCGTAAAGATCGTCGCCTTCTTTGACGATCATCGTCTTGTTGTCGTCGGGAATTGTGCCTATACCCGCGTTAAAGCTAAGATTAAACCGCGCCGAAAAAATCGCATAGTATGTACGGTTGCCGGACGGCATTTTGTCGGGCAATTGCTCGACCTCGCCGTTGGGCGTTTGGCTCCAACCGTCAAAAACGTAGTTGGTTCTGGTCGGGTCGCCCTTAGTAAGCGTGTAAGCGCTGCCCGCTTCCTCCGAAACGGTATCCCACAGCACCGTACCGTACATAAAAGTAAGCGTATAACGCTGCTTGGTATTATTGTTGCCGCCGTCGTTCTTGCCGCCGCACGCCGTAATGCATACCGCGCCGAGAGCAAGTATTACGGCAAATACGGCCGTCAACAACACTCTGCGAAATTTTTTCATAATCACCTCGATTGTTCACCGTGTCCGTTTTCATCCGTCGGGCTGTGCGATTATTGCCCGCTTGACGGCAAAATTCGCCCGATTTTTTGTAGCAAAATATCGACTTTGGCGGACACCTTTGTAAAAACCAAAGCCGATACGTTTTTTTATTATAATACAAATCGCGGTTTATGTCAAACATAAATACCTTTGTCGGCCGTAAATTAATCGTAAAAGTTTGTAAAATACCGCCCAAACACATACTTTTGCGCTTTTTACAAATAATTATAACGTTACACGGCTTACCAAAACTTCGTTTTGGTTTTGCTATCGCAAAATAATTTGCTAAAAGCAAATAAAAGCCGTACGTTGAAATACATCGTGAAAAAGCCCTTGCAAGCAAGCTTTTTCACTCGTATTATAACGATTAACGGATTACAAAGGCGGATAACTATGTATCGCACTCCCACTCACGTAGGAATAATACCCGACGGCAACAGGCGCTGGGCAACCCAAAACGGAATGAACAAAGAAGACGGTTACAAGTACGGACTGCCCGCGGGGTTGGAGCTACTCCGCGCCGCAAAGCGACTCGGCATAAAGGAACTTACGTACTACGGCTTTACCGTGGACAACTGCAAGCGTCCAAAGGCGCAAGTAACGGCGTTCACCGACGCTTGTTGCAAGGCGGTCAAGCTGATAGAGGCGGAGGGCGCCGAGGTATGCGTTGTCGGCAACACCAACTCGCCGTGTTTTCCGCCCGAGCTTCTCCCCTACGCCGAGCGAAAAGACTGCCAAAACAAGCTGCGCGTAAACCTTTTAATCAATTACGGCTGGGAATGGGACTTGAACAACGGCTGGCCCTCACGCGCCGTGCCGCGCATAGACCTCGTTATACGCTGGGGCGGAATGTGCAGGCTGTCCGGATTTTTGCCAATACAAACTGTGTATTCGGATTTTTATATTGTCAAGGATTTATGGCCTGATTTCAAAGAGCAACACCTAAAAGACGCCCTCGACTGGTACTCCCGACAAGACGTCACCCTCGGCGGCTGAAAATTTTTACGGCAAAATGCCGATATTTTTCAAAATATCGCTCGACGATAGTTGTATTTTGCTATGCGCAAGCTCGTCAATGCCGAAAGGCAGCGGCGAGTAATCTGTCAGTTTAATCAGTTTATAGTTGGTGCGCAGCCTTTGGGCGGCGCTCGTTATCGC
>JAIEBI010000058.1 GCA_029070965.1 Clostridiales bacterium
CCGTAGCTCAGTTGGATAGAGTATCAGATTCCGATTCTGAGGGTCGCAAGTTCGAATCTTGTCGGGTGTACCAGTTCAGTTGGTCGATATGTCACTTTCATATCGACCAACTTTTTTCATATTTTATGGCAAAATCGGGCGTTTCTGTTCTAAAATTTGCCATTAGGCGTGGACTAATATCTCAATTGAGTGTTCGTACAGTCAATTTTTATTACCAAAAACAAAAGTGTTTTTTTGTACAACAAACCTCTAACTCAATTGGACAAAAAAACTCGCCTTGGCAGATTTGAACTATTGGGCTGTGTTTGTAACAATTTTTATCAATAAAAGAAACATAGAACTACTTGCAATAAAGGTCGAAATATGTTAAAATGTAAATGTTTGTTAAGGATAAATATTGTGAGGGCAATTCAATGATAGATAAGGTAGTGAGAATTTTTATATCGTCAACGCAATGCTTGTTAATTGAAGATAGGCAAACGATTATCAATACTGTATTGCAGCATGGAGCCTTTCCTATTGCTCAAGAGTATGATTTCCAAGCGTCTAATGCAGTCATGCCGATTAGCAAGTGCGAAGAAAAAGTCGAAATGGCCGACGCCATAATACTCGTCATTAATGCTTGGTATGGATCTATTGTTCAAGAAAACGGTGCAAGAAAAAAATGTGCGGGATGCAAAATTAAAAATAGTTGTCCTTATGCTCCGAGTGTTGACAGTGAAGATAATTTGGATGGGGAATGCCAAATTTCTTATACGCATTATGAATATCTTTATGCAAATTATATGGGCAAAGGAGATAATATATATGTTTTAATGAGAGACGGTATTATTGGCGCTAATAAAAAAGTTGATAATAAGATGTTTGTCAACGAACTTACTAGATGTCAAAAAGAATGCAAGCGACTCAAGAAGAAATGTTCTAATTGCCAACAAGACCTTGCAGATATACCCTCACCGTTTTATCATTGGATCGAAACAATAACAGCTCACATGAGGTCTACTTATAGTGATGAGAAATCCTTAATTACGGAAATTGCTAAGTTTACTGAATTAATAAAAAAAGAATGTGAGCGAGAGGACTCTGTGTTAGGGTTATCGTCTTATGCGGATTATGTAAAGGCATTGTCAGTAGTCAAAAAATATGAATTCATAAAAGAAAATGTCATTGAAGATGTTTTTTTAAATCAAGATGCAGCTATTGATGATGCTAGAAAATTGGATGAACGTGGACAATTATATGAGAAGGATATCAATGATGATAGACCATTAATTCGCGTATTATGCTTTAGAGGGAATAGTTTTGTAAATGGCGCTTATGCTCAATGGGAAGAATTTATTTTATCACCTAAGACAAAAGGGGCTAAGATAGAATACTTGTTGGCAGATTTGGATAATGAAGATGTTTTGCAGAGACGTTTTACCGCATTTTCGCGATTTAATGATGATTATGAACACTTTAAGAAAAATTATTTACATAAAATGGCAGAAATAGAAAGGCTATTGTTAGATCCAAACGATGCTTTTGATTGTAGATTATTCTTACATAGAGAAAGTAATTTGCCATTTAGAATGCTATTTATAGGTAATATCCTGTATTTAAGTTTTTTCTTAAATAACACGCCCGCATCCGCAAGCCCTGTTTATAAAGTAAAAAAAGGGGCGTCTTTATATACAATATGTGAGGAGTACTTTAATAGAATAAAAGAACAAAGCATAGAAAAGCGGAGGAGTTTTTAATTATGCTGAAATTAATTTTGATAGACAGCAATTGTACATTAGAAGATGACACCTCCTTTGATAAGGCAGATAAATTTTATTTCCATGAGATTGCAGCAATTTTGAATTGTAGTATTCAAGATGTTTATAGTTTTAGAGAAAAATTTTATCAACTATATGGTAAGAACGTTTGGGAGTACCATGAGATTTTTTGGCGCGCATTAGCTAATCATTTCGGTTACAAGAATAATAACGAAATAATTGATATGCTTTATAAAGTGTTTCTAAAATTTTATGAGGATGTTATTCAACTATATCCAAACACATTAGAGTCTCTAGAAAAATTAAAAAGTAACTGTAAATTAGTAATGGTGGCGAATGGGAATTCAAAGCGATTAATGAGATTAATTAAAAAATTCCGACTTAATGATTTTTTTGATGATTATGTTATTTCATCGGAGACGCCATTTAAGAAGCCGGATAGATTTATGTTTGAATATGCCTTAAAGAAATATAATTGTCGCCCAGATGAAGTTTTGATGATTGGGGATAGATATGATAACGACATAAAAGGCGCACTAAAATGTGGCTTTAATACAGCCATGATTGTTAGGTGCAATAATCATGATATTGTAACGAAAGATAAAATTACTTATATTGGGCAAACTTTGGAGGAAATTGTTATGCAGATTGTTAATGGCGAACCTTTTGCGAGAACCGCTTTTATCGTTGCGGGAGGCAAAGGAAGCCGTCTTGGCGAATTAGGAATAGGACATCAAAAATGTATGCTCCCCATTTGGGATAATAAACCGATTTTGCAATATGTGTTTGAAACATTGAAGAAAAACGGTTGTACAAATTTCGTAGTGGCTGTTTCTCACTTAAAAGAGCAAATAATGAACTATTTTGGAAACGGACACGATCTCGGCATACAGATTGAATATATAGAAGGGCAGTTCCAATCCACATACGATGCAATATATCACTCATTACCGAAGTTGTCTGAAAAGTTTATATATATGCATGGAGATATTTTATTTGATCCCGCTCTTGTTCGGGAATTAAACAACCAAAGCGTTGCAAACAATTCTTCTTGCATAGCGGTTATAAAAAATAAAAATATACACCTCACTCACGCGCAAATGGATTTGAACGATCATTATAAAGTTACAGCCATCGATTTAACTGAAAGAGACGAACACTATCCTTATACATTTTTAGGCGTTGGAGTCTATTATAAATCGGATTTTTTGGATAATTATGACGGTAACAATTTGGGTATGGTAGAAAAATTTATAGATCAAAAGCTTCAAAAGGGCGAAAATATATGCGCTACGATATATGAAGGTGCTTGGAGACATTTTGAAACGGTGGCTGATTATGAAGTCGCAAAAAATGAATTTGAATGGGCGGTTGTAAAAAGTGATAAATAAGCCGTCGTTAGTGATCAATATAACCGACTCATGCAATTTCCATTGCGTGTATTGTCCTCCGTACGGGGAAAATCTTTGTCGTTCCAACTTGAAATATGATTTGAATGCCGTTAAAACATTGATAGACGTAGCCGCAGAAGAAGATATTAGATTGATACGATTTACAGGCGGGGAACCGCTGCTCGAGTTTGATAGATTATATGAGCTTCTTTTTTATACAAAAGGCAGATTTAAACGAACCGTCTTGAATACAAATGGTTTTTTATTGGAAAAACATTTACGCGAGCTTGAAGAGTTTAAAGATTATTTGACGATAAAAGTAAGTTTAGATACTCTCGATAATCAAGAATTTAAGCAAATAGCGGGCGTGGACGGTTGTGCTTGCGTTATAGATGCGATAAAAAAATCCGCGGATTTAGGATTTATGGTAGAGATAAATACCGTATTTCTTAATCAATCCGTAAATACGATTTTTGATATATTGGAATTAGCAAAAAAACTTTGCGTAGATATTAAAATATTGACAGCTTCCGATTTTTATGGTAAAATTGATATTGGAAAGCAGGCAAGAACAAAGTCTTTGATTGCCCGAATAGAAAAAGCTTATGTCAGAGAAGACGACCGTAAACTTGCTACGGGTATGGGCGCTTCAATGCTATCTTATAAAAACGGACATAAACATATTTTGATCGTAGATCACTCTTGCAAAAACAGTTATACGCCAAACAAAATGTATTTTGAATCTTGCAAGATAAATTGTAATCTATATCCTTGTGATTTTGGTGTTTTATCTGTTACACTGTCAACCGACGGGATACTTACGCCTTGTCGTGGCAGGAAGGATTACGGACAGTGTGTTTTTGGCAAGGATACCGATACTATAAAGTCGGCATATATGCAAGCTCTTAAATATTTCGAGAGTTGTTGCCATATTAATGTAAATAATCTGGAGGATTAATATATGACTAGAAAAGAATTGGCAGATCGTCTTGACTATGAGGCAAGACGAGAAATCGAAGAATATGGATTGCCTACCCCTCGTCACTACAAGTTGTCTATGGATGCGGGTATTAAGTTGGCTACGGAATTAAGCGTAGATGTCGATTTGGTTAGAGCCGGCGTAGCCCTCATGGATATCAAACTCGGACAATGTGCTAAAGAGGGGCGTCAACCCGAACATGTGAAAGCCAGCGCGGAATATGCTGCGAAGCTTTTAGCTAATATGGATATCGATCACAACACAACTAAGCTTTTAATTAACTGTGTTGAGGCTCATCATGGCAAAGTCCCGTTTGAGTCGTTGGAAGCAGAAATAGTTGCCAATGCGGATTGCTATCGTTTTATTCATCCGAGAGGCGTTATGTCTTTTTACGCCACAGTGCTAAAACGAGGAAATGAACACGATGCAGCATTGAAAGCAGTAAAGGCTAAACTTGATGAAAAGAAAGGTATATTGTCTCTTGATGCGGCAAAAAAAGATTTGGAAAATTATTATAATTGGTTTAACGATATCTTAGTAAATGGGTTAGATAATTAAATTGGAATATCATCAATATGATTCGAAAGTGAATAGAAATTATAGAATAAGATATTTTCGCTTTTTGAAAAAGTGTTTTTTTGTACAACTGACATACTAAAACACCGCCGAAAAGTGTTATTTTGTACAACACACACACGGCTAAGCTTAAATTGAACTGATAAAAGTTTGATTTAGGCTTTTTATTTGCTGTTTTCTCAATGTTCATTGCATTGTCAATCGGACAGATGGTGGTTTATGCCGCGAAGCCGAAAACGACAAGAAATTTGGAAATATGTATTGCCGAATTACAAAAATAATAGTATAATCATATAGAGTATTAATACCACGCTAATAATGGAGGGGAAAAGTGATAATAGATCATATTGCCTTATATGTAGAAAATTTGGAAAGAGAAAAAGAATTTTTTGAAAAATATTTTGGAGGAAAAGCAGGATGCAAATACCATAATCAACAAACAGGATTTTCATCTTATTTTATCAATTTTGAGAATGGAACAAGACTTGAAATTATGAGTATGCCGAAATCAAAGCAAGATGAAAACTGCTATAAGATGATAGGTTTTGCGCATATCGCTTTTCAAACAGGTTCAAAGGAAAATGTCAAAGCATTGACCGAGAAACTAAGAGCGGACGGTTTTTCGGTTGTTAGCGAACCTCGCACAACAGGCGACGGGTATTTTGAAAGTTGTATTGCGGACGCGGAAGGTAACCGTATTGAGATTACAGTGTAATATGTTAATTCACAAAATACTAAAAGTTAACATATTAATTGAAAAAAATAATACAAGCCGATTTGGTTCAACTTACGTTATTAGTGGTATGCCAAAGCCCCCACGGAAGTGGGGGCTTTGCTATACCCGCAAGAACGCGCGGCTATGAAATATTCTTTGCGGAATATGGAATGCGTTTTTCACGCCATAGGAGAAATCGATTTCATTCAGAATTGAATGTTTGAGGTGTTGTGAATTACATATAGTTTTTTAATCCTTCGCTGTATAGTTGTCGGAAGGTATCTCTTAATGATTGAGGCTCCAATATTTCGGCCTTCCCTGCAAAGCGAAAGAAAAAGTAGATAGCTTGCATTTCGGAACAACGGAACACCAATATATCTGCATCTTTTCCGTCACTTTCGTATTCAACATCTATGTGCATAGGGCGGTGTATTACCGAATACATGTAGCTCAATATGCCTTGCTGAGTTAGTCTTACCTTTACTGTAACCTTTTTCTCTTTAATAAACGTAGGTCCGAATTCCGCCAAATCTTCGGTTATTTCTTTAATGCGGTGTTCCGGTAGTGGCGTCGATTTGGTTTTTAATTTGTGGACCTCTTTTATCCTTGATAAACGCAGGGATTCAATACGTCCGTCTTCGTGTATACAAACCAAATACTGGAACGTACCTTCCTTTGCGGGGGCAATGCAAATCGGAGAAACGGTATACATATCCTCAAACGCGTAAATAACCGAGAGTTTTCTTCCTTCGGAAATCGCTGCTTCTATAGGCTTTATTACGCTGTTTTTCAAAATAAGTTTTTCTCGTTCAATAAACGGTAATCTTGCATACGTTTCAAGCAAGCACTTTATAAACTGTGAACACTCGAATTTTTTGATTTCCGCAGCCCCTGTTAATTCTATATTTTGCTGATAGTGCCTGTCCCAGCTGTTAATCATTTTCAATGTTTTTGTATTTAATCGAGCTAAATAGTAATTGCCGTCTTTGTAATTTAATAAATCCGTGTTTAGCGCAAAATCGCCTTCAAAGTTTTGAATAAGCATATTGATAAAATGATTTTGCGTCCAATGATCGTCTGCCGAGTCTTCGAAAATTCGGAGGTCGCTTTCAAAAATAACTTTGTGCGCCAAGTTTGACAGATTGATGCGGACACGGTCATTGATTTGATAGAACTTAACGGGAAACTCTTGCATAAATAAATACCTCTAAATTATTTGTTACCAATATGGTAACAAATATGGTCGAAAAATGCAAGAAAAACACCACATTTGGTAACAAAATTCTTTTGTAATGTCCTTTTCTTTTTCTTTTGGACGTGTTATAATGAATTTATCAAACCGAGGAGGTAAATATGAATCGTTATTTCGCGGTAGAAACAAAGTGCGGACATGTCGGAAAAGATAAATGTATTTTTATATGGTTTGCGGTTAAAGCGGAAAACGGCAAGGCTGCCGCTGCGAGAGCGCGTGGATATAAGCGTGTTAAACATCATCACAAATATGCGATACGGCAGGTGCGTGAAATATCGTTTGAGGAATATGTTCAATTAAAACTTGTAAATACAAACGACCCGTATCTACAATGCAAGAACGTTCAACAGCAGCGCGCTATAGAACATTTTGAAGATCGTATAGAATCGGACGAGGACTTACTGTCAAAAAACAATAAGCGAGCTACACGTAGGGATACGGCGTATTTATTGAAAAAGAATGAGATCAAGACCAGGGACGCACTCCGCCAAATTCAAGACAATGATTACGATGACGATATTGCGGCATAGGATTGATGATGATATACTACATAGGCGACACACACTTTGGGGATAAGCGCGTAATGGAGCTTGCGGGCAGGCCGTATTGCTCCGCCGAGGAAATGGACGACGATATTGTGCGCAAATGGAATGGGCGAGTAAAAGACGACGACACGGTATACGTTTTGGGCGATTTTGCATTTGATGACGCATCGGCGCAAGTAATCGACAAACTGTACGGCAAAAAGATTTTGTTAATCGGCAATCACGACGACGTTTTATCGTCGGAAACGTTACGTAAGTTTGATTGCGTTAAGACGATAGATACAATTAGCGATTGTGAAAGAAGCGTATGCTTGTGCCATTACCCGTTATTGAGCTATCATAATTCGATTTACGGGGGATATCATGTTTTCGGGCACATTCATAATAATCCCAACGACAAAGCATTTCATTTACAGCGACAGTTGCCAAACAGCTTTAATTGCGGCGTCGACGTGGTCGGATTTACGCCGAGAACGCTGGATGAATTGATTGAATTCAAGAAAGGAGGTAAAATATGAACAATAAAATAGTTTTATTCGATTTATTCGATACGTTGTTAATAAAGGTTTGGTTCGATTACGACAAGGCGTTGAGTTGTCTTGCGGACAAGTACTTCGGGCGCAAAGACGAGCTATTCGTACTTGCAAAAGAATACCGAGAAAAATATATGCTTGACCGCAATGAAACACATACGGAAACAAGCTTTTCCGATCAGTTAAAATACTATGAAAAGCATTTAGGAAATAAGTTAAGCAAACCTTATTGCGACGTAGAATGGGAAATCTTTTCGATTTGTCGTGAGGAAAAACTTGCCGACGGGGCAATCGAACTGCTTGCTTATTTGAAAACACGCGGGTACAAGCTTGCCGTATTGAGCAACAGTATATTTTCTTCTGCAACGTTAAAAAAGTATTTGAACGGCTTCGGGCTGTTGGCTTATTTCGACGAAGTTATTTCCAGTGCGGATATTCTATATAGAAAGCCGTCGACGAAAGCGTTTGATGCCGCACTTGAAAAATTAGGCGCTAAGGCAAGTCCTAATATACATTTTATCGGAAATAAACGCGATAAAGATTATGAGGGCGCGTTGGCGGCGGGATTGACTCCCATTTTGGTGACCGACTGTTCGCTTACGCAAATAAAGGAGTTTTTCGAACAAACATATCTTTATGTAAATTCCATATCGGAACGCGAATCTTTGGCAGACGGCCCGGGACTTAGAACGGTCATATATTTTCAAGGTTGCAAGCGCGCCTGCAAAAACTGTCACAACCCGTCTACGTGGGCGTTATCCGAAGGAAAAAGATATACCGTCGAAGAGCTTGCGAAACTAATCCGAAATAAGGCCGCAAACAAAAAAATAACATTATCGGGCGGCGAGCCGCTTTTGCAAGGGAAGGCAATCGAAAACTTATTAGAGCGGCTGTCGGATTTTGATATTTGTTTATATACGGGCGGGGATTTTGGTGATATATCCGATACAATGAAAAACCGTCTTCATTATATAAAAGTCGGAGCTTTTGATAACACGTGTAGGACAACGATAAAACCCTTTGTGGGTTCTACTAATCAGGAATTTATAAATTTACGGAGTGGGAAATGAAGCAAACATCTAACGACAATGCTGCCAACCGAACAAGCTACGTGGGCGAGGTTTACAGCGTAGGAGAGAAAAAAGTAAAAAGCGCTGTACTGGACGAGCTGCCACCCGAGTGGGCGGCTTTACACCGAGACGGCTATATTCATATTCACGATTTGGACGCATACGGTAAAACTTATAACTGTTTGACGTTCGATTTTTTGCGAGAGTTTCCTTATCGGCAATTCGACGGACTGACCGATACCGCAAAAATCATTCGGCTTTTCGGCTATATTAAAACGCTGTTCGCCGACATGGGGAACGAGCAGTCTGGGGGAATGGCTTTTGCGAATTTCGATAACGATATAGCGGCGGTTTATAAAAATCTCGGCGTACAAGACAACGCGCAAAACCGTGAAATTACGGCGGCATGTATAGCCGATTTGATTCTTTGGTGCAACAATACCCACACGCGTATGGGGCAAACAAGCTATTACGTAACTTTAAATATAGGGCTCGCAAATAGCGAGTTTGCAAGATTTATAGCCTATTCTGTTATTGACGAGTTTGAAAAACTGGGCGCTATCGTATTTAAGCCGAACATCGTCTTTAAGGTGGCGCAGGGCGTCAACCGTTTTGAAACGGATAATAATTTCGATTTATTTCAAAAGGCGCTTTTATGTACGGCGAAGAAAATGATACCTACATATCTGCTTTGCGACTGTTCGCAAGATAAAGAAGTGTCGCCCGAAAAGCTTTCAGTTATGGGTTGCCGAACTCGCGTTGTTGCTGACATGTTCGGGGAGCAAACGGCTATCGGCAGGGGAAATATAGCAAACGTAAGCATCAACCTGCCACGGCTTGCTTTGGAAATCAACCGCGATTTTTCGAATGAAACAGCGGACGAAAAAATAGAGCGATTAAAACGGAAGTGGACAAAAATCGCCGATATTGTTACGGAAATTTTGATTGACCGATACAATAAAGTTTGTTCGCATGATTGTTCGGATTTTCCGGTAAATTGTAAAAGGCAAATGTGGTGCGTGAACGTACAAAATATGCAAGACGTATTCAAGCACGGCACCTTGTCTATCGGATTTATAGGACTTTCCGAAACGATTGAACTTATAACGGAAAAAAGGTTTTATGCGGATAATCAAACGTATACGCTTGCGCTTGATTTTGTTAAATTTATGCGCGACTATTGTGACGGGCAATGTAAAAAACAAAATTTGAATTTTTCTTTGCTTGCAACGAGCGGGGAATTGATAAGCGGGAGATTTATTGAAATCGATAAGTCCTTGTTCTCTTGCGGTGCAAATATTTTGGAAAAAGGTTTTTATACAAACTCATTTCATGTCAACGTGGATAGCGGGATTTCGGCAAGAGAAAAACTGAAAAAAGAAGGCCCGTTCCATGCTCTTTCTAACGGCGGAAGCATTTCGTATATCGAGCTGAACGAGGCTCCTATCGGAAACGATGAGGGATTGCGCGAGCTTGTGGAGGAAGGCATATCGGCAGGCGTGCGTTATTTGGGTATCAATTTTCCGCTCGATTCTTGTAACGGTTGCAATATAAGCGGGGTGTTCGATATTTGCCCTGTTTGCGGCAGTAACGACGTAACGCATATCCGTCGTGTAAGCGGATATCTTGAAATTTTGGACGGATTTACAAACGGCAAAAAGAACGAAGCCAAAACAAGAACGAGCAATTAAGGAGGTAAATTATGCATATAGCGATTGAAGGAATAGACGGCGTCGGAAAGAGCACGGCGGCAAAAAATCTTGCAAACGAGTTGGGCTTTCAACTAATTGAAAAACCACTGCACTACTTATTCGACGCAGACGGAACGGATAAGAATTATATTCGTATCCGCGACGAAGTTAACAAAAGTAAAAATAAAACCTTTACGGGTTGGTTTTACGGCTTAGGCAACATTTATCTCTACGAAAAATTCAAAGGGAAAAATATAATTACCGACAGGCATATTTTGTCGAATTACTGTTGGAGCGGAGATGAAAGCACCGACTATATTTTCGATGCGATTTATAAAGCCACTGGCGCACCCGACTTTACGTTTTTGATTTACGCAGATCCGAAAGCGGTTGAAAAGCGGTTGAAAAGCAGGGATAGAAACGACCCCGACTTAAAGAAAGTCGCTTATATCCCGACGGCTTACGAAAAAATGCAAAGAGTATTAAAAAGATACGGTATGTCGGGAATGATTATTGATTCTACCGACTTAACGGAAGCCGAGGTTGTTGATACTATGAAAAAAGAACTCGTCAAAAGAGGTATAATCGATGGCTGATAAAACAAAAGACACCTTGTTTATCGATATGAAATATATAATCTTGTATCGGAAATTGGGCTATGACGAAATTGCTCCCGACGTATTCGAATACCGATACGACGATACGGATATAACGATATATTCCGAAGAGCAACGGTTTGAATTTAAAGGGGAGAGCTACCCGCTGCTTCAATACAAGGACTTTGTTTTGTTGGAGGCGATTGACCGTTTACTTAAAAAGGGCTATCCCGCCGCGACCGTGTCTCTAAATTATTATCCTTACGATTTGGCGATTTTACAGGAAAACGGCGCGCTGTATTGCGGTATTTACGCCGCCGCATGGGGTAAGGAATATAATGCGCTTGTATCGGGCTTTATCCGAAAAAACGATAATATAGAGTGTCTGTATACGTCGCAGCTTTCGGGCGGGCTTGTAGATTATCAGTCGAAAATCTTTGCTTACGGGCAGGAGTTTTATATCGGCATATTCGAAAAAACGATATCGCGGTATAATCGCATTTTTTCTACAGCTTGCGACAACAACAATTATCCTGACGAGTTTTCGGTTAAGAACGGCGAGTTGTTAAAGTATTTAGGTAACGATTCGGTGGTGCATATTCCCGAAGGAATTACGCGTGTTGGTACGGGCGCGTTTTGGAACAATTTGCGAATAGAAAAAGTTATTTTGCCCGAAAGCGTAACGTGTATTTGCGGCGATGCCTTTGTATATTGCGAAAACTTGAAAGAGGTTAATATCCCAAAAGGCGTAAGCGAAATGGGCGACGATCCTTTTGCAGGCTGCCTTTCAATCGAGATAGACAATCGCAGTCCGTATTTTATTTGCGAGGACGGGGTGTTGTTTGACAACAAAAAGAAATTTTTGATTCATTACACCGCAAGCAAACCCGACACGGAATATATTATTCCCGAAACCGTGACTTGGATTGGCAAGCACAGCTTTTATAAATGCGTAAACCTACGGGTGGTAACGATTACAAACAACGTAAAGTTTATGGGAAACAATGCCTTTTCGGATTGCCGTAATATTAAGCTTGTCAATCAAAGCGATTATTTCCACTATATAGACGGAGTGCTGTACGACAAAAATATGACTACGTGTATGCACTACTCTATGGGGTCTGGTGTCAATATCGTCAAGCTCGCGGATACGGTACGTACGATAGGGCGCAATTGTTTTTGGAATTGCGACATGATCGATAAAATAATCATTCCCGCCTCTGTGCGGCAAATCGGATATAATCCGTTTGCCAACTGCAAAAATGTTGTGCTTGAAAATCATAGCCCGTATTACGCCGTAGTGGACGGAATTTTGTATGATGCAACCGTCAAGGAGATGGTATATTGCCCGCCCACGGCGGCAAAAAAGGATGAGGTGGTTATTCCTAAAACCGTTATCAATATCGGTAGGAGTGCGTTTACGGGGTGCGACACGTTAAAGGCGATTGCGCTGCCTAATGGGTTGAAGTTCCTAAGCCGTAGCTCTTTCAGCGGTTGCACGGCATTAAAAGAAATACGTATTCCCCAATCGGTTGAAGAAATTGCCGACTGGTGTTTTAACGGATGCACTTCTCTTGAAAGGGCATATATTCCAAAGCATATAAAACTACTGCCGAATACGTTTAACGGTTGCAATGCGGAGATTATTCGTATATGAAAAAGAAAATAATACAAATCGGCGGGAATTTAAGGATAAACGGTATTTCGGCATTCATTATGACGCTATACCGCAAGCTTTATCAAAGCTACGAGTTTATATTTATTAACGTATCTGACGGAAAAGGCTATTATCGCGAAGAAATAGAAGCGCTCGGCGGCAAAGTCTATGATGTACATGCGAAAGGCAAAGGGCTTTTACGTTCATTGCGGCAAGCGAAGGCTATTCGTGAAATAATCCGGAAAGAAAGACCCGACGTCGTGCACTCTCACTATTATTCGAATAACGGACTTTACTTAAAGCAGGCGTATTCGGAAAAAGTGCCCGTGCGTATTTCGCATTGCCATCAGGCGAATATTAACGGATTGTCTTTCGGTAAGCATATCGCAAAGAGTGTTTCCAAACGAATGGTGGATAAATACGCGACACATAAGTTTGCTTGCTCGGATGCTGCAAGAAGGTTTTTCTATAAAAACGGTGGCGAAGTGATTTATAATGCCGTTGATTACGAGCGTTTTAGCGTAGCGCAATCGCGTGATGAGTTAACAAAAAAGTATGGCTTTGACGCCGAAAAAAAATATTTTCTTTTCGTGGGACGATTTTCGGAACAAAAGAATATCGATTTTCTTTTGCGTTTGTGCAAGGGTTTAAAAGACAATAAAAGTATTGTTTTTTTGCTGGTGGGGCATGGCAGTTTGCAAGCCGATATAGAGGCATATATTAAATCCGAATTGCTTGACAACGTGAAACTATTGCCACCCGACAGCAACGTTGCCGAGTTGCTGGCTGTTTCGCACGCTTTACTCCTCCCGTCCTTATTCGAGGGATTACCAATAACGCTTATCGAAGCGCAGGCGGTTGGTGTAAAGTGCTTGGCGTCGGATAGAATTACAGAGGAAGCACAGCTGGGATTGGTTGAATATCTTCCTCTCGATTATGCAGCTTGGATAAATCGAATAGCCGAAATTTCCGCAAAGGAACCACAACCGACGCCGCTCAAAAACAGCACGTTCGACCACAAATATCAAGCGGCGTTATTTTCGGGAATATACGATAATATCGATTCCGACGAATGGATACTGCGCGGAAAAGAATATTCTATCGGGAGCAAACGCTTTTACCGCAGCAAGGAATTGTCGCTGGCGAGTTTTTATCGGGCGCATATGCTTGGCAACGTCAGGGGAACGTTCTACTTTGCGCTGGGCTGTTTTGAGGGGAACGGGATAGAAAAGGATAGAGAAAGAGCACAGAAATTGGTTGCGCCTATCGTGAAGCAAGTAGAAAGGTATGCCAAAGAACAGCGCCCCGAATATCTTGTAATTCTCGGCGATATGTATTCGTTCGGATTGGGTAAAGAGCAAAGCTATGAAAAAGCGTTTGAATTGTATTCTATCGCCGCAAAGCTCGGTAATTTGGAAGCAATGTGCGATTTGGGATATATGTATCTTGTAGGACAGGGCGTTGCTACGGATAAATATCTATCCTCGCATTGGTATAAAACGTCCGCGGATTTGGGCTATGTACATTCCATGAGAGATATCGGTCAAAATTATCTGAACGGCGACGGTGTTGCCGCTGATGCTAAGGAAGCTGTCCGATATTTTCAAATGGCATCCGACAACAACTACTCTCACGGTACGGGCGATTTGGCGTATTGTTACATGAACGGAATCGGCGTCGAAAAGAATTCGGATAAAGCAAAAGATTGTTTCCTTTTGGCTCTCCGTCAAGACGCCGAGCGCACGATGCGAGATTTGTTTGCTTACGGCGTGGACGTCGTTGCTCTTAAACAAAATAATGAATTAAAGTTTTTGGATAATACGGAAATAACCGAAATAAGCGTGCAAAATACTTATGCGGAAACGCTATGCGTTTCAAGTCGTATTGCTTACGTAGACCCGTCATGCTTCTATTCAAGTAAAGTAAAAAAAATATTCGTTGAAAAGGATAATCAAGCCTATTGTTCGTCTAACGGAGTGCTTTACAGTAAGGACAAAAAAACTCTCGTGCGGTTCCCGCTTGCTTCACCCGAAAAAACTTTTGCCGTGCCATACGGTGTCGAAACGATAGGAGAATGCGCATTTCAAAACGCGCGTAATTTAGAGCATGTTACGCTGCCAGAAACGGTAAAAATTATAGAAAACAGTGCATTCGACGATTGCAAAAATTTAATTGACGTGTTGTTGCCGACGTCTTTAAAATCGATTGGGGCTTGGGCTTTTCACGGCTGCGATAAGCTGCAACAAATAGTTTTACCTCGATATGTAACCAAAATAGATAAGTATGCTTTCGGTTCGTGCGAATCGCTTACGGAAATCTCGGTACCCATACAAAACGAATTTTATTGTTGCGTCGACGGCAATTTATATACCAAAGATAAGGACGTGCTGTTGCAATACGCTATAGGCAAAAGTGACACACAATTTAAACTGCCGAATGAAACGAAGGAGATTGCATTCCGCGCTCTTTCCGACGCTTTTAATTTGCAATATATCGACTTAAACAACATTCAAACCGTAGGAGATAAAGCATTCTATTATGCAACGGCGTTAAGAAAAATTTCTTATAACGGTTCCGTGCAATTTGGGCAAGACGTTTTTGGGCACACGCCGCAAGATTTGCAAAAGGAGATACGTTCATGATATATTTGGCGGCGGATATACACGGGCATATACGATTGGAAAGGCTGAAAGAATTGTTGCGGCCTTATACCCTTACAAATAGCGATTATCTGATTGTTTTAGGCGACGCAGGTATTGTATGGAGCGAAACGGAGCATAAAGAAGTGCGAGCTTATTATGAGAGTTTGCCGCTGACGACGTTATTTTTAGACGGAAATCACGAAAACTTTGATTTGCTGGAAGCTTACCCTGCGGTTAGTTTTAAAGGCGGCAAAGCGCATAAGGTCGGCAAAAAAATATACCATCTTATGCGCGGGGAAATTTATACAATCGACAATAAAACTTTCTTTGTTTTCGGCGGCGGGTTTTCACTGAAAAAATTGACAAATTCGTCCCCGATAAGCGTTTGGGAGCGGGAGATGCCCAACGAAACCGAATATGAGAACGGGCTCAAAAATTTGGCGCAATACCGCTTTGCTGTCGACTATATGCTTTCTCATGTTGCACCTACAAAAATTGCGAACGAAATGCGGCTACCATTGATAGATCAAGAAATTAAATTAAATAATTATTTGCAAGAAATCAGCGAAAAGACGGATTTCAAAAAATGGTTTTTCGGACACCACCACAAAGATAAAAACGGCGAAAATTGGTCGGCAATATACGATAGAATTTTGGTATTGGGAGATAGATAATGTTACAAAAATTTATCGATTACGTAAAAGAAATGAATATTCTAAACGAAGATATCGATATAGATTTCTCCGATTTGGCATTTGCTTACGATTACAACGAGGTTCAGGAACTGTTTTTTGATGAAGTAAACAATAATTTTGTTTTTATTGTAGGGGAAACGGGCTTGCGCAAAAAGGATATGCTTGCACGCATTTGCAAGGATTTATTTTTGCGCGGGGTCGAAAAACAAGATATGTTGTATCTCGATTATGAGCTTCCCATACTGCACGGCGAAGATATTTATCCTTTGATTCAAGAATTTTATTGCGCGCGAAAATCAAGCAAATTCGTTTATTTGATCGTCAACGAAATTCAAGAGCTCGGCGATTGGTTTTGTTTTACTCAAAAGTTAAAGACGGAATATCCCGGGCTTAAACTGCTGTGTTCGTCGTCGACGCCGCCGTATATCTTTGAAAAGGTTTACGACAAACAAGCCGAGTATTGCAAAATAATAGTGTTATCACAAAAAAATGCGTCCAACATAAAATATAAAACACAATCGTTCGGCGTATATAAGGAGTTTAAATATAATCAAAAAGACGGGTTTATCGAGATTAAAGGGTTGACGAAGGAGGGCAAAAAAATGCCCTGCCATTCCGTTCCCAAAACGATAAACGGGCTGCCGGTAAAAATTATTGCAAGCGGAGCTTTTCACGATAGAAGTGAATTGTTGTCGATTACGTTGCCCGACGGTGTCGAAATGATAGGCGACTATGCTTTTTCCAAATGTAATAATTTGAAAGAAATCCGATTACCTCAAAATCTTACATATATCGGCGAGCATGCATTTTTAGGCGCAAAATCTTTAAGCTCCGTTATTGGTGGGGATAAGGTTTGCCATATCGGAAACAGCGCTTTTTATGACACCGCATGGCTCAAAAGCCGATCGGAATTTGCAATTATCGGCTCGACGCTTTATAAATACAAGGGTAACGAGCTACATGTGGAAATTCCGCATTGCATACGTCATTTGTCAAGTTATGCTTTTGCCGATTGTTCTATTGAGAGCATCGCCGCAAATTCCGATTTACAAATGGGGGAAGGTGTGTTTTATAACTGCAAGCGGCTTAACCATATCGATATCGAATTATCCGTCATTCCGCCGTTTGCTTTTTACGGGTGTGAAAAGCTTATTGATGAGTTTTTCGTTGAGTCGGTAGGAAAATGGGGATTATACGGTTGTTTTTCTTTAACCGAAATTTCCGTAAAAAACGTCGGAACATGTGCGATGGCAAACTGTCAATCCCTGAGGCGGCTGAACGGCATACGTAATATTTCAAAGGGCGGGCTGTGGAATTGTTTAAGTTTAAATTGTTTTGACACGACAAACCTCCAATTTATCGGTGCGTTCGGTGTGGGGATAAGTGCCGTGCGGCAGCTGACGTTCTGCGGACATGCTATCGGCGATTTTGCTTTGTTTTCCGCAAAGAATTTGCACAGCGTAAAGATTGCCACACAAATTTCGATTGGGAAAAGTATTTTTTATAAATGTGATTCAGTTAAAGAAATGGAGATTTTCGGAAGCAAAAAACTGTCTTTCTATTTTGCCGGAGAAATACCGAATGTGGAAGCTTTGGTGTTGCACGGAGACGTATCCGATGACTTTTGCAGAAATAATCTGCACCTGAAATCACTGGTATTGGAAGACGTGCAGCGATTCGGGCGGTGGAGCTTTTATAATAATTCGGCGCTCCAAACCGTTATTTTTAAAAACGTCAAAAGCATCGGCGATTGGGCGTTTGCTTATTGTGACGGTATTACAAAAATCGAATTGCCCGAGGAAACGGAATATATAGGAATGAACGCCTTTCGATATTGCCATAACTTGTCGTACATCAAAATGTTGGCGACGACGCCCGTTTCATTTGGTGCAAACGCGTTTTATTCCACCGCCGACAATAAAAGGTTTATAGTTCCGTTGAACCTGAAATGCGAATATAAAGCACAGCCTATTTGGAATGAATATTCGGCTCGGATGGCGGAGGAATAAAATCGAAAATCGGCTTTTGCTCCAAATAAGCGCGTATAAAAATTTTTAAGTTTATATTGACTTATATTCTATAATGGTGTATAATTATCATGAATATTAGCGTTTATTGTCGAGGAGAATGTTTTGCCATATTGCAATAAAAAAATAATATCGTTTTTGCTTACTTCGCGCTGCAATATGGCGTGTAAGTACTGTTACGGTGCCCGAAAAGCGGACTACAACAAGTTAGACCTTGATTTTGCCAAGTGCGGCGTGGACGAATACGTCGCCACGGGCGCGGTCAACGGTATAAGATTTTTCGGAAACGGCGAGCCTACGACCGAACCGCAGCTCATAAAAGATATTTGCGAGTATGCGCGCAAGTTCCGCAAGAACATTAATTGTGAAATTCAAACCAACGGTTATTTCGGCGAGGAGCTTGCTGAATGGCTCGCGTACAATATGGATGAGATTTGGGTGTCGATGGACCTTTTGCCCGACACGCATGACATGTTTCGCGTGACGCGCGGCGGCAAACCGACATCGGGCGTTATCGAACGCAACCTCAAGTATTTTAAATCGCTCGCGGACAAGCGTGCGATGGTCGGCGTGCGCAGTACGATAACGCAGTACAACATTGACCGCCAAAAAGAGGGCATAGACTATCTTGCCAATCTCGGTATAAAGTATATTTGGGTCGACCCGATTTTTCCGCCGGTCAGCGAGGCGGAGGATAAGACGTTCGAGCCCATTGACATGATGCACTTTGCGCGTACGTTTATCGACGCGCGCGAGCACGGCAAAGAGCTCGGCGTTTTTTACGAAACCAATCTTACGACCAACTTTGACGGCCCGACATGCTACAACTGCCGTTCGTGCCTGCCTATGCCGCACCTCACTATGGACGGGTACGTTTCCGCATGCGAAATGTGTATGAGCGGGGCAAACCCCGAGGGGCTTGACGCGTTTGTTTACGGCAAGTACGACAAAGAGCATAACAAGATAATATACGACGAAAAAAAGATAGCGGTTTTGCAAAGCCGCACGCTCGACAACCTTAAGGACTGTCGCGACTGCATTGCGCGCGAGCACTGCGCGGGCTTTTGCCTTGGCGAAACGCTCAACGAGAACGGCGATCTTTTCAAGATAAAACGCGTAATTTGCGAGCCGCTTAGGTATCTGTACGCAAAAATCGGCAACGACTATGCGCGCTTCGGCGGTGAGTTTAAATATAAGCACCCTTGATGAAGGAGGAAAAATGGAAGAACGGAACAACACGATTGACGAATACGGCGGACTTGCCGAACCAAAGACGAGCGCCGAGCAAATTTTGCGTCAATTCAAGCGCAAGAGCGTAGTCGCAAGAGATTGGATAAAAGATTTGGTCGATAACGGTTACCGCAAGGCGGTAAAAACGGGGCGGCGTCGTTCTGTCGCGGCTTTGGAGGAAGGATTTTTCATGTCCGACGAAATGCCGGACGTGGGTGTGCTATCCATTGCTCCGTCGCTTTCCGCCCTTCTTTCCGAGCTGAAAGAGCTTAGGGAAGGCAAGGACGATGACGTTGCGGCGGGCGCAATGTCGTTTACCGATGTACTTACCGCCAATCGAAACGAAGTTTTGGACGTGGTCGTCAAGTCGGTATGCAGGCTGCTTGCCGAGTGCTATCCCGACGGACTGCACACCAATATAGAGGACGTGCTTTTTTCGAGCGCGCCGTTCTATGACGGTATTATGGCGGGCGGGCGTTCGGTGTGGGAGCGCGACGGATATCTTGACACCGCTAGCTGGGCTTTTCTTGTTGCCGACCTAATAGAGCTATTCCTCAACCGTTTTGAAGAATGTGCGCCCGAGCTCTACAAAAAAACCAAGTGGACGGTGTACGATGGCGATGAGGCGGAAAGCCTGTCGGTAGAAAGGGTGCGCGATTACGTACGCAATATTTACTACGCGAGCATTCGCACGACTTGCGATTGCATAGTCAAGCGCGACGGCAAATATTTGGGCTGGACGTTCCGCAAGATGAGAGGCAGTGAGACGCAGCCGTCGCTGTACTTTTCGTACGTTGCGTCCACCGTTTACCTTGGACTTTATAATCGTTTTAACGGCACGAAAGATGTCATCGTAAACATGCGTAATTTCGAAGAGGCGCTTCAAAAAAAGAGCAGGGACGAAAATAACGACGACATAAAAAGATATAGATTCTACGACGGGTTCAAGAGCGCGGAAAAGTTTAATAAAATGCTCGAATGGCTGACGCGTAATGAATTCTATGAAGCAGTAAAGTTTTTGCGCCGTTTGTCTCCGAATGAGATTGCCGAGCTGAACCTTTTGTACAACATTATTAACGACGGAAAGCCTTTGTCGTTCAAGCTTGACGGCGATGACGGCGGTTCGTTTACCGTGCTTAAAGAGGCGTCGACCGGACTTGCCGAGATGCTGTGGAATGAGGGGTATGGAACGTATAAGAATAAAGTGCCGTTTAGCGAAAACATGGCTAAGGGGCCGTGCTTCGAGGACGGTTCGCTTATCGAAATGGAGGTCATAAAGCGCAGTAGCCACAACAATGCGTTCTTCAACAACTTGTTTGTTATAGGTATAATACTTAACTCGGCGTACGACATGGAGGTTATGAAAAAAGACCCCAAAGAGTACGAGCGCATGCTAAACATATTCCAGCTTTCCATTCAAAATACTCAGCGTTGCTACGACGAAATAGAGGAAAGAGGGCTGCTGTACAAGATTGACAGCTACATACTCGATTTTTCCGACAAGGTGGACAGCGCCAATACCGAGCTTGCCAAACAGTTGCGCAGGGTGAACATGTCGGTTGTCCCGCTTATGCCGCTAATGCTTAAAAACAACAACTTGATGAGCCAGTACGTTGTTCAGTATCCGCAAAAGCAAATGACGGAATCCTTAAAGGATATTATTAAAAACCGCAAGTATGTGGGTGATGAAGAAAAGAAACAAAGTTGGGTTTGGGATAAAGACGGCTACAACTCCATAACCAACTATTACTACGTTGACGCGCTCATATCGTTTTATCGTTACTACAAGCAATACGAAGAACCGTTGATTGAGAACGAAGAGCTGCTTCGTAGGCGCGAAGCGCAAGCGGCGAAAAATGCGCAAGATCAGGTTCAGGCAAAGCTGGACGATATGAAAACGGAGCTCAACGCCGAAATCTCCAAGCGTGACGAGAGAATTGCCGAGTACAGAAGGGTATTTAAGGACTTTGCGCGGCTTATGGTCAACGGACTTATCGACGTTGTGGACGAGCAAATTACGGCGGACAAACTCATCGGCACGCTCAGTAACGAAGAAAAAACCAATCGTGACACAGTTATCGGCGAGCTTAACTCGTTTAACAGGGATTCGGACACTGTCAAGCTCAGTTCGCTTGTGCATTTGACTGAAAAGCTGCAAATTCTGTCCCTTCTTTCCATGGACAGCAACGAGCAGCTTAGGGCGTTCCTCAAAAACAGCGGGGCGAATAAATATGACGGGCACGTCAACCTTATCGCCGACGCATTCGGTACAAACGGCAACAGCACTAAGTTTATGCGCAACCTGTTGATATTTATAATAGACAGCTTGGCTGCTAAAAAGCCTGATTCGGATAATTAGTCTACACAACAAAGGAGAATAACACATAATGGCTATAAATTCGTTTTTTTCGTATAAGGGTGGTTCGGGTAGAACAACAACGACGCTAAACACGTTGTACTATCTGATTCAGGAAACGCAACCGGACCCGTCGCATCCGCTCGTTATAATCGACGCGGACAACGAGAGCTATGGCATGTCCATGCTGCTCAAAGATCCCGAAGAGTCGTATCCCACCGAGGTATCGCTTCAAGGATTGGGGCTCACTGCACGGCAGGACACATTCGTCCCGAGCGGCAGGCCGGACGATTGGCGGTCGTACCGCAATTTGGCTAAGTTCTTTATTCCGGTCGGGCATTATTTCACCAAAGACATAGACAAGGAAGCGGTGCTTCTTTTGCGTTCGGACGTTACGCCGGCGGAGCAACAAGCTGCATTCGAAGCGGTGTTTTCGGTCGACAAAAACGGTAGAGTGCATGATAATTTGAAGGCTCTTGTAGAAAAAATGGAGATATGCGATTGCACCGTTGTGTTTGACACTCCGTCAGGCACGCAGGATATGGCGACATTCGCGCTCAACTATTCGGACACTATCGTGTGCTGCATGCGCCCGTCCGTTCAGTTCGAAATGGGCACACGGCTTTGCTTTGAAAAGCTCATTGCCAAGTGGGGTAAATACGGCAACAGAAAGAAGATAATATTCTGCCCGTCGGCAGTGCCGTTCCGCAAGACGGACGTAGACGGCAACGTCTATCCCGAGCACTATATCAACACCGTGTTTTCGCGGTTCAAGTCGGAAATGGATACCAAGGCGCACGACACGGGTGGCACGGTCAAGATTGTTTGGGGTATGCAGGACGGTGAAGTTCCGGGAATTCCCGAGGTCGACCGCTTCAAGTGGCAGGAATGTTGTTTGGCTAAAATGGGCGGCAACAAGGAAGACGAGCGCATGGCTAAGGAAAAGTACCGCAAGCTCGCCCAGCTTATCGACCGTTGCAACGGTTAGTCTAAGGAGATTGTATTACCGAAAATGGCTGAAACAACCGAAGAATTCGAATACGAAAAAGACGCAGTCGACAAAATACTCGATATTTGTCGCACGGTCGAGGACAGTGCGGTAAGGCAAATTCTTCTCGGCCTCGATTACGAGGTGGAGGATTACGAAAAGGCGCTTAAAAAGCTCGGCAAGACTCTTCGAATTGGTACTTCCGAATGTGCGCCGATGTTCAACCGCATAGTTAACCTTGCGTTTTTGTACATAGTTTCCAAGTACAATTCGCTAGGGCTATCCGCTTCGTCCAACTGCGAAGCGCGTATTCAGCACGCTATTCACCAAATGTACAATATGTACAACGTTTCGGACGACGTCGTTAAGTTTGTAATAACCAACGTTGCGCTCGGGCTGGACGCTAGCGAGGAATTCCTTAAAAGATTCGAGATTATATCGGAGAGTGGTGAATTTTGCCGCAAGACCGACGAGTATATAGATATATTTAAGCATATACAAAAAATCCGCCAGTCATCGTTCAAGGTGACCGACAATATCGACAACTCTGCCGAGCTTTTGTACGAGCTATTCAAAAAACTCGACTTTATTTGCAAGCTTCGGATTATACCGAGCGACGAGTATGTCGACAAAGATTCCGCCGTTGCGCCTTGCTCTTTCAAGGTGAACGGCAAGGTTTTCCCGTCCAAGTATTCGCTTGTAAAGTATAAGCGCAACGAGTTCACTACCGAATATTTATTTTTGCGCAGCGTGGACGACCGCGAGTTTCCCAACGGCAAAGTAGCGCTTACGCTTAACTATACGAGTCTGGGCAATTACGACACGGGCGAGTTGACCAAGGTTTTGGTTGTGGGGCTTGATTTCAAGAGGAATCCGCACGCCGTGCGCACACCGAGCTCCGGCAATTACGACACGGGCGAGTTGACCAAGGCTTTGGTTGATGGGCGCAATTTCAATGAAAATGAGCCCACAGTACTCACGCCGAGCGTCGGCAAATTCTACTCGTACATCACCGGTGACTTGCTTAGAAAAAGACACAGAATGTCGTTTTGTAACGGTTTGACCGGTTATAAGTATTACGGCGAGCTTGCGGCTGCCGTCATGGACGCGCTCGAAATACTTACCGTTAGCGGCGATAAAACGTACACCGTTGTAGACAACTACATTTTGCCCGTCATCAAAAACAACTTTAACATATGTAAAGAGGATTGCGTTTGCACGGGCGACGGCTGTGAATTTGGCATGCGCGATCGTAAGTGCAACAAGTATAAGTGCGTCGATTCGGAAGAGCAGCTCATAACCAAATGTCTTATACACATGGACACGGTGTCCATACTCACGATACTCTTTTCCGTCGTGGGCTGCAAAGAGATATTGCCGCAAATATTTTCGCAGTTCCATTTCGATACTCCGAAGTCGTACGACAGTCTTTTTGCGCGCGTCAACGAGCAGCTTGACAAGCGGTTTTCGGAATTTTCGGGTGCTAATGTTGACAATCTTCGCACGAAGTTTTACAAAAAATCGATAGACTATTTGTCGCTCGATATAGACAAAAGCGAGTCCGAGGATATTGTCGTCGCGCAAACGCTTAAACCGTTTAAGATACGCGCATATACCGACGCGCTTATTGCCACTCTCGAAAACCTCGACAAGGAGCCGCTCGATTACAGCGTCAATCCGAGCGAGACCGTTTACACCATAGGCGGCAAGATAGACCTTATCAACGGGCTTAAAGACATAAATACCGACGACGTAAAAAGCGTACTTCGTGATACGCTCAAAATAATTCTCGCGTACTATTCCGGCCTTGCCAACTGCAAGGGACAACAGCTAAATTACGAGATTCAAGCGGAGCAAACGACGACGCTCAAAGAAGCGACGGTCAAGCAATGCTACGCGGACATAAACAAAGCGTTTATGAAGGGCGTCGACCGCAAGATGGAGCGGCTCGGGCCTAACCCCGACTTTTACACGCTTTTCCACGAGCTTTTCGAGGACATTAAGGACCTGAAAACGGATATTTCCATAATGCTCGGCAGAGAGATTGTGAGTGCTCGCGGACTATGGTGGTTTGTCGAGCTCGACGACGAGAAGAAAAAATGCTATCTCGTCGAGCGTCGCCGTAAGGACGGCGGCGGAGGAATGAATACCGTTTATCGGTGTGACCTCGACGACGACAAAAAGTGTGCGGCGGACATTAAAAAATTTACTTCGCGCGTCGTGGCGATTTTGGAGTTTTTGCGCGGTGAGGAGTCGCGCGGGGCGCGATACGCGTGCTATCCGCAGGTGCTTATTCACACAAGCAGCAAGATAAACGTCGACAACACTACGATTAATGCGTTCACCGTGTACGACAACGAGCACTATACGCGCAAAAAGGAATATAACGTAATAACGTATTTCGCGTACGAGATAAGCAAGAGGTATTATTATATCGTGCCGAAAAAGTTTGAAAAGACGCGCTGGATAACGTATCCCATACTTATACGTTGTTCCGAGTTCTATAACCGCGTGATAAAGGAGAACGGCAATGAGTAAGACTTTTCTCGACCGAAAAAATCCGGACGTGCCGTATGTGTTTATAAGCTATTCCCATGCGGACGGCGACCCCGATAAACCCGAAAAAAATTACGTCGGAAAGATGCTGACTGCGCTAAACGACCTCGGCGCGAATTTTTGGTACGACAGCAAACTCCGCATCGGACAAGATTGGTTTGAAAGGGTCAAGGCGGTAACGGCAAACAAGAATTGCATGGGAATCATCTACATAATGAGTCCCGATTTCATGCTGAGTGACGCCTGCTTTAAGGAATTTTCGCTTTTTGACGAGCTCAAAAAAACACACGACAATTTTCGCGCGTGTCACATTTTGATGGACGAGGAAAAGCCGACAGACTTTTATAAGTTTATCGATGACGCTCGCGATAAGCTACGCGCCAAAGGATTGGAACGCGATAAAGCTAAAATAATACGTCAGAATTTAGAAGAATATGAAGACTGCTTCGATCCCAATATTCTCTATTGCGCTATTGCAAAGTCCGACGTGGACGACGACAAATTTGTGCGCAAGCTGTTTGCAGACGTTTTTCAAGCTTGGGGTTGCGCTTCCGAGGAAACGGGCAAGATAGACGCTCTCGTAGATGATCAGCTTGTGAACGGCGATTATCGTATAAAAATCAAAGACTGCTACATGCTTACGGGCATCGTCAACCGAAGCGAGGCGGAATGGAAAGCGTTTTCTTACAACGGAAACACACTGTCCGCGATACTTGTCTCTGAAGAGCTGTACTCGGCTACATGTCGCTCGCTCGCAAAAAACGCAATGGCGGAAACGAATAGGCTTATCAACATTTCCGAAAAAGCGGATGCGGATGAGAAGATACAACAAGAAAAACATTTCGTATTCGATCCCGATTTTTTGGAGTGTTTAATCAAAGATGAGGATGGAAATGTTATTAGATTTTTGCGTGCGTCGGAACACACCAAGAACTATTTGCAGTTAAGGGAAGCGCTTACAAAAGTGCCGCCAACCTCGGCTGCGGACGACGGATACTTTTTCGTCACCGACAATCAGGATAACGTTTTGTTTGCCGACAGGGCGAGCGACGACGTTTACAGGCATATCCACGTCGACGCGTACGCCAGCCTGTTTCCGGTTATCGATATAGATTTAAACAAGTATAAAGAGTATATAGCCAAGAAAAATTAATAGACGATACAAAAATAATATCCCCGCGCAAAACGTAGGGATATTGTTTTTTTGGGGTATTATCGCACAGTGAGTGCGCGGTAACCCAACATACAAAACGGAGCAAGAGCCTTGACCTTTCCGCCGTATAGTGGTAGAATTATTTCGATATTAATTAAGCGGCCGAGGAGCGTTTTATGAAGAAGCTTATTGCTTTTGTTTTGGCGGTAATTTCCGCGATTGCCTGCATATTCGGCATATCGGGGTGCAAGGCAAAAGCGACAAAAGATAAACCGCAGTCTTCTTCGTTAAAAGCCACGGCGCTGGGCATAGGCGGCGGCGGGGCGCTTTTTTCGCCCGCAATCAGTCCGTTGGACGAAAGCACTATGGCGGTTATACCCGACATGGGCGGCGTTTACGTATCGCACAATGCGGGGGTGGACTGGAAGAGAACGAATATACAAGGTATTGTACAAAAAGCATATTTCGATCCCAATAAAAAAGGCGTAGTCTATGCGGGCGGTTCGGGACTATACAGAAGCACGGATAACGGCGACAGCTTTAATATAATCTTCCCGCGCGAGGAAGAGATAATCGAAAGAAGAACAAGTGATGAAACAACTATGCACTATTTATTTACAAGCGGGAATTATCCGACGTACAAACTTGTAAAGGACATATTGGTAAACCCCAACGATTCCGATAACATCTTTGTGCTTATGTACTACGGGAAAGATGGTTCCGTATTTGAAAGCAAGGACAACGGTAAAAGCTTTGAGGAAATATTCTCTTACACCAAACAAGAGTTTTACGGCGTTTGGCAAGGCTTCAACAAGCTTTTATACCAAAAGGAAACGGATACGTTATATTACGCCATAGAAGAAGGGATATTTAAATTCGATAGAAACGAACGCCAATGCAACCGCGTATATAGCAGCGACTTGGGAATAGTCGACATTGCGTATTTTCAAGAAAACGGCAAGACCTATTTTGCGGTTATAGAAAAAACCGATCAGCTTGAAAAATTCGATACAAAGGTATTTTATACAACCGATTTTACGTCCGAAAGCACGGTGGATATAACCGACAAAATAGTAATCGGCTTGCAGGATACGTTTGACGCTTCGGGATATGCGGGCGTTACGTATAATTGGAAATTTCAATATATAGCAGCAAATTCGATAAATAATATTTACGTAACTCAAAATTCATTCTCTAATAATTCGGCTTACCCGTATACCATAGCAGGGATTATACGCTTTAACGGGCAAGGCGGCAAATGGCTGTACGGCAATCCGTACAAAAATCACGCGACCGACGCCTTAGTGGAAAAGGGCTGGAATGACGGTAATATAGCGGCCTTCGGAATTGCATTGAGCAAAAAAGTCGAAGGCGCTATATTGTACACAACCTTATGCGGCGTTTACTATTCGCCCGACAGCGAGCATTTTTATCAACGGTATTGCCACACTATCAAAGAAGGTAATATTACAAAATACGTTACAAACGGCATTGACGAACAAACAACCTACGGCGTGCGAGTAAATCCGTTTAACAAAGACAACATACTGCTGCTGAACACCGATTTGGGATTGATAAGAAGCGAGGATAACGGAGCGTCATGGTCAAGGGCGTTGACGGGAATTAATTCGGCATGGACTAACACCGTATACGACGCTCAATTCGATACAAGAAAAGAAAACGTCGTATATTCGGTATGGTCGGGACGACATGATATGCCGTATGAACCGAGCAACGAGACGGACGGTGCAAATAAAAGAGGTGGATTTGCAATATCTAACGATGCGGGAAAGACATGGGACAGTGCGTATTCCACGGGCTTGCCGGAAACTTCGATACCTGTAAAAATGAGTATTGTCTATCCGCAAAACAACGGAGCCGAATTAACGATATACGTCGCTACGATGAACCATGGATTTTTTGTAAGCTACGATACGGGAAAAACATTTGCGGAAATAAACGACGGGATAGAAAGAGTCAGCTATAAAGAAGGCGAGCAATACCGATATATTTTGGCTGAAGATATAGAAGCGAAAGACGGCAGGGTATTCGGTTGTACGGCAAGAAGTAACTATAACGGTCAAGTGCAAGCGGGGGAAGTGTTCGAGCTGAAAAATAACAGGTGGGAAAAAATCGAATTACCAGCCGATGTACAAACACCGAGAGATATATATTACCACAACGGAACGCTGTACGTATCGGCAACGGTGGTACGAACATGGAATCCCCATAACGGCGTGGACTACGGAAGCGTGGGCGGCGGACTTTACGCCTATAAGGATGGACAAATAAATCAAATATTTGATAAAAATATCTCCGTAACGGGAGTGCAAATCGATTCCAAAGGCGTAATGTACGTAAGCGATATCAACGGAAATATTTACCGCAAAACCGCCAAAAGCGATTACGTAAAGATTTATAACAGTTATCACAGCATCAGCAAAGGCGTACAGCTGGAAAACGATAACGTACTCTATTTACCGACCTTTGGCGGCGGGTTGCTAAAATTGGAAGGACTGGAAAGTCTTCGTTAAGGCGGCAGCTGAAAAATATTTTAGCGGTTACATTTACGAATATATCGTAGACAGTGCAAAATAGAACACAAAAAACAGCCTCCGTAATGCGGGGGCTGTTTGTGGGATTTTGTATTTAATAATAGTAGTGGTAATAGTAGTACGGGGTAGAGGCAATTTGCGTCATTACGATGATGAATATGAGTACGTAAAGGGCGATGAACACAATGCTCAAAATCAAACCCGCCTTAGCCAAGCCATGGTTTTTCTTTCTGTTCAAGCCGATTATCGAAAAAATCAAGCCTAGTATCGGCGAGAAAAAGGAGAATATAAATCCGAGCAAGCCGAATACGCCGTTTTCCGCCGCGGAGGTCGGGGCATTTTGGGCTTGCGGTTTCGGTTGCGGCGGCGGTGGAGTTTGCGTGTTGTTGGTTGTGGGCGGTACGAGCGGCGCAAAAGGGTCGTAATCGTCTTCGACCTCGGGCGTTATTGAATCTTTTTGTTCGGCGAGATAGGTGGGTTCGCCGCAATTATAGCAAAACCTACTGTCGTCGGATAGCTGTGTGCCGCATTTTCTGCAAAACATATTTTTTCTCCCTATGAATTGTACATATATATTATATATAAGCTTCCCGTAAAAAGTCAATATAATTAAGATTAAAATATGATTAGAAAGTGAAAGAATGGTAGCAAATGTGTTTTTACAAAAGTACTTGCAATAATGCTCGATTTAATGTATAATTACAGTATGAAAAACTTTGTATTTGATTTTTATAACACGCTTGTCGACATTCGCACCGACGAGCACAGTGAAGAGAGCTGGCAGGGCGTTGTCGCGTTCTTTGCCGAGCGCGGCATTGAAGCCGATCCGCAAAAGCTGATTGCGCTTTACGACGAGTGCTGGTCGAGCTATTTGTTCGACCTTAAAGAGACGTCCAAGTACGATTATCCCGAGGGCGACATCACCGAGGTGTACAAGCGCATGGCGATAACGCTGGGCGGAGCGCTCTCCGACAAGGAAGCCGCTTTGTGTGCACAAATCGCGCGCAGGGATTCCATGCGCAAGTTTTGCCTTTTCGACGGTACAGTCGAGCTGCTCAAAACGCTTAAACGCACGTCCAAGCTGTACCTTTTGAGCAATGCGCAAAGCGTGTTCACCATGGACGAAATAAATTCGCTCGGCATTGCGGATTTGTTCGACGGCATCATGCTCAGCTCGGACTACGGTTGCCGCAAGCCCGACAAGGCGTTTTTCGACTGCCTGTTCAAAAAGTACGGGCTGCGTCGGCGCGACACCGTAATGGTGGGCGACGATATAGAAAGCGACGGCAAGGGCGCAACCGCCTACGGCTTGCGCTACGTGTACGCCGGTGGCGGCGCGGCGGCGCACCGTGTGGAAATTATCACGCTTAAATAGGCGCGTAAATATGCTGTTGGATTCAATCATATTCGATTTGGACGGAACGCTGCTCGATACGCTGGACGATTTGACAGCGGCGGTCAATCACGCGCTTAATGCGTTTTCGTTGCCGACCGTGACCAAGCCGCGAGTGCGGCGGTACGTCGGCAACGGTGTGCCGAAATTGATAGAACGCGCGGTGTTCTTTGCTACTACGGGCGCCGACCCCGATCTCGACGGCAACAACGATTGCGACAGGTCGCTCGTTTCCGCTTGCCTTGCGCTGTTCACCGAATACTACGACAAGCACAGCTCCGATTATACCGCGCCGTACGCGGGCGTGGCGGAAATGCTTGCGGCGGTAAAAGATATAGGACTTAAATCGGCTATCGTCACCAACAAGTACGACGGAGCGGCGCGCGAGCTGAAAAATATTTTCTTCCCCACGGTGGATTTGATTATCGGCGCGCAGGACGGCATACGCCCCAAGCCTTCGCCCGACGGCGTGTACAAGGCGCTCGAAATGCTGGGCAGTTCTACCTCGCGCTCGGTGTACGTGGGCGACGGCGAAACAGATATGAAAACAGCCGCGGCGTGCGGTATGCCCGTGGTGGCGGTTACGTGGGGCTTCCGCGACGAATACGTGCTGCGTGAATTCAATCCCGACTTTGTAATAAATAAACCGTCCGAGCTGCTTAGTGCGCTTCGCGGCGGCGGATTGATAGCGTAGAGGAAAAACATGACGGTAGAGGAATATAAATCGCGTGTAGAAAAAGCACAGCGTATCGTGTTTTTCGGCGGGGCGGGAGTGTCCACCGAAAGCGGCATCCCCGACTTTCGCAGTACCGACGGGCTGTACAACCAAAAGTACGACGCGCCGCCCGAGGTCATACTTTCCGCCGATTATTTTTACGGGCACACGGACAAGTTTTACAAATTTTACTTTGACAAAATGATTTACACGTCCGCGCAACCGAACGCCGCGCACAAAAAGCTGGCGGAGTGGGAGCGCGCCGGCAAGCTGCTCGCGGTAGTTACGCAAAACATCGACGGCTTGCACCAAGCCGCGGGCAGTAAAAACGTTTTCGAGCTGCACGGCACCGTGCACGGCAATCATTGTTTGCGGTGCGGCAAGAGTTATACGCTCGACGAGATGTGCGCACATAAGCCCGACGTGCCGCGGTGTAGCTGCGGCGGCGTTATCAAGCCCGACGTGGTGCTGTACGGCGAGAGCTTGCCCGAGGACGCGGTAAGCGGCGCGGTGGAAGCTATTGCAAATGCGGATATGCTCATTGTGGGCGGGACGTCGCTTTCGGTATATCCCGCGGCTGGATTTATCGGCTATTACAGTGGCGACAGGGACAACCTAATAGTAATAAACAAGTCGCGCATAGACGGGTTTAAAAACCAGCTGAACGGCAAGCTCGGCGAATTGCTGTAAAAGGAGAGCGCAATAATGAACGGCTTTGATGGCGGCGAAAAAAAACTTAACGCGGGGCGGGCGCGGTCTATGGACCTCATTACGACCGCCTTGTTCGAGCTGCTGGAAAAAACGCCGTTTGCGCAAATAACGATAAGCGAGCTGTGCCAAAAGGCGGGTGTGGCGCGCAAAACCTTTTACAGGAATTTCAAGGACAAAACGGCTGTGGTCGAGCGACTTGTCGATCAGGTGTTTTATGAGTTCCAACAAAAGTACGATTTCAAAACCTCGGGCGCGCGCAAGATATACAGGTATTGGTACGAGTATATTCTTTGTACCAAGGAATTTTCGGCTATGTTTTTCGACCCCGATTTGTACCTGTTCATAGTGCAAAAAATCCGCGAGTTTGTTCAAATTGAGGTGGAGGAGGCGATGTACAACGCCGCGTCCTTCGATCCGCTTCACGCCGATTATTATTTGAGCTTTGCCGCGGCGGGCATAGCCTCGATAATGCGCGAGTGGATGAAAAACGATTACCAAACCCCCGCGGACGTCATGGCGGTTATGACCGCAAGACTTATCGGCGGAATATTAATGTAAAAAACAGTTGCATTTATCAAAAAAATCGTGTATATTAATATGCACGGCAAAAGCCATACTATTATGGGGATGTATTGGCTTCGACGGCGCGGCTCAGCGACGGAAAGCAGGTGATAGGGTCGGCTATCTAAAAACGCAAAAGGCTTTAATTGCCAACAAAAACGAAAACGCCAAAGTCATGAAGTTCGCAGCTCCTGTTGCGGCTCCGGCAATGGCATTCGCAGCTTAGTTTTAGCTGCACGTTCGGCTCTATATCCTATCGGTAGATGATCGGGCGTAATCAAGATGGGCTCCCGCGCGGGGGATTGGTCGCACCCCGAACGGAACAAGACCTTGCGGCGCACCGCCTTTGTATATTGCGGCGGCGCGTCGGACATCAAGCAATAAACTAAACCTGTAGAAGTCCGCGTAACCCCGCGTCGGAAACCGGTTCAAATCCGGTCATCTCCACCATTTTAAACGCACTACAATATATTGTGGTGCGTTTGTGTATTTGTGTACTATATTTAGAAAAATTATTCTATATTATTCTGTATTATTGTACAGTATTGTGGATTTTGTTACTAATTTATGTTACTAATTATTTGATTTTATCGATGATAGCTTGTTTATCGGCCGCGTAAAGATGCCCGTAAGTTTTTAGAACTTGCTCCGGCGTGTCGTTAATTAGGTCCGCAATGACAAAAATATTTGCGCCGAGATGTACGCACATTGATACAAATGAGTGCCGCAAGTCGTAAACGCGAATCTGTTTTACGCCCGATTTTGCCACGTATCTATCAAAGGCGTGGGCGATTGTGTTTTCATGGATTGGGTGGTCGCCGCCGAAATAGAAAGGCGATTGTGGCGTATACTCAGCAAGGGCTTGTTTAAGCGGAGCGCAAATTTGTGAGTAATCTCTTTGTTCGTTTTTGGTTGACGTTATGGAGTAGGGGGTGTCATCGAGTGTCTTGCGGGAATAAGTCTTATCAAATAAAATGGTGCTTTCCGATACGTCGTCTGCTTGCAGTGCGATTATTTCACCCTTGCGCCGTCCCGTATAAAACATCATGCTGAAAAATGTGCGGTATACGGGATTGTCTACGGTGGCGATAAATTGGTTAAATTCCTCGACCGTCCAAAATTTCATTTTGGTTTTAGGCGTTCGACGTCGCGGCTTGCGTAACTTCGATAAATTGTTCTCAATTCCGTAGCGGTCGGACAACCAAGTCAATAGCGCGCTCAAAGACGTGCGTATTTTTGTCAGATAAGCGTGAGAATAGTATTGATTGGTCTTTGGGTTGCGCATGGACCACAGCTCGTCCTGCCACCGATAAAGGCGCTCCCGCGTGAGATTTTTTATAGGCTCACTGCCGAGCTGCGGGATAATATATTTATTATAGTTGTTTTTCTTGTCGTAGATAGAGCTGTCTTTGTTTTGATTGCCGAGTGCGGCAAGGTAGAGCGGAACCACGTCCGCCACCGTTTGTTCACTTGTTGCGTCCACTTCGACAGGTTTACGTACCGCTTTACGCTTGGCGAGTTCACAGTACTCTTGCACAAAGTCAAGGTAGGCTTGTTTTGCATCGCCTTTGGTTTTAAAGCCGGACAGCTTCTTTTGCTTTTCCACACCTTCCATTGTTACAATGCGGAATACGATATCGTAAACGCGCCCGCGCTTGGTTTGGCGTTCGTGCGTGGAAAACTTGTTGGAGCTTATATAATAGCGTTCGGGGGTGGTGTTCATATTTTACTGTTTGGGCTTTGATATGGTATCCTTGGCGGGTGTTTTAGCTAATTTGTTCATAATGCGATTTTTTTGTTTAACAAAGCTGTTAGAGTTTTCATCATTCGCAGCGTTCTTATATCCTTTACTTATAGCTAAATCGCATAATCTAATGGCTTCTTGATATTCGCCGTGCTTTTCTAATATTATTATCTTACGAGATAATGAACCGGCAAATACAAAGCTACTATGCGATTCTTTAATGGTTGCTTTCTGAACATCATCATAAAGCGCTATATCCATGTCGCACATAAGTAGGCAATAATCAAGCGCGGTGTCGGCGACGTCTCTTAATTTATATATGATATTTATAAGTTCAATTAGCGCATAGTGTAGGGGGATTACACAGGAGAGAGTGGGGCGAGTGTAAGAGTTTATCTCGCAAGCTTTATTATATATGTCTTTTGCCGACATAGCTTTGTAATTTTCTCTTACGGCAAGCTGAACACGTCCGACCCTTTCGCCATACGCATTTTGCTTGTTTAATTCAGTGATGAAGTCCATGACTTACCTCACATCACTTTGGAACGCGACAGCCTTGCCGAGAATGCGGATTTCGTTTAGTTCATCATTCTTATAAACAAATTCCTTGTATTTTGGGTTTTCCGGCCGAAGTACAAGCATTTTATTTTCAGGATAGTAATATACGCGTTTAAGTGTTGCTTCGTCGCCAATTAGTACAACTGCAATTTCTCCATTCTCGACCATGTCTTGTTGACGGCAGAAAACAATATCTCCATCCATAATACGAGCGCCAATCATGCTGTCTCCTTGCGCCGTAAGGCAAAAGTCAGCATTTATATCCGTGCCAGCCATAACATAGCTCTCTCTATCCTCGTCCGCATAAATAGGTTCGCCGCAAGCGACTTTGCCGAGCATTGGAACGCGGCGGCGGCCGATGGGGGAAAGGCTAGGGATGTCGTAAATGCCGCTGTTTGTTGTGTGACGCGCGTCAGTTCGGCCAAGTAGATAATCGACCGATACGCCAAAATACTCGGCGAGTTTATTTAGTGTTGTGAAGTCGGGCTCACGTAAGCCATTTTCATAATTTGATAGTGCTTGCATGCTCATCCCTATAACCGTTGCCACGTCCACTTGTTTGAGCTTTTTTTCACGACGCAATTCTTTTAATCTATTCATTTTGTGGTACCTCACATTGATTTTAACATATTGTTTAAAAAAATTCCACAAATTGTTAAAAAATACTTGACATTCCTCAAAATGTGTAGTAAGCTATATTTACGCTCAACAATTTGAGGAATTTAGGAGGCATGACATGAAAAGAATTAGAGAATGGCGTAGCGATGAATGGGAAACGGGCGACAAGGCGAGGAGTCAGCGGGAATTGCAAAGAATGGCGAGAAAGATAATCACGAACGCTGAAAAGGTGGAAAACGAACCTACGCCCGGACATTCGGAAGTCAACTTGGGTCGCGTTTTAATATGCACATCAAGCCTTTTGCCGAATACCGAGTACATTATTCATATGAATGGTTTTACGGTCGAGGACATAATCGAGATTATATCTTAAAGGAGGTAATTATGCAGGGACTTAAACAAAAGCGCAAAGCGGGGCGTTGGAAAACGCAAGAAATTGCGGATGCCGCAGGTGTAACCATTGCGGCCGTCTACGCTTGGGAAAGCGGCAAGCGTTTTCCTACGAAGCCGAAGCTGGACAAGCTTTGCGAGTTCTTTCACTGCAAAGTAGACGATTTGCTGTAAGGAGGTAAGCATGACTTACGATAAACGCAGCGAAATCTTGTCAAAGGATTATTTGACCATAGCGGATATGCAGGATTTGTTGGGCTTAAGCTATAATGACGCGGCAAAGCTAATACGCGAGATTAAGCGAAAGCACAATCGACTGAACACGCGCGGCAAAATCCATATCCAAGATTATATTGACTACTATCAGCTTGACGCGATACGGTATCAGCCCGTCGCGCAAGCTACCAAAATCTAACAAGGAGGTGAAAAGCGTGGAATCAACGACTTACTACAGCCCAGCGGGAGTGCCGCATAAGATAAGCACTAACTATACGCCAAGCGGTTATGAGATACGGCTTGACGGTAAGATTTGCGGTATGGCTGACGATCGTACGGAACTTAACGACGCGGTGCGAGAGTTAGTCAAGCGTAAGAGATTTTCGGAAACTCCGAAAAGCCAGCAAAGAAAAACTCCGCTTCGTGCCGGCAAGCTATGAGCGGAGTAATTGAAAGGCTTAGGACAAGCCATAAGCTGTCCTAATTGTATCACAACAGTAAGTAACAGTCAATCATTCGGAGCTATCCGACAACAAAAAATTCAATTAGGAGAAACAATCATGAAAAAATATTACCAAGAGCAACTCGCCAAAGAAAAGGTGGAGCTGGAGTACATAGCAAAAGGCGTTGTAGTTTCGGTGGACAGGCTCATTTACGATTACCAACAAGCTTCGATACACACTCCGTTGTCTATTGAAAGTACTATGGCACTTGTAGATAATCTTAACACGATACTTGATGTTTATTTTACCAAAGTCAAAAATGTAGCGGGTGTGCAAAAGGCGCTTGACGATTATATTGCAAAAAACGGGGAGGATAAATAAGATGCCTAACATTTACAAACTTGGTGACGATTACCTTATGCTTGCGAATCGTCTTGCGGATACGGCGGACGAGGACGGTGTTATAGATACCACGCTATTACCCGTCGTATCGGAAGCGAAAGAGCTTGTCGAGAGTAAAGCCGCATCAATCGGCTGTGTTGTCAAGGAGATTAGTGCATATAAGGCGCAAATCGACGATGAAATCAAGCGCCTTACCGCGATGAGTAAGACGCTTGGAAATCGTATTGATTATCTTACGGGTGCGACAAGCGCAGTGTTGCAAGCGTGCGGGATAGAGCGTGTAAACGGCGTGCATGCCGTTATATTGTTCCGCCGCTCTGAACAAACGGTAATCGACGACGAAAGCGAGTTGCCCGACGAGTACACAACGACCAAGATAACCGTCACGCCGGACAAGACCAAGATTAAGAACGCAATCAAGGCAGGACAAGCAGTCCCCGGCGCGCGGCTTGTTGAAAAGCTCAACATTCAAATTAAGTAGGGAGGCGAGTTATGAATATCTATCAAGCAATCCACGGCGTTATGAATGAAGTTGGCGCAATCGGCAAAAACCGTAAGAATCAGCAACAAGGATTTATGTACCGCGGTGTGGACGAAGTAATGAACGCGCTACAGCCTGCTTTTGTCAATCATAACATATTTGTTGTACCCGAAGTATTGGAGCAAACACGCGAGGAGCGCACCACGAAAAACGGCGGCCAGCTACTGTACAGCATATTGAAAGTCAAATTCACGTTTTACGCCGACGACGGCTCTAATGTATCGGCAACGGTAGTCGGTGAGGGGATGGATAGCGCTGACAAAGCGAGTAATAAGGCGATGAGCGTAGCGTTTAAGTATGCGTGCTTCCAAGTCTTTTGCATCCCGACCGAGGAAATGGTTGACCCTGACAGCGAAACGCCGCCGCAATCAACGCAAAAGCCCATACGCCAAGCATACGATAACGGTCCGCCCGCTGCACCGCCGCCTCCACCCGCACAGCAATCGGACAAAGGCACGGTCACAGAAAAGAGTATTCGCACACAACAGCTTGAGCGACTTATATCCGGTACAAAGCATACACTTGACGAAGCAAATATCGTTGCTCAAAAAGCTTATGGTGCAGCTAACTACGACGCGCTTGCAATACCACAATACAATGACCTGTACGACCGTTTAGAAAAAAAGATAAAGCAGGAGCGTGGCAATGGCTGACGTATTCGGAACAATCGAATGCACCATCGAAAGTTGCATGACCGACCGCGACGGGTCGCTTGTAATGGCGTTGCGCGCTAAAAGCGGCGAAAAGCGGTCGGCCGAGCAAATTCTCGACGAAACGCTTTCAGTGCAAAAAACGCCCAATAAACGGCTTATAGCGCAATTCAAATGGCATCGAGAAAAACGAAGCTTAAACGCCAATGCGTACTTCCATGTACTTGTCGGTAAAATAGCGAAAGCCACGCAGCAAAGCGAAACCGAAATCAAGCGACATCTTGTGTTTGACTACGGCGTACAGCTTGGAGCTTTGGTACTGGAAAGCGATATGGCGCCCGAAAAGGCGGGTGTTGATTACGCAAAACCGATTAAAGATTTTCAGTCGCCAAAAGGTAAGCCGTGCGTGGAATACATGGTATACAAGCAAACGCGTAAGCTCGATACGGCGGAAATGGCACGGCTTATCGACGGAACGGTGTCGGAAGCACAGCAGCTCGGTATAGAAACCAAAACGCCCGCCGAGTTGGACAAAATAAAAGCGCTTTGGGCAAGCGACAAGGAGTAGAAATGAACAAAATCATATTGATTGGCAACCTTACCAAAGATCCCGAATCGGGCAGCACTCAGGGCGGAGTCAACTTCACTCGGTTTACTATAGCGGTTAACCGTCCATTTACAAATTCAGCGGGAGAGCGCGTCGCGGATTATTTCGATATAATCGCATGGCGGCAACTCGCCGAGCGTTGCGCTAAATACCTATTCAAGGGCAGTAAGGTCGGCATTAACGGCTATGTTCAGCGCCAGCAGTACGAGGACCGCGACGGCATTAAGCGCACGTCGTTCGACGTCGTAGCGGAAGAAGTCGAGTTCTTAACGCCGCGTAGCACCGTCGCGGGCGGCGGCGCACAGGACGGTTACACACCGAATGAACCGCGTCAACCTATCTCAGATATGCAACCCGTCGACAATGACGATTTGCCGTTTTAAAAGGAGGTGAACAGTGGCAAGAAAGCGAATGATTTCCCCTGAGATATGGGAGTCGTCGTCTTTCTCGAAGTTAACTGATTTTGCAAAACTGATTTTTATCGGCTTGATATCAAATGCCGACGACGAAGGTAAAGGTAAAGCCAACCCCGGTTACATAAGGTCGAAGCTGTTCCCGAACGACGAGGAAAGGCGCGTGACCGACATCAAAAAAGCCCTATCCGAGATAGCACTGACGATGTCCATTACGTTCTATGAAGTCAACGGCGATAGTCTCTATCACTTAACAAATTGGGCGCGCTGGCAAAAAATCGATCGTCCGACGCCATCAAAATTCCCTAATCCGCCAAAAGAGCAATCTATGGGGGAAAGGGGGAACTGTACGCAAAATCAAGCACTCGACGAAGGCTCGACGAATACTCGACGAATACTCGACGAAGGCTCGCCCTTAATAGAAAAGAATAGAATAGAAAAGAATGAAAAAGAAGAGAGTGCTATATATGTAAACTCTTACAACGCGGGCGCGCATGCGCGTATGGACCCGCCCTCGGTGGACGAAGTTCGGGAATACTGCCGAGAAATCGGTAGTGCCATAGATGCGCAACGTTTTGTAGACTACTATACGGCAAACGGCTGGATGGTTGGAAAGAATCCTATGCGCGATTGGAAAGCAATGGTGCGGCGCTGGGGAACATTACAATTTGGTGACGCTTCAAGTTCCGCACCGAAAAGAATTACGTATCAAACGTATACCGATGAAGAGCTTAACGCAATGTTTACACAAATCACGGAGGACGACACAACAGCGTCGTAACAATATAGACTTAACGCCGCAAGTCGGGCGGCATTACCCGACAAAAATAAGGAGAAATATTATGAACGAAATTACAACACTTTTGGCAACTGCCGAAATCAATAGAACAGCCGTACAGAACGACGCCATCCGTGCGCATGAGCGAGTAATCATGGATAGGCAAATGGTGGTTTGCGGACTGTCCAATCTTTGCCGTGATCTAAAAGAAATTCGGGATATGCGCCACTATGCAACACTCGGGTACAGCGACTTTGGACGGTACACCGAAGAGCAACACGGCATAGGTGAGCGGCAAGCTTACAAGTACATACGCATATTCGAGCGGCACGGCGCCGAGTTTTTGAACTTGAATTCAAAACTTGGAGTGACCAAGCTCTTGGAACTTGCCGTACTCGACCGCGATGAAAGGGACAAGCTATTGTCCGAGCATAATACCGACGAGCTTGCTGGTATGAGCGTCGGCGAGGTGAAGCAGCTCGTTGAAGGTGCGCAAGAACTTCACGGGCAAATGGACATGTTTGACGCCATCGAAGTGGACAAAGCATCGGCGCCGGCGGAAACTGACGTCGAAGCAAGCTTACGCGAAAAAATAGAAGCGGAGTATGCCGAGAAAATAGCCGAGCTTGAAAGCAAGGTGATGACAGACGCCGAACTCGCGGACTTTAGGCGCGAAGCCGAAAAAGAAGCGGCAGCAAAAACCAGCGAGGCAGTAAAACAACTCAAAGCCGACCTTAAGGCGGCGAAGGACGGAAAGACTGCTGCCGAAAAAGCAAAGGCGGAGGCAGAGAGGGCAAAAGCCGAAGCGGACAAGCAGCTCAAAGAACTCGCGGATAGCGAAAAACAGCTCAAAGAACTCAAAGAACGCATCAATGCGGCGGAAGCCGAAAAGGCGGCGGCCGAAAAGCAAATACGACTGTCGGCAGACCCCGAGTATGCGAGATTCAAGTATATGTTCGAACGCTGGCAAGCTGATTCGGCCGCGCTTGTGGAACAGCTTTTCAAGTGCGACGAGAGCAAGCGCAGCAAGCTCATAGGTGCAATCAAAAAGGTTATGGAGGGACTGGGACTGTGAGAAAAGACGAGTTTTTAAGAATGATGGTGCAGGACAACGAGACGGAGTCCGACAAGAATAAGAAAGCGCTGTATGCCGACGTCATCGAGTGCATGGACATAGCACTGTCGCAGTCGTCGGCAGATACAGATATTGCTGCGGACAAAACGGTGGAGGGCGCGTACAACACGGTCGAGACGTTCGCACGAAAGAACAATCGTAAGTCTGTCGGCCCGTTTGAAAGCGCCGAGCTTATTGCGCAATATCTCGGCGTTAAGTACGAGCGTGCGACAAAGAAGTACGCTAAGCCTAAGCCGCCGACGGTCAATCTCGACGATCTGTTAGACTGAGGTGATGGCATGTGTAATTATGGCTATTCCTCGCGGTACAAAAAAGGACCGCGCGCGCCGAGGGGACTTCTCAATAGAATTCAGTATATGTGCGAGTCTTTGCCGCCCGATTTCGAGGAATGGGAACATGGGATTTTCACTAAGCTGATTTTTTACAAGAAACTTGATAGAAAAACGGCGATAGGGCACTGTGAGTGTGGCGCTCAAGTCGAAATAAAGCCGTCGCGGTCGGGCAGCATTATAACCTGCCCGTCCTGCGGCGAGCAAGTTCGCGTTACTTACTCATGCGGCATTCACCAACAACGTTTTGTTACATATATCAGTCGACTCGACGACGGCTGGATTTGCAGAATGTTCGTTTCCAACAAATTAAGCTCTTTTACCAACGGTAGGGTATCCGTATCGCATTTCATGACTGAGGAACAGCGCGATTGGCTGGGCGCGGACAGCGACTCGGTAATTAGCTTTCATCCGGTGTGGGGTGGCGACGAACGATGGCTTAAAGGTAGAGGTAGGACTCACGGCATGGGATATTCTGGCTGGAAAATCGACGAAAGACAGCTCGATACTTATCCGCATAATCTTACACGGTTATTTAAGGGTAGCGGGTATGAGTACTCTGCACTGGATATTGCTTGCGAGCATTCCCGCGTTAGTCCTTTGAGGTATCAGCTTGAATATAAGCACAACCCTAAACTCGAAATGCTTTATAAGCTCGGTTTGTATATGGTTGCAGAGCAGATAATGTATGAGGATTGGAGCCATAATGCTCGGCGCATAATGGAAAACGTTAAATCGCTTAAAGACCTCGGTATATACAGCGCGGACGAACTCAAACAGTGCCATCGTCTAAAAGTCGAGCAGCTTATAGCAAGAAAAGAAGTCAAGAGCTGGGACATTCCCGAAACTGACATTTCTCTCGCCATTGATTTTGTTTGCAATGTGAACAGTCGATGCGGCGAAGATATGAAATACAGTTTTATAACGAGGCAAGGGTGGTATAAATACTATCTAACACAACGGTCCGAATATTCAAGCATCAGGAATTTCGTAGCAGATTACACCGACTATATAAGGGATTGCATAACGCTCGAACTCGACATCAACGATACGCAAATCAGTAAGCCGCATTCGCTGAAAACGGCGCACCAGCGTACACTTGCCGAGGTAAAAATAAAATGGGATAAGGACAAAAATCAGCTTATTCAAAATGTCTACGAAAGGCTGAAAGACCTTGTCGAATGGTCGAACGGTAAATACTGCGTTATTATGCCGCACAGCGCCGAGGAAATAATTACGGAAGGTAAACGACAGCAGCACTGCGTCGGCGGGTATTGCGATCGTGTTGCCAAAGGGACGTCCGTAATTGTTTTTATACGGCGCGAGGAAGCAAAGGACGACAATTTCTATACAGCGGAGTTTCTGCCGAATATGACCAAACTGAGCATAATGCAAGTGCGAGGACAGCGTAACGCACCTATGACCGATGACGTGAGAACGTTTATGTCGCAATATGAAAGCTGGTTCAATCGTCGCGCTCAGGCTAAGAATGTAGCTTAACGGAGGTGTGTAATGACTGAATCTATCAAATGCCCGTACTGCGGCACAACGACAACATTGCACAAACATACAAAGCGTAGGGCGTGCGCTTGCCGGCGCTTGCATGAGTACATAGACGTTAACGGCAAGAAATACAACGTGCTGTACAAGAAAGGCGGCACAAAGGAGATTATACGATGATCGATAAACGACATTTATTCAGAGGCTTTCACCCCGACGAGATCGGCAAGACAACAATCATACTCAACGGCGAGAAGATACGCGGCGAGTGGGTGTACTGGAATATTAAGGGAGAGTTAGTCAACTCCGAAACTGTCGAAGAATGTCCATATTTTGAATACGGATACAAAAAATCATACGTACACGAACTTGAAGTCATCCCTGAAACTATCGGACAATGGGTGATAATGGATAAACGCGGCAAGGATTTGTTCTATGGCGATAAGGTCAAGATCACTTTTGACAATCGGGAAGATATCTCTTATGAAGAAGGGATAATCTGTTGGGATGATTGTGAGTTTTTTGTTAAAACACAAAATGAAGAATATGCGTTAATCCCTAATAGAACCGAGGTTATCGGCAACAAGTGGGAGGAGGCAAAATGAAATACGCAGAACAAACGACAGTATCAAGCGAACGCAGTCGTGCCGAGATAGAAACGATACTCGGCCGCTATGGTGCAAGCTCGTTCGCCTATATGTGGCAAGGCACGACGGCGCTCATACTCTTTGAATACAACGGCAAGCGCATTAAGTTTATGTTACAGCTTCCGAGCCGCGACGATAAAACAATCAAATACACGCCGGAACGCGGCACGCTGCGCAGTAGAGAAGCGCAAGACAAGGCGTATGAGCAGGCTGTGCGGCAGAAGTGGCGCGCGTTGGCACTTGTTATCAAGGCGAAGCTCGAAGCCGTAGAAAGCGGAATAAGCGTCTTTGAAGAAGAGTTTATGGCGAACATAGTTTTGCCGAACGGACAAACAACTGCGGAATATATGCTTCCGCAAATCGACAAGGCATATCGGATTGGTGAGATGCCGCCGATGTTGCCGATGCTTAACGGAGGGACGAAATGAAAGACTATGTTTGCAAATGCGGCGCAGTCAATGAAGTAGAACTTCGGCAGCAAGGAAACGCAACAGGATTGTATTGCAAAAAGTGCGGTCGGTGGCTTAAATGGGTAGGTAAAGACGAGTATTGGGCAATCATACATCGTTTTGAAAAGACTGGAAACACCGCGCCAACGGTTGAATTGCCCGACGAGTTGATTATCAATGGCGTGAAATATAGGAGAATAGAGAAATGAAAGCATGGCTTGTTAGGCGCAAAGATGAGGGTACTGCTACGGTAGTGTTTGCCGAAACGAGAGGTAAAGCAAAACAGGTAGCAATGTGGTACTCGGATGGTTTTGAAGATGTTGGCTTCTGCGACATCGAAGCAACAAGGCTACCTGAAATCGATAAATACTACAAAAAAGGTAAGATAGAAATGGATTGGGATAACCCACAAGACCGAATTGTTCTTGTTGATAAATGTGGGTTTAGGTGCGAGTACGTAGATTTGGATTTATGCGATAAATGCTCCGCAAGAGAGTATTGCGGTGCGTATGAAGAATTTATCGATGCACGCGGCGAGGAGGATGACACATGAAATCAATCATTAGAAGCGCAAAGCCTTATTGGATATATCTAATTCTTACGGGCAAGAAAACGGTCGAAGTCGGCAAGGAATATCCGAAAGCCGCAGATTGGAACAAGACGGTCGAAATGTATTGCAGCAAGGACATGCGGTCATTCAACCGTATTCCTGAAAAGGATCGTGCGTGGATGCGGAAGTATCTCGGAAAAGTGGCGTGTCGGTTTGTGTGTGATAAGGTGGATAAATATAATTATCATAAGGGGCTTACCAAATTCGGCGGTGAGTTGGGGCTGCCTATCGGCACTTACGATTCTTACTTGATTTTTGAAGACGATTATAAAGCAATGTGTCTTACATATGACGAAGTGAAATCTTATGGCGGAGGCAAACCACTTTATGGCTTACATATCACTGACCTCAAAATCTACGACAAGCCGAAAGAGTTGGGCGAGTTTAAGAAAACCGTGAAGAAGTGTACAAACGACGTTTGGTATCGAGTAAAAGAATCACCTACTTGTCCGCCGCAGTCGTACTACTATGTAGAGGAGTTGAGAGGATGAAATTAGCGGGAATTATATTGATGTCAATCGGTGGCGGCGTTCTTGCATTACTCTTCATTGCGTTCGCTTTGAATGTCATTTGGGATTATGAACTGTTTGAAGATGAGAATGTCAACGGCAAGTACAATGGGAGCATTTTGGGCACTGTGGCATTTGTGTCAATCTTAGTGTTATTCATGGGCTTAATACTTTTTGTAATTGGGGTTTGAGGGTGAATTTATGACCGACAAGCAAAAGAATTTTATCAAGGCAAAAGCAATCGCCGAACGGAACAAAGAGCGGATAAAAGAACAAGCGCCGAATCTCGAAGATAGGACGGGGATATATGTGCTTACCCGCGAAGAAAATGGACTCCATTATGGATATGTTGGTAAAGCGCAAAAGCAAGGTATAGTTAGCCGTCTTGCGCAACACCTATCGGGTTATGATCAATGGATAGATAAATCCATCCGAAAGCACGGTCTTTTTAGTGAAGATAACATAAACGGTTGGAGAGTGCTTACATACCAATATTGCCGTCCAGATGAATGTGACGAAGCGGAACGGGAGTTCATTGTTCACTTTGCTAATCAAGGCTATCAGCTCCGCAACGTTGAAAGCGGCGGCACAACCGGCAAAACCGACATAAACGAACGCAAGCCCGCACGCGGCTACCGTGACGGCGTAAAGCAGGGTGAGCGGAACGCTATAAAGAAAATCGCGCATTGGTTTGATAAGCATTTAAAAGCCGACTACAGGTCGGACAAGCCGTCAAAGAACGCAATCAAGGCGTTAGACCAATTCAATCAACTTTTACAAGGAGCGACCGATAATGACTAAGAAAATCAAAGATTTAACATTAAACGATATGCCTAAATGTTGGGATAAATTATATCATATCAATCCCGCTTTTATGTGCATGTTTACTGATGACGAAGAACGCTTTAATTATGCCAAAAGCACATTGCCCGAAGATGTCGGCAATATGGAAATTGAGGTGGATAATGACTGACGAGGAAAAGAAACTCAACGAAGCAATAAAGCAGAACGGCGTAGATACGCAGGCGGATATTCTTGATGAACCGAAACGTCGTTACCCACAATATGTCGAGCCTCCGCATAACGAGCAAAAGACTATGACCGATGAACAAATCGAGAAAGGGTTGTATGCTTGTGGGGTTAGTCGCAAATGTGACGGTTGTCCTTATTTTGAAAATTGCAAAAAGGCGACTAATATCACGCACGATGCACTCGCTTACATAAATCGCCTTAAACGCGATAAAGAGCGAATCAAAAAGAATTGGAATATTGCAGTCAGCGTACAACGCGCAATATGGAAAGCGAAAGTTAAACGTGCGGGCAAAGACACGGCAAAAGAGATACTGCAAGATTGGTACGACGATACAAGGGTGCGGCTGGGCGAGGACGGCAAGTATATAATCAATTATGCCAAGAAATACGGCGTGGAGATTGGCGAATAAGGATGTAATCATGGATGAATTAGTGATAATGGGAATTGTTGCGGCAGGACTGCACGTGATAATAGACATAGTATTAATGTGCGTTTACGCCAAGCGCAATAGAAAAAACAAGGAGGACAACCATGAACGAAATAGCGATATCGTCAAATGACGTTAGTGTCGGGTATGAAACGCCGCAAGAGCGGCTTGCAAAATTGGGCGCAAAGATTGTGCCGTACGAAACAAACGAGCGATGGGTGATTGATGGTCAGTTGGTTTACATAGAGCGGACACCGATTGATTGGCACAAAGCTTTTGCGCGAGGAGGGCAGACATGACGACACAAGAAGTGAAAGACATGATACAGTCGGCAAAGTCGATTGAGCGCGAGAGCGTGCGGATGCAACAAGAGATCGAGCAGCGGCGCGAGGAACTGCTGAGCGTTAAAAGCGCTATTGGCGGTGAGCGCGTTATGAGTAGCGAGAAACTGTCAATGCCTGAGCGAGTGTATTTCAGCTTGGAAAAGCTCTATACGCAATATAGCGACGTATGCCAACGCTTGCATGATAAACGCGGAGAAATCGAACAAGCGATATCGACATTAGACCCGATAGAGCAAGAGATTGTTCGCGCGTGGATAAACGGTAAGACCGAGGAGCAAATTGGGACGACCGTAGGATATTCGCGGCCTACGATTGCGAGATACAAGCGGCGCATCTTGGTGAAATTAACACATTGTAAAAGTTGATATACCATGATACAATGACCCGTGTTATAATGGTAGTGTTAAAGATTATGCAAAGGCACTACTTGACATAGCGGCATGGCTGTGATACAATCAAGCAGTGCCTTTTTGTTGGAGGCACGATGGCGGAGTTTAGAGAGCGCGAGCATCCTCGCGGACAGCCTGATAATGCAGGACAGTTCGTCAAAAATGGTGAGGCGCAAGGCGGAAGTGCGCAATCAAAGGAGTATTCAAATCTTCCGAGTGCAGGGCAATTGGTTGAGCGCTATGAGCGAAAGTTTGGTACTGTCGACCGAGAGCAATTAACGCCAAGCGAATGGCGCAGGTATTATGATGCTATCGGGGATATTAAAGCAGAGACAGTTCGGGAGCGTAAAACAAAGAATGGGAATCGCTGGGTTATACTTAATTCCGACGAATTGCCTGACGGAACGAGAACGCCCGCAAGGCTGATTATTGACAACGGCAAGTACATTTCGCCTAAGGTCAAGACAATATTGACGTTTGATAATGATGACGAAATGTACGACTTAATGGACAGGTTGGGGAGGTAGAATATGTCTAACGGTCTACAAGGACGTAAAAGCGAAATGGTAGATTTATTTATCAAAAAAGCCAAAGAACGCGGATATGAAAAAGATGCGATGATAATCGGCGGGGCAATAGCGTTGTGTAAGCAAAACCACAATGACCCTTGCGACACATTGCAAGCATTGATTGATTTAATCGATACTTGCAAAGACGATGATGAGTTCATAGCGGAGGCAGGACTTTTAATCGGCATAGAGTAATTATAACTAACATTTTAAACCAACAAGCAAGGCATAAAATCCTTGCTTTTTTCATGCAAGAAAAAGGAGAGTGATGCAATGTGGCGAACGAAAAAAACTTAAAACCGCCGCGAAGCACGAGCGAAGCAAGAGAAAGAGGCGCGAGAGGCGGGAAAGCGAGCGGCGAAGCGCGTCGGCGTAAACGTAGTTCGCGTGAAGTCTTGGAAATGCTCAATCGCCTTAATGCAACCGAGCAAGAGGCGGCGGAGCTTGCCAGTAATGGCGTGTCCAAAAATAATATGACGCGGCAAGTCCTCCGCATGTGGGGGCTACAAAAGAAAGCTGAGAGCGGCGACGTCGCGGCCAACCGCCTTATTCTTGAAGTACTTGGCGAACTCAATGCGCCTACCGTTCCCGATGACAGCGATAGCGGCTTCACGTTTAAGATAGAGGATTTCAGTAATGACGACGTTTCCGATACCTAAGCCGTATAAGCCGCTGCTCGACCCGAAAGTGCGAAAGATTGTTGAGGAAAGCGGGCGCTCGACAGGTAAGTCAACTACGAACGAAACGGTTGCGCTGGCGCTGACGTTACAAAGCAAGTACAACAACGTGCTTTATATGCGTGCGGAGCAGCGCGACCTGCGGGATATATTCAACTCGACAATATCCACAATGCAAGGTCTTGGGGTAGAACGGTACTTCGAGAGCAAGACTTCACCGTTTGAAATAACGTGCATTGTGACCGGCGCAAAGATATATTTCCGCGGTATTAACGGCAAGACGGTTGACGACTTGACTGCGACCAAAGGCTTTACGCCGCAGTACAAAACACTCGCGCTGGCGATACTCGACGAGGCGAACGAAGTCAAATGCTTTAATCATGTGCGGGCTGCGGAAACGACCGTCAACAAATTCCTACTGCCAAGCGCAAAGATTATCTATGCGTACAACCCGCCCGCGTCGCGTAGGCATTGGGCGAACATACAGTTTCCCGAAATGGTGCGCAACGGTGCGACACGCATTCACAGCACTTGGGAAGATATCCGCCGCTTGCTCAAAGCCGAGACGATAGAGGAAATCGAGCGGATGCGCGAGCAGGACCCGAAGCATTATCGCTTTTGGTACGGTGGCGAAATTGTCGACCTTGAAGGCGCGGTTATATGGAGCTTTGACCGCAAAAAACACTTGTTGCCCGTATCGGAGCTGCAAAACCGAATACGCGCCAATATATACTATCAGCCGCTCGCAATGTTCTACGGCGTTGACAGCGGCATAACGAGCGATGCAACGGCGGTGAGCGCGTGGGGATTATATCCCGACGGGCGACTTATTAAGCTCGACACAATGTACTTCGATATCGCCCGAGCGCGGCGATATACGGATATTAAGGGTTTTTCGCATACCGACCAAGTTTTATATATGCTTGATTGGTACAATGGCTTTAAAAAGCGTATGAGCGCCCTCGGCATTAATATCCCGCCGCCCGAATGTGAGCGGTGGTGCTTTGACGGGGCGGCGCTTACGCAGGACTTGATGCTCGAATGGGAAAAGACAACGCATTTCAATTGCGTAGCAGTCACGAACAAGGACATAGAGCGCGATAATGCGAGACTTGTCAACAGCTATCAATCGGAATTGCTTGCAATCCTTGACACTCCCGAGAATGCTGTGTCGGTTGAACAGCTCGAAACGTTCAGCTATGATGAGAACAACGAAATACCCGACGGACAAGCCGACCATACGATTGATGCGGACAAGTACGCGACGTATGAATTTTATTACAACTACATTTAGGAGAGCGTTATGAGCTTTCAAATTCCACAGTATTTACAATCATATCTCGACAAAAAGAAAGACAGTCCGTATTCGAACTACGTCAACACGTCGGAGTACTACGCCAATACGAACGCGTATGTAATGAATTACCTTAACCGCGTTGTTAGGCAGTGCATGGCGTATGCGAATGGTGCGCAGGACGGAGCGTATAACAGCGGACTGTCGGCGAATATCGGGTACACAGCGATTAAAAACGCGACAAAACTCATTAAGGGTGACAAAACGATATTTGCAGGTGACGATCACGCAACGGCGTTTTTGTCGGATACTTGGGCGCCGTATGCGCGGTTTGACATATTCCTTGAGGAGCTTATCAGCTACACGCTTGCGGGCGGCACGGCGCTTTTCAAACTCAACAAAGATTCGCTTGGTCGGTGTTCGCTGTCAGCGTCGCGCGTGGATCGTAACACGTTCACCGTTGTCGACAATGGCGACATAGTGGACGTAACGTTTATGCTTACGCTTCTATCAAGCACTACGAGCAATAACGTGAACGAAGCGTTGTGGCTTGTTGAGCGTCGATATTACGCGGAGGACCGCAAACCTACGGTTGTCTATCACGTTCACCGAAAAAGCGGCATTGCGGGCAATGAGACGATGCCCAATACCGATGGGGAAGGCTTGCCGTATGACGCACTCCCGCTCGTTGCGAAGCAAGCGGTTGAGCGACTGGGTATAGAGCTTGACACGCCTATGGAATTACCGTACCGCGACGGACTTGGCGTATGGGCGTCGCTCAATACGGCGACGAATAGCTGCGTACCTGGACTGCGCATGGGAGACCCCGCGCTGTACTCGACGCTTGACTTACTGTGGTCGATTGACACGGTATTTAGCGGCTCGCTGATAGACGTACTCAATGGCGAAGGCAAAGTTCTTGTGCCGAAGCGTTTTCTCGGCAATATCAACGCAGCGATACAAAAAGCGTTAAAAGCGCGACCGGACTACGGAACACTTGATGCGGTTGATGAGGGTGACAGCGGGTTTGTATATGTATCTACGCCGCATGACAAGGATTTCCCGCCTACGGACGTGCAGTTCGATATCCGCTCGGAGCAGTATCGCGGTATGTGGGAGCTATACCTAAAACAATTCGCAGTTGCGTTCGGTTACGCGCCGACAACACTGTTCCCGTATTTACAAGACGCGTCACCTAAGACGGCACGAGAAGTCACGGCGGAAGAGAACTTGACGCGGGCGAGTGTGCAATCAGCACACCGCTTACTTATCCCCGAGCTTAACCGCGCGATTGCCGAAGTGTTGTATCAAGCAGGCTTTAAAGGCAAAGCGACATTGCAGCTTTCCGATTACATAGGCAACAAGCTTATGCGCGACGAGAACTTGCGGCAAAATTATGCGGCTGGACTTATCCCGCACGAAACGGCAGTGCAAATCGCAAACGGTTTGTCGGCAAAAGAGACGGCAGAGTATATGGCAAAGATTGCGACCGAGCAAAAAGAGACGGCATTCGGCGGCAAGCAGTATGACGACACTGATTATTTCGGAGGATAGTGCATGGATTTAGCGGATAGAGGACTTAATCCGCAAGCGGAAGCAATTGAGGAAGCGCAAACGGAAATACGCGTTGCGGTTCGTGACGGCTATCTTGCACGCAAATCAAAAGCCGCTATTAATACGGAGATTCAAACCATTATTAGGCGCAAGCTTAAAAGCGTGAAAAATGCGGACTTGCGCTCTGCTGCGGTGCAGTCGCTCAATGCATTTGCGGAGCGACAGTACAACACTTATTTGCGTGAGTTTGGCGCTCTGCCGACATATATACTTTTGCTGTCCGTGCTGATAAACGACGCTCCGACAGCACCTTCATTTGAACGTGCGGCAACCGACATACAACGTTATGCGCCCGTCACATACGAAACAGGTGCGCACGGTGTGCCGCTGCAAGAGTATTCACGCGATTATTTCAAGCGAAATGTAGCGCCCGTGTTGGAGCGCCTTGCGAACGAGAACGCGCTCGATCCCGACGACGTAAGTGGTCGCAATAGTTTACGCAACCGTGCGGAAATGGAAGTGCGGTATGCGCGACATCTCGACGAAATTGAGGCACTACGGGCGGCGGGTATTAAGCTTGTTACGAGCTCCGTACACGCCGATTGTTCGGACCGCTGTTATGAGTGGCAAGGGCGCGTATATAGTCTTGATGGCACAAGTGGCACGACCGAGGACGGCAAGCCGTATGTGCCGATAGAAACGGCAACGGACGTGTATTACACCACGAAAGCCGGTAAGGTGTACAAGAACGGGTTGTTTGGGTTTAATTGTCGACACTATCTTGTTACATATACGCCGAACATGGTTATACCGCATGTGAGCCGCGAAACGCAAAAGAAAGAGCAGACAATTAACACGCGACAGCGCGAGCTTGAACGACGCGTGCGCGAACAGCGCGAAAAAGCACTAATGTTCCGTGACATAGACCGCAATCGCTATTTGGTGGCGAGGCGGCGGGCGATAGAAACCAACAAAGAATATATACAATATAGCAAAGATAATGGCAGGGCGTACTACCCGAGCCGTACAAAACTTTTATAAAGGAGCAATCGTTATGAAGAACAAGACCAAACTGAACTTGCGCATACAGCGCAACAACAATCTGAACGACATCGTTTATGATGATACCGCGGGTCCGGGAAATGGGCGACATCATTACCAAGTATTCCTAAAAGGCAATGAAGATACTGTTGCGTCGCCGTTGCTTGATATTCAATTTCAAGAGGGACCGCGTAAAGACCCGCGTTCCGTATCGGGCGTACTGGAAACCGACCTTTTGGAAATTGTGCGTCATAGACTTCAATGCTTCCAACTCGGCGAATACCACACGGATGAGAACGCTTTTGCGCTTATGCATATTGAAGAAGCACTTATGTGGCTCAATAAACGCGTAGAAGACCGTGCGGAACGTGGCGTACTCGGTACGATGAATAAGTAAGGAGCGATCATGAATAAATCCACCAGAAGCCGCGACCACCCTCGCGGTTTTTTAATGCAAAAAATTTTTGGGAGGTAACAAAGACAAATTATGGCATTTCCATTTTTCAAAAAAAAGAAACAGGAGGACCAAAACGAAATGACCACACTCGAACAAGTCCATAAGGCTTATGAGGACCTTTCGGACGACGACAAAAAGAGTTTCCATCAGTCGATTGCCGACCGTATTCACGAGAGTATAGGCGAGCAGGAGCATGACGACGGAAACGAGGACAGCCAGTCGGCGGAAGCGCGCGAACACGAAGCGCTCGGCGCGGAACACGCTGACGGCAAGGGCGACGTCGCGGAGTTGCACGAAAAGGACGACAGCGCGGAAGAGAAACGCGAGGACAAGGATGACGAGGATAAGTACGGAGCCATTCTTGCACGACTGGAAGCGCTCGAAAAGCGATTTGAAGCAAACGACGACACGGATGCAAAAGCCGCCGAGGAAGCGGCAAAGGTGTACGGCGTAGGAAACGGTGTGTTCGCCGCCGCGCATAAGGATGAAGAAAAAATTACACCGAAAGAAGCGAGCGAAATCGCACGCAAATTCAAAATGTAAAGGAGATAAAAAACAATCATGCCAGACAATGTTATTACCACAGGTCTTAACGACACCTCGGTGTTCTTGCAGAACGCCGCAAACCTTAAAGCTCCGTTCACGGTCAATCCGTCGAGCGGACAATTTCCTGCACTCGGCAATATAGCGGTAAATCGCCGCCTTGCGTCGCAGTGGCAGCTCATTCACCTTGACGAGCGCATTTTCGTTGACGGCATGGGCATTACGTCCATGAACGCCGAAAGCGAAGATGCAGCGGGCGTTCGCATCCCTATGCTCGTTCCGCCCGTGCGCAATATGCGTACGCTTGCAATCACGCCGTGCGGCAGCGGCGTAGGGCAAGGCACGCCCGGCAACGACCAAGCGTTTAACCGTAACTTGCCGCACGGTATGCAAACCAATGCCGTGGATATCTGGTTTAATCAGGTATACGACGAGGCTGCGCAAATCTCGCGCGATCAAGCCAAGATGATAGGTAACAACCTTGACATCCTCGGACAGTTCACGGCCACGATTCCGCAGGTCACGGCACAGCTCATGGACGCGGAAATCATGGCGACACAAATTGCATCGGCGCTCTCGGTGCTTGGCAACAACGGATTGTACTACAATCCCGCGACCGATACCGACGGCTATATGCAGTCGATAATGAACAGCCTCGGCACTTCATTGTCGAACGTAAAGAACGGCTATGTCGAGGGCATTGTATCGTATCCAGTTGAAAAGAGCGTGTACGTGCTACGTTACCGCGCATTTAACAAGCTCATGACAATCAAGAACGGCGCCATCGTCAACAGCGATATCGGTCAAAAGATTTTGCTGAATGGCAAGTTCGACGATACCGGTTCGCGCTACCTCGGCGGGGCTATTCGCGGCTCGTACGGCGGCATTCTTATCAAGGTCGTTCCCGACGCATACTGGGATTTGGCGGCGGCATTGCTCAATCTTACGGCTGAACAAAAAGCGCAGTTCGACAAGATTGACGGCTACATTGCCAACGGTCTCGGTACATACTTCGGTCGCGCCGCAGTCGCAACCGATGTGGATAAGTCGCCGACAACGTCTATGGGCTACATCGTACGTAATGATTGGCGCTGGGGTACGGTTGTTGCGCGTCGCTCGTCCATACAGCTACTTATCAGCTCGGCGAACAATGGCACCGACTTCACCAACCCCGTCACGGACTTCAAGGGCGTTATCGCACCGTCCGACGTCGAGGCGGTGCTTTCGACGTACAACGGCGGCACAGATACGACCGTGCAGCGTATCGAAGTCACGGGCAAGACTACGACGGACGATACCCCGACGAAATAAGTCATTTGAACTCAAGTTCAATAACACAACAAGGCAAAAGGCGAGGCTTTAATAGCTCCGCCTTTTCTATGCCGTCAAGAGTAAAGCCGTGCAACTCGGCAGACGGTAGCATTAGGAGTTAATCATGAACGAACAACAAACATATCCCAAGTTTCCGTACGACGACCAAGTCATGCGCTACGATTACAATGCGCACCGTTACGTATTGACGGAGCATGGCGTATTGACCGAGCTCGGCGAGAACTTGAACCTTATACTTAACGCCACGGCCGATGCGAACCCGAGTACGCTGGCGGAGCGCATTTTAAAGCGTGTGTCGCAAACGGTGTACATGTATTTGTACCGCGACACGGCGAACGAGCAGTGGCTTGAATACATACTCGCAAAGCACCCGCCGCTGCGTGAGCGTATAAAAGAAATGTTGCAGGCGCAGCTTTTGTATATGCTTATGAACGGTGATTTGGGGCTGTATTCGGGCGTGAACGTGGCGAAAGGTCAAATCATGGACATAGACAAATTGCGCGACCGCGCGCGCATAGCGCCCGAGGTAGAGGACTTGGCATTGCAAACTATCCCTGAGCTCGGATATTGCCTTAAATACGCGGGGTTTTTGCCGCCCGTGTCGTGCGAGCTGTATAGAGTGGGGTACTGATATGTTGAACGCGCTTAAAGGACTGGGACACAGTCAATTCGAGATTGCGCGCTGGGCGCCCAAAGAATACGGCAGGTACAAGTTTATCCGCGTCGAGCTTGTGAGCGAAAACGAGAAGCGGTGGAGCACCGTCATTCAAAACCTTATAACGGTCGCCGACAGCACCGTCATACGCACGGCAACGGTCTACGATTACGCGCCGCGCCAGCACGTTATGTTTCGCAACAAATGGTACGAGATACGCGCTGTGACGGAAATAACGCAGGACATCGCGCCGCAGTCTCTCGCGCTGGTGAGCGGCGGCAATCGGCAGTTTATTATGGAGCTTGTCGAGGTAAACGGATATGCGGCCGTTTGAGTTCTATACTTTGTGTAGAGAGTGTCAAGAAATCTTGAAAGCCGCCGCACCGTATAAGACAGGCAATTTGCGATATAACGCGATCAAGTTCGAAATAACCGGCGATACATGCCGTCTATACGTAGACGAAAAAATAGCGCCGTATATGAAGTACACCAATGAGCCGTGGACAAATGGCATGAAAAACCCGAACGAGGGGTGGTTTGACCGCGCCGCTAAAAAGATCGCGCAGCACATAGCCGAACGAACAAGAGGAGATTTACATAATGCTTAAGATATCCGACTTTGCAAACGAGATACAAAAAGGGCTTAACCAAAACGCATACGGACTGAACTTCGCCATATTCTCGGACGAGGGGACGTATAAAGACGCGTTAATCTCGCGTACCGCCAAGACGCGGTACACTAACGGCTTGTTGCGCGTTGGCGCGTCTACGATAGTACCGACGCAAGGACTTACGGTTGCCACGCAAACCGCCGCGCTTGAAATATGCGTACCGTTGTTCAATCCCGACACGGACGAAGCCGTGATACAAAACCACCGTGCTGCGCTTGACGCGTATTTTCAGCAGTACCGTGTAGACTCGATGAAGGAGTACGACGAAAACGACAATGTGGTCAAGGTATATACCGTCAGTTCTTTATCTTCGCTTGCCAACACGGGGGACGTAGATGTGCGCGACGGCGTTGGGACAAGCATTACGTTTTACGTGAATATAGAGTTTGCGTACATACAAAACGGATTGAATTCGGCTAACTGCACGTTTACGCTTGACGGCTTCACTATTCCGTACACAGCGGCAAAAATAACAAAATCGCCCACTGCACAAACGGACGCATTCAGCGACAGTAACGGCAGGGGCGAGAGCGTAAACACATCGTTTGTACGCAGCTTTGATTTCCAGCTCCCTGCGCAATCGGGTGCGGACAATCTTGCCAGTCTGATAATCAGCGAGCTGCTGGGCGTTGGACTTAATACGCCGCATACGCTTGTTGTTACGATTGGTGATGACGATTCCAAAACCTACAACGTGGTATTCGGGCAAACGGATATTTCGTTAGAGGGCATTAACAACGCAGGGCATAACATTTCACTGATTGAGAGGCCGTTCTAATGGATTACGAGATAGTAATACGCAATGACACCGCCGACGCTCGCAAGTCGCCGATAGCGGGTAGTGGTACCGCCGCAAGCGATACTACGAGCAATGGCGGTGGCGGCGGTGATGGCTTGTCGCTACGTCAAGGTGCAGCGAAGGGCTTAGTGGCTGTTAATCACTACATAAAGCCGTTTGTCGACCAAATGGCTACGCAATACGTTACGACGGTGCAATTGCGTACGGGGTCGCAGGAGCTTGAGGAACGTATGTCCTTTAAAATGAATGTCACTCAAAAAGTGGTTAGCTTTGGGTCATCTATGTTAACGGGCGCATTAATGGGTAGTGCCGGCGGTCCTGTCGGCGCGGTTGTAGGCGCTGTAGCAGGCGCTGTTATGCGCTTAGCAACGATGGCAGTCGATTATTCCAATAAGCAGGAAAAACTCAACCTGCAGCGCAGTGTGGAAAATGTCGGACTGCGGTATATGAACGCCCGCGCGGGCGGTTCGGTCGCGTCGTTCAGCGGCAGTCGGTTGAAAAATCAGTAAAAGGAAAAGGACGATTTACTCGTCCTTTTTTAATTCATCTAATTCGGCTTGGAGCTTCTCGATGCGCTCTTGCTTGGCTGTTGCGGCTTGTTCGGCTTTGGCGGCGGCACGTTCGGCTTTGCGTTGAGCGCGTTGTTCCTTGCTCGGCGCAAGTTTAGCCGTCAGTTTGTCGACAAGCGGTTTAAAGCAGGGGAAATTAAATAATGCGATAGTCACCATAATAACGACGTCAGCGAGCATTGCGAGGATATCGAATATTCCGTAGGTGCGATATAGCGCAATACTCGCATTAGTTTTTTGTACCATATCGGCAAATCCGCGGTCATGTCCATATTGCTCCAACATCTCTCGCGCCATTTTCTTGTAATATTCGAGATCAGGCAATAAAGGCTCGATGCTTTGCCAATGTTGAACGGCAACGGCAATCAAAACTGCGAGAATAAACAGCAATAAAACTTCAATAACAATAGCTTTTTTCATGATACCGTAATTTTAACAAAATATTTTTTATTTGTCAAGGAGGACAAATCATGCAATTTGAAATTTTAATTGACGGCAAAAACACACGAGTTGCGTTGCCCATAAAGTGGAACGCACTACTCGACGAGAGACTCGATGAAAGCCGTTTGTCGTTACGGCATGAACAAACAAAGCTATACCGTATAGGCGCGCCTGTTTCCATAAAAGTAAACGACACGCAAAAAGATTTTATTATATCTGCTGACGAAAGTACGGAGGTGCCGGCAGGCAGTGGTTTTTACAACCACGAGTTGTCTCTTATAGAGCCGACAAAACTGCTTGAGGGTATAATTGTAGAAAGTCTTACGTTTACAAATAATTTGGGGCGTACGTATACATTTAATCCTGTTAAGGTACAACGAGAAACTATTGCCAATAACGGTGAAAATTTTAAGGATACAAGTAATTATGTATCGCCTATGTTGTCCGGTACGACTTTAACCGCCGCTCCTTTTTCGGATGTATTTTTTTATGACATAGGTAAAATATATTGGGAGGAGTCTTCACGAACAAATATAACTGTTACTTCACCGACTGGGGAGGAATTTGTTTTAAAGTGTACGGATTTTAATGATTTATTTAAACCGTTAATAGTGGAAAATATTATGTCGGGAGTGTACACAATCCGATACTCGTGGGATAAAGGTCACTATGTATATCAGTTTTCTATTACCGCCGTTCCCAATTACAAGCCGCTCCCCAAATGGAATATCTGCAGCGTAATCAACCGCGTGCTAAACCTCGCGGAGCCGCACCTGCAAAGTGTAACGCCGCGCTATAAGCTTGATACTAAAAAACCGATTATAGGCTGGTCACAAGATGGAGACCCGATTATGGGTTTGTCGCAAGCGGAAGAGTTTGAAAAAATACTTGCGCCCGAATTTGCGTTCACTAAATGCACGCTCAAAGAGATACTCGACCAAATAGGCGGCTTTATTCACGGCATACCGCGCCTTATACGCGGCGATAGCGGCGAGTTTGACACAATTCACTACGATATGCTTAACGGCACGGACGAGGCGCTTATATCGTCGCAAAACGTGCGCTACATATCGGAAATTCATTCGCAAAACATAGAGGACTATGTGACTGAGCTGGACAGCACGGTGGACAACCTTGTCAATACGCTCAATAGTGGCGAGGGCGCTGTCACCGAGCCGTACGCGGGCGGGTTTAAGTCGGTACGCAGCGAGGAAGCGTATGTGCGTATCGAAGAAGGTAACATGGTAATATCCACCACGTTGCCTATCTATTCGGTGCAAAAACTCGAAGTGATAGTGCCGAATAACAAAGGGGATATAACGGGCTATGTGTTCGAAGGCGCGGAGTACGGCCAGCTTTCATCATTCGACGGCAACTATCCCACCAGCAAAGCGTTTGCGCTGTATTACAATCTCGGCGAAAAGAATATAAAGGGGCTTAATTACAAATCGCCTAAGGTAATACAAGAAAAAGACGGTACATACACCATTACCAATATAATTAAGAAAGTAACGGGCGCAAACATCGAGGGTAATTATCTTAAACTTGCATTTCGTATAACGTACACGCCGATATTCTCGGCGCGCATCTTGCAGCACAAGCCGTATTTTAAGCCAATCGCGCGCCGCACGTTAAAACGCGCACTCGTGTACAATCAGAGCGCTAATCTTGTAGAAACGCGGTACTACGGCGAGAATATGCGTGGAGCGATCGCGCGCATGGGTAATTCTGAATTCACGCGCACTTATCGTATGCCAGACCTCACGTACGTGCCCAAAATCGGGCAAATCTTTAAGTACGACGGCGATGATTACTACATAAGCTCGGTTACGGTGGCGGTATATCCCGAAAGCGTGGACTTTACTGTTGGCATGAGTAAAGACTTTAACCGTCTAAGCCAGTACATAGGCATCAATAGCGAATGGCGTGCGTACGAGGTCAGCGAGCGCAAGGCATACAATCGCGATATGGTTTACCGCGATTTTTGTATAATAGGCAATGTTTACGTTGTTTCCTCCAATGACGCTACACAATTAACAACTACACGCGGATTGTCGTATATTGCTAATACGTTTTCACACTCTATAGAAGGTTCTTATGGGGAATCCTGTTCCAAACCGCTCACTTTAGCGAAAGTTGTTACTTACGACGAACAGAACCACCCGTACACAGTCACACTACCGGTCGTATCTACGGCATTTGGCAATGCTATGGTGTTCTCATTTGGTATGGCTGATAATTTCTCGGCAGGGGCCAAGAGCGAGCTGCAAAAGGAGAATAACAAAATTACAGGTTATTGGCAAACAGACGTACCATATGTGGATTATTACGGGCGTGTAAATAGCATGGAGTTTTCGCTCGATTCGAAGGGCGTCACGCTTAAATACGATGATCAGGCTACGTTTGATTTACCGCAAGGTGATGAATCTGTCCAATCCGATGCGGCAATAAGTATTTCGCATAATAACAGGCTGGTAATCGATAAAAATGGCAGTGAAATATTGCGCTTAAACTATCAGCTCGAATTTGTGAGCGATTGGAAAGATTTGATTATTGGGGCGGCAATGGCGCGGAATTGCCTTATGGTGAGCACGCGCGAAACCGACAAGAATGGCAACGCTATACATGCGGCGGCGGTATATGTAGTCAATAAAAAAGTTGGGCGCTTTGATTCAGCGATAGACTTGTCTACGGCTACGCTCATATACGACTACCGCAACAATGTGCCGCAAATTGTACCCAAGGACAGGCCGCCGTTTATTGGTCCCTACATTGAACTTGGGGATGTTACGTCTACTGTTGCGGGCGTGGCTTGGGTTATCGCCGACCAGTCAAATGGGGACATATTGCTCGCACAAAACATGGATATAGCGGCAGGCGATACAATCAATTTGCCGCACATTTCACTTGTACACAATCTACCTTAAAAGGAGTAACACATGGATAATAAGACAGTCAAAAACTACAAAGTAGCAATCGACGCAATTCGCGGCGCGCGCGACGAATGCGAAACTATCGCGCAGTATCTTGAACGGCTGGACGAGAGCTACGCGGTATCGCCCAATGACGCCGCAATAGCGGAGCCGCAGTACATGAACATAATCAAAGACGAAATGAACCACTGTTTGCGGTTCATTTTTAATATTGTCGTTCCTATAACGGGCATTGAGCCTGACATGGACGGCTTGGAGGGCGACGATGGTAATCTTTCTTAATCCTGACGGAACGGCGGAAAAGGTCACGCCCGAACACGTTTATCAGGGTAGCAACAACGTAATCGACATAACGGTCATAGCGCCGTATTCAATGAGTACGGCAATACAAATTGGGTTTATCCTGCCAAATGGTTTGTACTGGACGAGCCCTGCGCCCGAAAACGCGCGGTATGCACCTATGGAGTTTGTCGGCCCGTCGGAGGAAAATGGCACCGCAGGCGCGTGGAGTTTTGTTTTGCCCATATCCGTCACGGAGCAGGTGGGCGAAGTGCAAGTGGCTATCAACGCAATTGGCACGACCGGCAACACAACCAGCTATCTTTGCCAGTTTACGGTCGAGGAGAGCGTATTGCCGAATTTGCCCGATGCGTCGCCTGAACCGAGTGTGTATGACCTCATACAGCAGTATTTGGCGCGACTTGATGGGAGGACTGCAAACGTCCCGAACCTCGTTGCAAGCATACAAAAGGCAAGCGGCAATTCGTTTATATACACCGATAATAAGGGAGTAGTTAGTGCACCGATTGCATTGGGTGTGGTTGACTACGACCCAACATATGTTGGAGTGGTAAGCGTTATCGAACTGCCTGAGTCTGCATGGGGGTTCATTTATAACAGCGCTGGTACACTTATTGGCTATGGGATCACAATACCTGCCGCTCAGCACGGTCAAATGCGAGACGGTGTTGCAGCTGAGGATTTGATGGTGAACTTCAAGCGTGTAAGTAGCGGCGGAACTTATGGCCAATATAATGCGACCTATTCAATATCGCGGTCTGGGGATATTACTGTGACAAGCACCAGTATAGGCACGAATCCCGCACTCGTAGCAATCATATGGAACGGTAAAGGACTTGCCGACGTCACGGCACGAAATGAGATTGCCGCGGAAACCACCGCGCGGGAAAGTGCCGATGCGAACTTACAACAGCAAATCGACGAAATTGTAGACAGGGGCGTAGATAAAACCGCGCGAGAGCAGATAGCTGCGGAGATTGCCGCGCGGGAAAGCGCCGACGCGGAGTTACAGTCGGATATCAATGCGGAGCGCACTCGCGCACAATCCGCCGAACAAGGATTGCAAAATGCCGTTAATACTAATGCGTCGAATATAGAGGAGCTGCGCGAGGATGTAGACGAAATAGACAGCTATATCCCGTCATCGACGTCGGCAAGCAATAAACTTGCCGACCAAGCCTTCGTTAATTCATCCATAAACAATTTAGCGGCGTTTTACATAACGAGTAACGCGCAGGGCGACGCTTTCACGACGCGGGCGGCTTTGCTCAGTGCAGCAACGTATTATTACGGCGGGCAGGCTCGTACTCCGACACAAAACGACTACGCTATCGTATTGGCGGATGAAAGTCAACCGCTGGGCGTTGACGGGAAATATCCTACAACGCGGTATTCGTATCAAGGCTTAGCATGGAGCTTCCAATACGTACTCAACAACACGTCGCTGACGCAAGCGCAAGTCAATGCCATAAACAGTGGCATAACTGCCCAAAAGATAGCGAATATGGATGCTGCGACAGCGGACAAGTATACAAAACCGTCGAGCGGCATTCCTGAAAGCGACTTGTCGGAAACAGTGCAAGAAAAAATTAATAAAGCCGCGCCTGTGTATTCAGTCAATGGTAAAACGGGCGCGGTAGCGCTTACTGCGGCGGATGTTGCGGCATTCCCTAATTCAGGCGGTACAGTAGACGGTAGCATAATTGTTAAAGGCGGTATTGTTCAGAGCGATGACGCGTTTAAGCTTACAAGAGCAAGCGGCGATACTTACTATTATGCCACGCGAACCGATACGGGTAATGAGATTAAGTTTGGCATAGGTAGTGGTGGCCAAAACCGTGGAATATGGGATGGTAAACTTAATAAGTGGGTTTTCCATATTGACAGTAGCGGGAAGGTTTATGTCAACGGTGTTGTGCCGTATTCGTCTAGTAATCCGCCGCAAAAGACAGGGGGTTTAGTCGATACTGCCGATAGGACAACGGTTCTAACTAATGCGTTTAATATTCATTTCTCAATATCACTTACCAACTTGGGATTTACTGCAAATCAAAAGTATATTGGGGGAATGTTATTTATTTATGTAGGTGACGCATATGTAGTTGCTTATGTTGATAGTGAAAATAGCGCTATTGTAACTTACAATGGCGGGGTGGGGCAGACTACAACTGCACGAAGGTATCAATCCAGCTTACATTATTTTACGACGGGTTAGGAGGATGACATGCAAAGATTTTATGACGATATAACAGTACACGGTACGGTCCGCGCTGACAAGCTCTCAGGCGAGTTATCTGAAAGTACCCGCAAGCCGATAGACGACCAAATTGCGGCGGCGCGCGATAAATTGGAAACGACGCAAAGCGCGTTAGCAGGGGCACAGGAAACAATAGACGCGCTTGTCGCAAATTACAACAACGCAATCAAAGTAATCAACAACCTTTCGGAGCGCATGGCGGCGCTCGAAAGCAACTACGACCCGACGGTAATAGGAGAGCCGCCGGCAATCAAAAAACAAGGAGAATAATCATGAACACCATTTGGAACATTGTGGAACCTTATGTGCTTGCACTCGGCAGCTTCGTTACAGGCGGCGGGCTTATCGCTTTCATTGCGGCATTTGTATGCAAACGCATTACGAACAAGGCAAGTGCGGCGTACGATATCCAAGCCCTTGCAAAGCAAATCGCGGATAAGCTTGGCGGCAAGACAATCGAGGTGGACATAACTTCGATTGTAGAAAAGCGGCTAAAAGAAATATCGAACAAGCTCGCCGCGCAAGTGGGTAAGGTCGCTGACGAAACCAACAGCTATAAGCCGCTACTTGTATGCATTGGTACAGCGCTTGCGCATCTCAAAATGTTGACAGATGATGAGCGCGCCGCACTCATTGCGGCGGTGCGGGAGCTCGACAAGGAGTATGTGCCGCCTGCTAAAGAGGTAATCGCGACCATAAAGCTTGAGCCGATATCCGTTGCATCACCTCCTGCGTCGGACAATTCGCAAGAGCGGTCGCAGACCGTGAATATGGAGTAATCCTATGAAGATACGATACATATTGTTCACTATTCTGCACGCGCTGTTTTGCGCGGTTGTGCCGATAGTGTTTATATTCATTCAGTACGGCGATACAAGTGGGGGCTTACAATACAAGCTCCCACTTGCCGCTATATTGATAGTGGTGCTGGTGCTGATATTGGCAAAGAACACGCTACTGCGACCGAGGATTACAAGAATGATCGCCGAGATCGCGCAGCACGAAGCGGACCTCAAAGTAGAGAGCGACAGCGGCAGGATTGCCAATCTTATATCTGAACTTAAACGAGAGCGGACGACCGAGGTCATTCTCAATGCGGCAGTGCCGCTACTTGTACTGTCGGCGTTGCTTATAGGCTGTAAGGCGCTCGAACGTTCGGCGCTTATGCTGTCCGGCGCAATTGGGTTCGCGCTTGCTTCGTATGCTGTTGGGACGGTATTCGGAGTATTGGCGGCGCGGCAGGTGTGGGCGAAACACGGAGGTAATGACAAATGAAAGAAAGCATTAGGCGGTTTATTCCGCTTGCAATAAGCGCAGTCACAATCATCGTTACGCTTATAGTGCAGTTCGCCGTATTCAGCATAAACGATGAATTCAGTTGGTCGGAGTTTTTGCCGAATTTGATAATAAACATATTCTTGCTTGTGACAACGGCTGTTGTGTGGATCAATTCGGGAACGGACCGCGCTAAGCGAGAGGAGAATTCCGCGTACAAAATCAATGCGGGAATATATGCCAAGCAAATTGCTGCAGTTACGGCGGATAATCGACTTGGTGAGTTGCGCGAGTTTTGCCGTATAAAGACTGAGGAAATGCGCGACAACAAGATTACGGTGTTGCTCGCCAATGTTGGGATTGACCGCAATACATACGATAGTGCGCTGTGTAAGCTTACGCGTATTGAACTCAAGGGCAAAAACTATACGCGCCGACAAATACGAACTATAAGGCGAATACAAGACGGTCGAGTGCGAGTCAAGCCAGTACGCGCAATGGATTTGCTGAGTGACAGCAAAACGCCCGACGACTGCGGCGTGAATTACGACGAGCAAACGGATAAGGCGTTGCGCATCTCATTCCGCGCGTTGCGCTCGGTATTTATAGCGCTTATATCGGCGTTGCTTGCAATCGATCCAGCGCAGGATATAACAAATATCGCAGCATGGGTAATGTTTTTCTTGCGGCTGTTTACAATCGTTGTTACAGCATATAACTCTGAACATGAGGGGTACGCCCGGATAACTGAAACCAAGAACAAGGTCATACTGCGTCGCATCGCGTTCTTGCACGAGTTCGACGAATGGGCGGGTACGCCGAGGTTAAACAAGGGCAACAGTCAGACTTCGTGATGCATTGATTTCAGTTTCAGTGCAAGCATTGCAATTATTCTGCCGTTAAATAAACAACCGTTTTTGCCAATCGAGAGATAATCACGGATATGCTCGGATTGAGATATGGCATAAGCAATATCTCGTGTAATTGCGCGATATGTACAATCGTGATTGCGTGCTATTTTCTCATAGAGGTCTTGTAGCTTAATTATATAGTTCTCGCTTTTGATTGCTACGGCTTCTGAGAGAAACGTAAAGCCCGATAGATGTGGTGGAACAGAGCTGTCGGAAACAAGTTCAATGGCACGTTTGTACAAATCCTTATTCATCTTTTGTATATCCTAAATATAATTTAAATATATTATAAATACAGGGAATGCGGAGATGGTTTTTTAAAAAGCACAAAAAGCTACAAAACATCACAAAACGCGGTAGCCTGATGGTTGCCGCGTTTTTATATTGATTATGTCAATTTTTATTAAAAATATAGATAAGTGTCAAAATATTACTTGACAACGGACTTTAAATTGTTAAAATTAATATATCATATATTTGGAGGTAATTTTTATGTCACTTGTGAATTTCCCGCCACCCAACACTAAGATTACTACACCGCCAACGCAACAAGAAGCGACACTTAATGTTGCTCAACAGTATGAAAAGGCATCGAGTATTATTACTGATGTGATTGATGGAGTAAGGTATACAATAGAATGCAAAGAGAAAGGCAAAAAGCTTCCGCTTGATACCAAAAGTGAATATGAGAATTAAATATAAAGTGTAATACTTTTTAAATTAAAATGTTACTAAAATGTTTCTTGGTATAAAAATACACAATATAAGGTGTTTTGCTTTATATGAAATATACCATATAATGTGTATGCTCCAATCCGGTCATCTCCACCAGAACGTAACAAATCCGAACCAATCAAAAAAAGCGATTGGTTCGGATTTTGTTTATAGTTCATGTATAACAAATAATAATATATAGCTTGACATTTTAAGTCAGTCCTTATATAATATTTTTAAATTAAAGTCGAATTTATGCAGGATTGATTATGGGAGAAAAAACAGGGATAAAAAGAAAATATATTTTGAATGTACCTACACTGCATTTTATTATTTATGCTGTATCAGCGGGGGTTGGCATATTATCGAGTGTTTTGGTTGTTTGGCTTGGCTTTTTATATGAAAACGCCGTTATAAACTATTTTCTAAGCTTTACGGCATCATTAGTTATAACGCCAATTTTTGCATATTTTATTGATGTTTCCAACTCAAGAATACAGAAGACAACGCTTCAAGAGAAACGAGGGATGCTTCTTTATCCTATTGCTGGTTCAATTATGGCTACATTATCAAGAATGGTAACTTTTTGTAACTATGATGAATTTAAGGACAAAGAAATCGATTTAAATAATATTGAAGAATGTACCCATATTATATTGGATAAGTACGTCATCGTCATAAGAAAATGGTGTAATCAAATAATTGATAATGAATTGCGTGATGAATATTTAAATTTTTGGAAATGGGAGGTAATAGGTTTTATAGACATGGAAAAGCAACTGAAAATCATATTGGATAATCAGGTTGCATTGCTTTCAGAGGGTATTATGGATTTGATGGAAATCTATTCTCTCAATAGACTCTATGAAACTGTCGAGCAAGCGCGGTTACCTTGTTTTAAGGATCAAGATTGGAATACTAATACGTCTACGTTTAATTGGCCCACAGCCCCTATAGCGGAGAATGATATTAATAATTTACACAAAGCTTTCACGAATTTCTTTTCTATGTTGAAACGGGCTATTGAAATCATACCTGAGTTTAAAATAATAAAAGAAAATCCAATAAAGACTATTGATGGATAAAAAATATTAGTAGAGTATTACCAAAGACAGCGGATAGATTATTTACCCTATTCGCTGTCTTTTTATAAGCTATTTAAAAAATGATTTAAAAGCTGTCTTTGTTCGGGAGTGAGGGCAGCAATTTTGTCAGCTGTGGTTTGTTTTGAGCGTTCTTTGGTTGAAAAGAATTCTTCAAGCGTTATTCCCAATCCCCAACAAATATGGTTTAGGTACTCTATTGTAGGGCTTTTTTTGCCGCGTTCCAACTGATAAATATAGGTAGGGGAAATACCTGCATTGTTAGCAAGCGCATTCTGGGTTAAATTCCGCGCTTCTCGTAATTCTCTTATTCGTTTTGCTATATCGTATTTTTCCATTTAATAGCACCTGCTTTTAACTATAGTAATAGTTTACGCACTATTGTCACATTATATTAAAACTATCGTATTGACAAATTAAAACTATAGTGATATAATTATTTTACTAAAGTTCAAAATGATTGGTGCGGCATATGGCGACAAAGACAATGACATCTGCAAAGCGAAATAAGGCGGATGAATTTTATACTCAGCTTAATGATATTGAGCAAGAGTTGAAACATTACAAGGAACATTTCTATGGAAAAATTGTTTTTTGCAATTGTGATGACCCGTATGAAAGTAATTTTTTTAAGTACTTTGCCATGAACTTTAATTTTTTAGGGTTAAAGAAGCTAATTGCTACTTGTTATGATACGTCACCGATAGCCTATACTCAGCTTTCGTTTTTTGGTGAAAATAAGACTATTCCAAACGGCAATCGAAAGGCATATAAAATCGAAATTGAGCAAGTGGCTGATTACAACGGGGATGGTGCAGTTGATTTAAGCGATGTCGAGTGGTTACTGAAAAATAAGAATAATACATTAACGATGTTAAACGGTGACGGCGACTTCCGCTCCGATGAGTGTATAGAACTTTTGGCGCAGGCAGATGTAGTAGTAACCAATCCGCCATTTTCGCTTTTTCGAGAGTATGTGGCACAGCTTATAGAATATGAGAAGCAATTTATAATTATAGGAAACAAAAATGCTATTACATATAAAGAAATATTCTCTTTAATCAAAGCTGAAAAAGTCTGGTTGGGATATAGAAACATTAATGCGGATATGTGGTTTGTTGTTCCGGATAATTATGAATGTGAAAAAGTTATAGATGGAAAAAGATTGAAGCACATCATGGGGTGTTGGTTTACTAATATTGACACTACCAAAAGACATGAAAACCTAACATTATATAGGACGTATAATGCTGACGAATATCCCAAATATGACAATTATGACGCAATCAATATTGATAAGGTATCTGATATGCCTTATGACTATGACGGATATATGGGAGTGCCTATTACATTTTTGGATAAATATAATCCTGAACAATTTGAAATAATAAAGTTTCGCAAAGGAAATGATGATAAAGATTTGTCAATCAATGGAAAATGTCCCTATTTTCGTATTATAATCAGGAGAAGAAAAAATGAAAATTGAATTATATGAAATAGCAATCGCCGATATAGCAAAGAACTATATAGATAATGCTGAGGAGGGTGTTGTCGGCTATGACGGAAAACTAAATATTCGCCCCAAATACCAGCGTGAATTTGTCTATGATGAAAGGAAGCGTAATGCCGTAATTAATACTATAATGAATGGTTTTCCGCTCAACGTAATGTATTGGGTGAAAAATGAGGACGGCACATTCGAGGTATTGGACGGACAGCAGAGAACTATCAGCTTTTGTCAATATATTAACGGTGATTTTTCGGTAAACAGCAGATTTTTCCATAATCTAACCGAAACCGAAAAACAACAAATATTAGACTATAAAGTGCTGGTGTATTTTTGCGAAGGTAATGACCGTGAAAAGCTTGATTGGTTTAGGATAATCAATATTGCCGGAGAGCGGCTAACAGAACAGGAATTGCGTAATGCTACATATACAGGGGCATGGCTTACGCATGCTAAATCTATTTTCAGTAAATCGAATTGTGCAGCTTATTTGTTGGCGAAAGATTTCGTGGGAGGGTCGCCTATTCGCCAAGAAATTTTAGAAACGGCGCTTGATTGGATAAGTAATGGAAATATAGAAGATTATATGTCTACACATCAACATGCACCAAACGCAAATGAGCTGTGGACGTATTTTCGCAATGTTATTGAATGGATTAAACTGACTTTTATCAAATATAGGAAAGAAATGAAAGGTGTAAATTGGGGAGCATTATACGATGAATTTCACGAACAAACTTATGATACCGCACAATTAGAACAAAAAGTCGCCGAGCTTATGGCTGACGACGATGTGGGTAACAAGAAGGGGATTTATCAATATATTTTGACGGGTAAAGAAAGGTTTTTAAATATCCGCGCATTTACCGATAGTCAAAAGCGGCAGGCGTATGAACGGCAAAATGGTACTTGTCCACATTGTGTGGCGGAACACCGAGAAAAAACACACTATGAAATTACAGAAATGGAAGGCGACCACATAACCCCTTGGTGCGAAGGCGGCAAAACAACCATCGAAAATTGCCAAATGCTATGCAAAGAGCATAATAGGTTGAAATCAAGCAGATAAAATAAAACGGGTCTATAAACGGGGCGGGGGCTTATAATTGCTTAGACAACAATATGTACTCTTCACCAATAGAAAGGTTCAACCCTGTTGCTACTGTGTCCACCAAACAAAAGCACGCCTTTATGTCGTGCTTCATATTGATAAAAGCAGTGGAAGATAATTGGACTTTCATTGCTTTTTTATTGGGTATATGCTAAAATGTAACTACGATAATCAGTAATATAACAGTAAGCGAGGTAGACGGAATGGCGGAGAACGAAGTGGAAGAGGTAGAAAAATCCGAACAGGCGCATGACGAGCCGGAAGAAATCGACAAGGATGAACAGGAACGGGAACAGGACAAAAAGGCGGATCGCGTCGCATGGTTGCGTTTTGTGCTGCTCCATGTTGCGGTGTTAATCCCGATAGTAATCGGAGTAACGTGCTTTATAGTCGGCAGTCATACCGACAACAATACAGTATCTTTTGTCGGTATGCTCGCGTTTGAGGCAGGCGTACCCTCGGTGATGGCCATACTCATAGCCGTCGTGCTTATATGGAAGTTTCGCAGCATTAAAAAATTGGAGTCGGATACAACGGACACGACGACCGACACGACGACCGACACGACGGTCGCAATAGACGAAGCAAGCGACGACGAAGCGAAAGCGCAAACAATGTCGCAGAGAGAGCGCGAGCAGCATGCGATAGACGCCGTCAACAGCACAAATCGCTATGCAAGCCGAGCCAATATGGCAGATTACGAGGTGCAAAGCATAGCGGAAGGCATGAAACACGCGCCTAAGTGGGGGCTGCCGGTAGGACTTGTTTGTTTCTTTTCTCTTTTTGGCCTTCTTATCGCTGCGACTGTTCTTCTCATAAATCGAATATTCGTGGGCGCTATAATATGCGCCGCAATAGTCGGTGTTGTTCTCATCACGACTTTTATCGTTATGGCGGTAAGCCGTGCAAGAGCAACAAACGGCGATATCAGTAAAGCCAAAAAGATTACCGAAGGCAAAGTTAAAGCTTGCTTTATGGCCGGTACGAGTACAATGAGGGCGGGCGGAAGCGTGCGCATAACCGGTGTAACTTACAGGGTGATAGTAATAGCCGACGGCGTAGAATACGGCGCGTTTTCAAAGCGGTTTTACGAAACCGATGAAAACGTAACAGTTGCCGTTATGGGCAAAAAGCGTGCCAAAATAGTAGAGGACTTCGAGCCCGAAGAAGTCGAAACCGAATGAACGACAAATGATGATAACTATAAAGCTATAAATTTCAATTTACTGTACAAATGTGAAAAATATATACGGTATATTTATTTGAGTTTGCGAGGAAAACATGATATAATACGAACGAGGTGTTCAAAACAATGGATAAATTTACGATAGAAATACCCGAGTTTTGCCTTGTGGCGCTGGTGGGCGCGACGTCGGCAGGCAAGAGCAGCTTTGCCAAAAAGCATTTTAAGCCGACGGAAATATTGTCCTCCGATTTTTTTAGGGCGATGATATGCGACGACGAAAATGAACAAAGCATATCGAGCGACGCCTTCGATTTGCTTTATAACGCGCTTAATAAGCGGCTTAAAAACCGTAAGCTCACTATTGTCGACGCGACGAGTGTGCAGCAAAGCGCGCGTACAAAGCTTTTGGACATCGCCAAGCAGCATAACGCACCTACGGCGGCGATAGTATTGAATCCTCCCGAAGAAGTTTTACATCAGCGCAACCAAGCGCGCCCTGACAGAGATATTCCCGACAACGTCGTCAGCGAACATTACTGCGAGCTTATGCAAAGCATAGAGAACTTGAAAGGTGAGGGCTTCGGTTTTGTATACATTTTAAATTCGCTTGAACAAATCGACAACGTGCAAATAGTCCGCACCGCGCTATGATACGATAAAAAATACGAACATTGAAATAGCCGAATGTTATAAGCTTCGGCTATTTTCTTTTTGTGCGGTAATATTGACATTTTGTTATATCGGCCGTATAATAGTTTTGTATGCGTAAAGCTATGAACAAAGGCGGCATAAAAGATTTTATATTGCCCGCGGCGGTACTTTTTGTCGGTGCGGCGCTTACCGTCATGTCCTTTTGCTTGTACTATCTTGTTTCGCCGCTCCACATGGCTGTGCTTGTTTTGCTGTTTATATTGGATTTTATATATACCATAGTTTGCTCGTGCGGATTGCTTAAATACGGGTCGGTAAAAAATTGGCATTGGAAGGGCGTTTTAATGGCGGTGTTGTACATACCCGCGTTTATTCTCGTTTCCTCGTTGTTTTTGCTCTTTTGCAATGCGACGAATTTGCTTACACAGCATATTGTCGAAATAGTATATTGCGCGTTCTTCACCGGCCCGAGTATTATTTTTGTGATAATAATAGCGCTGCTTGCTATCGCTTGTTTGGGATATGCTTAATAATTTGACTAACGCAAACGGTTTTTGTATATATAAACGGCAAGAGGAGGTTTAAATGCGCGCATATACTGTGTTACTAATAAAGGCTATTTTCCGCGCCATATTTATATTTTTAGTGTGCGGGCTTATGAATGCGCTTATAATCGGGCTCGTGGTCGTGCAGTATCCCGAAGATATTATGTCCTACGTTGCGTTGTCGTTTATTTTGCTCGTGGATGGTTTGCTTTTATTCCCTTGGATTGCTGCGTTCCGAAAAATAAAATACAAGCCAAAAACGATTTCCAAGCATTTGGTTTTTTGGCTTAGTATGGTTTTGTACTGCTGTTTATTCGCCGTAGCTTGTTTGACAAGCGCGTTATTTATGGACTTAACGGCGGAAGGCAAAATCGTAGTTCCGCTGTTTCTCTGTATATTCGGCGGTATGGGTTTGGCGGATTTGAGCGTTTTGATTTATCAAATAATAGGATATATCCAAATTAAACAATGCTTAAAATACGGCGAAGAAACTACCGCGGAGTTTGTAGGGGCAGGCAAAACCGTGAACGTGCATTATGGTAAGGAAAGACGCGGTACGACTGTCACGGGTGTAAGTGTCATATTTAAATACATAGATTCTTACGGTGAGGAAACAGAAGCCGCAAGCAGGCGCGTGTTCTCGTGGGACGAGGTGGACGTTTTGGAAAAGGCGGGTACGTTCAAGATTAAGTTCAATCACCGTACCGCCGTCATACTGGAAACGTTCGAACCGCAGGACGAGGAACAGGAAGGACCTGAGCCGCAAGCCGACGGGCAATCGGAACCGTCGTCCGACGAAAAAGGCGAGGAATAAAGAGACATATCCTTATGCGTATATGTGCGTTTGCTGTGGGTGTTTGCCTATAATTTGCCGAAAAATATCAAAAATTTACACGTAACGGTTGACGATTGGCGTTTTGGGGTGTATATTAAATGTACATTGTGTGATAGCACAAAATATCTATTAAGGAAAGGGATATGAAAAGAAGATTATTCACAATCATCATCGCCGCGCTGGCGGCAGTCCTTTGCGCGTTTGTTTTTGTAGCGTGCGGCGGAGACAAGGGCGGTGACACTCATCCCGCCGACACGGCGTATACCGGCGCGCTTTCGGCTGAAACCTACGCTTCGCCCAATGCCGCGGCAAAGGCGTTTATAGACGTCGAAATCAGCGGCGACGTTACCGACGCGACCTTTGTGTCGTACACCAAAACCGCCGACCTGACCGAAGATGAGGTTGACGCGCTCGATATTTCCGAAGCCGAAAAAGAGGAAATCGAGTCGGTGGAAAAGGGCGAGATCAAGTACACCGTTGCGGCAGGCGAGTCCGACTTGACCGTGCGCACTTCGGCGGACGAGGAAAAAACGTACTTTGTTATCATTGTCACGTACAAAAACCAAACCGTTAAATACTATTCGCCCATGATTAACACGGGCGATCCGCTTACCAAATCGTACTACGACAAGATTTTTTCGGCGGAAAATTTTAAAAACGTAACGCTTAGCTATAAATTGGATCTTCCCATCAAAGCCAGCTATCAGAGCATGAGCTTTACCATGAAGACGACGATCAAGATTGAAGGCAAGTGGGACGAAGACTCTTACGGTTACTTTAAGTCCACTTCGACTGTCGATTTCGGCAAGCTGGGCGAGTTCATGGGCGTTAGCGGCAAGCAAACCATTGTTATGGAGCAGGTTTACGTAAACGACAAGACCTCTAAGTTCAACGGCTGCATATTTGCGCGCACCAAGGAAGACGGCGAAACGTCCGAATGGATAATGGAGGGCACAATCAAGGTCGACGACGGTATCTACGAAGAAATGCCTGATTACGGCGAGGATGACGACGATTACGATATAGATATGCCCGATTACGACGATGACGACGACATGCTGTCCAAGTTTATGCCCGCGTTCGACTACTCGTATTTTATCAAGACCAAAACAGGGTTCAAGATTAACAGCGAAAAGCTTACCGAGTACATGAACATCGCGCTTAAAGACGCCTTCGACCAATCGGGCGCCCAAGCCATGGGCATTACGCTGGGTAAGACCTCCGCTTCCGCAGATTACTATGTATACGACGGCAAACTGACCGAAAGCGTTGTTAAAGTCAACTGCAAGTATTCTATGGATAATCAAGGCATGCATTACAACTACACGATGAACGAAAAAATCACGGTCAAGTATTCCGACTACGGCAACACCACCGTTGTCGTTCCGACCGATATAGACTTTGACAGCTATCTGTAATACGGTCTACATAGCTTAGAGCAAAACCCCGTCTGCATCTTTGCAAGCGGGGTTTTTACGTGCGCAAAAAAGGTGGCGCAAAAAACGTTGTGAAAACAGAGTGTATACGGCATAGATAATATTATGGTAATTGCCGATGGCGTCTTTTTCAGTCTTGACAATATTCGACAATTTGATATATAATATTAGCGTGGCATTGTGCCTTAGAGGTGGTTATGAAATCTTTGACCGAGCTATACAGATGCGGCATGGGTCCGTCCAGTTCGCACACGATCGCGCCCGAAAACGCAGCTCGTGCGTTTTTGGCCGAGCATGGCGACTTATCCGAATACAAGGTTATACTGTACGGGTCGCTTGCCAAAACGGGCAAGGGACATATGACCGACAAGGTTATTGTGCGCACGTTCGAGGGCCGTCCCGTGACGGTGGAGTTCAACACAGATAAAAAAGACTTGCCGCACCCCAATACCTTTGACATAATCGGCTATTCGGGCGGAGCGCAAGCGGCGACGTGGCGAGTGACAAGCATAGGCGGCGGTGCATTCAAGGTTAAGGGCAAAAAGAGTTCTTCGCCCGACGTGTACCCGCACAAAAATTTTCGCGAGATTGCGGACTACTGCGAGAAAAACAACATCAGGCTGTGCGAGTACGCCCAAAAGTTTGACGTTGTAGGTATACGCGATTACGTGCGCGAGGTGTGGGCGGTAATGCAGGACGCGATAGTGCGCGGGCTTGCCGCGGACGGAGTGCTTGACGGCGGGCTTAACGTAAAGCGCAAAGCCAAAACGCTGTACGAAACCAACAACGTGTTCGAGGACGGCATGACGCGCGAAAATCGGCTGGTGTGTGCGTTTGCGTTTGCGGTGGGCGAGGAAAACGCGTCGTGCGGCAAAATAGTGACTGCGCCCACGTGCGGCGCGGCGGGCGTATTGCCGGCGGTGCTGTACTACTACAAGAACAAGTACCATTACGCCGACGAAAAAATTATAGACGCTTTGCTTACGGCAGGCATAATAGGCAACGTTGTCAAGACCAACGCGTCCATAAGCGGCGCGGAATGCGGGTGTCAGGCGGAGATAGGTACGGCGTGTTCCATGGCGTCGGCGGCGCTCGGCGAGCTGTTCGGCATGAATATCAACCAGATAGAATACGCGGCGGAGGTCGCGCTCGAACACCACTTGGGGCTTACGTGCGACCCGATTAAGGGCTTGGTGCAAATCCCGTGCATAGAGCGCAACGCCGTTGCCGCAATGCGTGCTATAAACGCGGTCAACCTTGCCAACTTTTTGACGGACTCGCGCAAGATTTCGTACGATATGGTGGTTGCCACAATGTACAAGACGGGCAAGGATATGTCGCGCATATACCGCGAAACGGCGGAGGGCGGGCTTGCCAAGGCATACGTAGCGACCGATAGTGGAGGAGATGCATAATGGGCAAAAAAACAAAAATGACTAAGGAAGCCAAGCTGAACTTTTTGAAAAAATTCATAATGGTCGTAATAGGATGCTCTATATACTCGTTTGGTATAGGGGTGTTTCTCGACCCGTACAAAATGGCGGCGGGCGGCGTTACCGGTATATCCATACTTATCAACGCGGCGACGGGCGACAAGATAGGTACAGGCTGGCTGATACTCATAATCAACGTGCCGCTGTTTATTATCGGCTTAATATTTATCGGCAAAAAGTTTGTGCTTTCCTCGCTGGCGGTGGTCGGGCTGTCGTCCGGACTTATGGAAATATGCGCTAACTTTATAGTGCCGTACATGCCCGAAGTGAACGTTATTGTCGCAGCGCTCGCGGGCGGCACAATGTTCGGCGCGGGACTGGGGCTTGTATTCCGTACGGGCAGCAGCACGGGCGGAACGGATATAATAGTCAAGCTATTGCGCCGAAAGTTCAGGTATCTTAAAACGGGCATTATATCGGTGTCGATAGATTGCTTGATAGTTATGGCTTCCACAATAGTGTACAAAGACTTAGAGCTTATGCTTGTTACCATTGTGTCTTTGGTAACGTTTTCTATTGTGTTCAACCGCGTGCTGTACGGCGGCAATTCCGCAATGAAGGTTATTATAATAACAACCGCCGAACGCGCGCGGCTGATTTGCGACGGACTGCTTAAAGACTTGGACGTCGGCGCGACCATTATCGACGGCAAGGGCGCTTATTCGGGCAACGAAAAAACGATAATCATGTGCGCCGTCAAAAATTACGTGTACCCGCGCATTCGCGACGTCGTAAAAAAGTACGACAGCAGCGCGTTTACTATTGTGTCGTCGGCTTTGGAAATTTACGGCGAGGGCTATATGCCGCAGGACGCCGCGGAATTGTAATGAATTAAGAATTAAGAATGCAGAATTAAGAATTAGGGTTAAGTTTATTTTTGCCGAATTAAAAAACGTATTGACACAGCGTTGCGTTTTTGCTATAATATTAAATACCGTTATTGCGAATGATAAAGGGTGAAAAGGTGGTTACGTTTTGCTCCGCGTCGGTTAGCCTGTTATCGGCAATTACCGTCGCCAATCCCAAATCCATAACGTTCATATTGTTTTGCTTGAACATAGGACTGTTGCTTTGCGCCGTTATACAAACGACGGCGCTTGTCGTGCTGTACCGCAAAACGTTGTGCGCGTCGGTAGTGGGCTTGGCAAACATAATGGTTTTCGGCATGGGTGGAGTGTTGTTTGTCATTCAGCTGCTGATGTACGTTTACGGCAACGCCAATGCGATTTACGCCATATCGTTTTGCGTGTGCTTGCTGTATGCGTCGTTTATCACGTCCACGGTGTACAGCATAATGCTGTCGCGCAACGAGCATAAAACGCTGTGTATACTTGCCGGCGTGTTCGATTTTATCCCGCCGATTGGTGTGGTGTTCACCGTTGTGTTGTCGTACAAAGTTCACCACGATACCGTTGCAAAACAATTTATTTACAAAGGCTATAACTATACGTACGCCGCGCTCGGGCAGTTTTGCGCCGCCAACAAAGCGACGCTTATCGACATGGCTGGCGACGAGGAGCTGTATTCGCTCGACAAAAAGGAAACCAAGCATAAGCTCAATGAGTTGAAGCTTCACCTCGATACCGCCGAGGGCCAGTATGCGTACGCCGTTGCGCTGGCAACATACGTGCCTGACAAGAGCAAGACCGCCGTCAAGTATATGAAAAAAGCCGCCGACGGCGGTCATACCGCGGCGCTGTTCAACCTCGGCTACTACTACGAGGTGGGTGCGTACCTTCCCAAGGATTTAAAAAAAGCAAAGAGCTTTTACACGCGTGCGGCGGAAGCGGGCGACGAGGACGCGACGATGCGGCTGGCTATACTCGAGGTCAAATCGGGCGACGCCGCAGCAGGGTTCAAGCTGTTCAAGGACCGCGCGGAAAACAAGAGCGATTTGTGCGCCAAGTACAATTTGGGAATATGCTACGAGCAGGGTATAGGCGTGGATGCCGATATGGACAAAGCGCTTGACATTTACTGCGAGTGCATAGATGCGGGAATGTTCGAGGCGGAAAAACGCCTGTTCGCGATAGCTGCGCAGGATATAAACTCGGCGCAAAACGGCGAGTTCTTCCGCAGGGTAACGGACAGGCAGTTTAAAGGCTCGTTTGCAAAAATGATAGACGGGCTTATCGAAATAAAAAAGCGACTCGCATCCGACGCCGTCGAGCATTTTTTAAAGGTGCTTGACTTCAACGACAAATGGGAATGGTTTGCCCGCTGCATCGTGGGTACGCTGTATATAGACTGCGGCAAGGAAATGGAGGACAAATACAACGGCGCCGAATATATACGGTCATCTGCCGTAATGTCGCCCATAGCCAAGGATATATATCCTACGCTCCCGCATGCCGTGTTTAAGGAAATCAAAATCCGAACCAAAGCCGAAAAAAATCAACAAAATCAACAAAAGCAGTAATGTTTTGCCTGCGTGCGCATATACTGTAACGTACGAAAAAATTCGTAGAAATTTTTTAAAAACGCCTTTAATTTGCTTGACAACAAAAAACAGAGGTCTTATAATAAGCGTGCAATCAACGTGACGCTGCTGTGCTAAAACGGATTGCAACACTAATTCGCTCATCATTTTCCCCCTTATTTTATAGCAGGACGGTTGGCATGCGCCAGCCGTTTTGCATTGCAACAAAAATGCTCCGTATAGTACGGAGCATTTTTTTGTTTTTCGCGTTTGAGTTCGCGGGGATTAGAACGCCCAGAAGCCGAGGTATACCATGATGAGCGATACGACGATAAGGAATACCGTCATAACCACGCCCGCGCCTATCGAGCCGCGGTAGCAAAGCATAGTCGTGCCTATGGCAAGCGCTGTGGCTATGCTGGACATAATATACGCGGCTATCGGCATGCCGTGATAGATAAAGTACGGCGTGATAGCGGTAGCTATGAACAGCGTAATCCAAAACGCCCAAGTCCAGTTGCGTACCATACGTTCGGTATAGTCGTACACGTTGTTGTTAAGAACAAGGAACAGCGCTATACCCATGTGCACGAACAGCACAGGCGGCGTGGCGATTACGAGCCACTTGGGAATCCTAAACGGCAAGCGGGAGGCGTACGCCGATACCTGCCCGAATATGCCGGAGCAGTAGGAAATGGTAAGACCGATTCCTACGGTTGCGAGCAAGCACACCCAAAAGAGCGCCATGCTCGACAGTCCTTTTCGATTGTTAACACTTACTGAATTTTCCATAGTGATTGTAGTATGTCGCACAGTGGAAAAATTATTCAATGCAGAATTAAGAATTAAGAATGCAGAATTAATGGTGATAATAGCCGAACATGTATGCGGCGGTTCGCCTAGACCCCTCGACTACGCTCGGGGTGATGGGTGGTGTGTACTTTGCTGTTTAGAAAAGCGCGGCATATACTCCCATCATTTCGACCGAAGCGCGTTAGCGCGTAGCGGAGAAATCTAGGCGTAGCCGCACAAATATATTTATTTCAACTTTTTTCTTAATCCGTTAAGCCCAGCAGATATTCGGGGCTTTCGTCAAGGATTTTGCAAATTTCAACAAGCATTTCTAAGCTCGGTTCGCCCTTTCCCGTTTCATAGCGAGTATATGATTGCTGTTTAATATTCAGCATAGCCGCTATTTGTTCTTGTGATAAATTTTTTGCGATACGCGCGGCGCGTAATCTTTTAGAAAATATTTCCATATGCGCCTCCTTATAGTTGACATATACAGCAAAATGCTGTAAAATGCTCATATTACAGCATTTTGCTGTGGGGGTGGTAAATATGAAATACGGAAAGAAAACGATGGCTATTATTTGTACGGCGGCCTGCGCTGCTATGTCGTTTGCTCTTGCTGCTTGCGGTAGAGGTAATACGCCTGTGAACAGTAATGCAGGCGGTGAAGTAAATACAAACGGCGAAGTTACTGCCGAGCAGTGGAAAGCAGCCATCAAAGCAACAAAGGAATTAAAAAATTATACGGAATTTGTTATGACTTCCGGTGTGTACTATGAAGGAGAAACCTATAGTTCATCTATAATTAAAATGTATGATAACGGGATATGTAAAATGTCGTTGGGTGATGGGTCGTCGGCTGAGGAGTATTATTACATTGCACAAGATTATAAGCTATTTGGTATAGGCATTCAAGGAAACAGCGTGTTGCGCATAAGCACAATAAATAGAAGTGATGACGAGTCGGATATAAACGAATTTGTAAAACGAGAAACAAACAGTATATTCTCTAATAAGGGGTTTCTAAGTTTGCAGTGGAAAAGTCAAGACGGTAAATTAGACAATTTGGAAGAGCAATATGATGCATTTACTTATGATAAAGCGAGCAAAAGTTATTATGCGAAAATATATAGTAAATACGGCGAAATTTATGATTTTACGATAGCCATAGAGAATAAATACGTAACCAAAATAGTAATGAATAATATTGATCGGAAAACAAAGGAGCAATATGAAATATCCAATATAAATAAAACAAAAATTCAAGTTCCCGAATATGTATGGACGGCAATACAAGAGTACAAAGAGGAAGATTTGATATAGCATGACAAACGCGCACGAAATGTCGTGCGCGTTTTATTATGCTTTATTGCTTGACTAATTGGTGTATTGTGGATTATAATTACAGTATTAAAATAAGGTCATGGTTATTACTATGCAACACGTTGATTTAAAGGAAATACGCAGCGGCGCGCTGCTTGGCAAAAAGGTAACGGTATGCGGCTGGGTGCGCACCTCGCGCGACAGCAAAAACGTAGCGTTTGCCGAGCTTAACGACGGCACAGAGCTTAACCATACGCAGGTCGTTTTCGATAAAGCCAAGTTTAACGACGACTTTCTTGCGCCCATGCTCGCGCTCGGCGCGGCACTGCGCGTAGAAGGTTCCGTGGTAAAAGGCCAGCGCGACGGCACGTACGAGATTCAGGCGGAAAGCGTCGAGCTTCTCGGCGGCAGCGACGGCACGTACCCGCTGCAAAAGAAGCGCCACACCATGGAATTTTTGCGTACCATTCCGCACCTGCGCGTTCGCACCAATACGTTCAACGCGGTGTTCCGCGTGCGCAGCGAATTGTCGTACGCCATACATGAGTTTTTCCACAAAAACGGCTACTACTACGTTCATTCGCCCATAATCACCGGCAGCGACTGCGAGGGCGCGGGCGAGGTGTTCAAGGTGACTACCGTTGGCTTCGACCCCACCGTCAAGAGCGAGGAGGAGTATAACAAAAAAGACTTCTTCGGGCGCAGCGCCGGACTTACCGTTTCGGGACAATTAGAGGGCGAGGTTATGGCTACCGCGCTCGGCAAGATTTATACGTTCGGCCCGACCTTCCGCGCCGAAAACAGCAACACGCCGCGCCACGCCGCCGAGTTCTGGCAGGTTGAGCCCGAGGTTGCGTTTGCGGATATCGACGACATTATCGGCATAGCTACCGATATGATAAAGTACATTACTTCGTACTTGCTCGAACACTGCGCCACCGAATTGAAGTTCTTCGAGGATAGGTTCGAGGCGGGGCTTATAGCCAAGCTGCAAAACGTGGCAAACAGCGACTTTGCTCGTATCGACTATAAGGATGCTATCGAGGTGCTCAAAAAATCGGGCAAGACCTTCGTCTATCCCGTCGAGTGGGGACTGGACTTGCAGACCGAACACGAACGCTACCTCACCGACGAATACTTTAAAAAGCCGGTGTTCGTAGTTAACTACCCGCGCAAGATTAAATCGTTCTATATGAAGCAGAACCCCGACGGCGTTACCGTCGCCGCAACCGACCTTTTGGTCCCCGGGGTGGGCGAGATTATAGGCTGCTCGGAACGCGAAGCGGACTACGACAAGCTGCTCAAGGAAATTACCGACCGCGGCATGAAGCTGTCCGACTACGCCAACTACCTCGACCTGCGCAAGTTCGGCAGCGTACCTCACAGTGGTTTCGGCCTTGGCTTGGAGCGTATGCTCATGTACGTGACGGGTATGTCCAACATTCGCGACGTTATAGAGTTTTCCAGAACGAAAGACGACCTTAAATAATTCAGAATTAAGAATGCAGAATTAAGAATTATAATAAGGTCATGATTTTAAGTAATTGTGCGGCTTCGCCTATACCCCTCAACTATGCTCGGGGTGATGGTGTGTACTTTACTGTTTAGAAAAGTTTGGCCTATACTCTCATCATTTCGACCGAAGCGGAGAAATCTAGGCGTAGCCGCATAAAAAATAGCAATTAAAAATCCGAGTTGTTACGCTCGGATTTTTTTCATTCTGAATTATTTGATAAACGCGGCGAACGCTTTGTGCGCCGAGTACAAATCGGCTTTGCTTATAAGCTCGGTGGGCGCGTGCATGGAAAGTACGGGTACGCCCATATCCACCGTGTCGATATTTATTTTGGCTATGTATTTGGCAACCGTGCCGCCGCCGCCGAGGTCGACTCTGCCCAGCTCGCCGGTCTGCCACACAACGCCCGCTTTTTCAAACACGCCGCGCAGGTAGCCGATGTATTCTGCTGACGCGTCGTTGGAGCCCGATTTGCCGCGCGCGCCCGTAAACTTGTTCATTGTTACGCCGCAGTTCACTTGTCCCACGTTGTTGTCGTCAAACGCCGAAGCAAAGTCGGGGTCGTACGCCGCGGTAACGTCCGCCGAAAGGCACATGGACTTAGCGCGCAATAGTGCGGGGTTCACGCCGTAGCTCTTTGCTATTTCGGTAAGCAGGTCGTCGATAAGCACGCACTGCATGCCCGTGTTGCCCTCCGAGCCGATTTCCTCTTTGTCGGCGAGTATGGTAAGCACTGTCTGGTCGGTTTCCGTTTCCAGCGTTGCGGTTATTTCGGGGTAGGCGCACACGCTGTCGTCGTGACCGTATGCGGCAATAAACGAGCGGTCGAGTCCGACGTCTTTGGCTTTTGCCGCAGGCACGGCTTGCAGTTCGGCGGACAAAAAGTCTTCCTCGGTTATGCCGTACTTTTCGTTGAGCAATTTAAGCACGTTCTTTTTTACGCCATCCTTGTCCTCGCCCTCGGCGGGAATGCCGCCTATAATAAGGTTGAGGTTTTCCGCCTCGAAGCCTTCGCCGATAGTCTTGCGGTTAAGCTCTTGCGAAAGGTGAGGGAGCAAATCGGTTATGTAAAACACGGGATCTGTTTCTGCCTCGCCGATATTGACGGTAACGGTTTTGCCGTCTTTAAGCGCGACCACGCCGTGCAACGCGAGCGGAATGGTAAGCCAGTGGTATTTTTTGATGCCGCCGTAATAGTGCGTTTTCAGGTATGCCATGCCGGCTTTCTCGTACAACGGCACTTGCTTCAAATCAAGTCTCGGGCTGTCTATATGCGCGACGAGAATACGCACACCGTTTTTGGCGATGTCCGCTTTGCCTGCGCGCAGCATAAACAACGCTTTGCCGCGGTTGTTGTAGTACAGCTTGTCGCCCTTGTTTATCTTGTCGCCAAGCGTGTACGGCTTGTAGCCCGCTTTTTCAGCCATTGCAATAGTGTACGCAACAGCCTCGCGTTCGGTTTTGCCGTTATCCAAAAAGCTCTTGTAACCCTCGGCATAATCCATAATACGTTTGAGTTCCGCTTTGTCGGCGGTTGCGTAAATATTTTTGCGTTTGTAAGTCAAATCCATATGCCTATCACTCCTAATTAAATATTTGTAACATTATATACTATTATCATGAAAAAAGCAACAAATTTTTTTCGGCTTTTTCGCGGCTGCAAACGAATGCAATCCGCTTGGCTTGCGGTGCGTAAAAAATTTGTTTTTTAAGCCTTGTCAAATATTGACGAAATTTGTATCGTTGTGATATAATTCAAATATGAACAAGGATATTCAAAGCATAGTTCTTACAGAACAACAAATCAAGGAAAAGGTCGTCGCCGCCGCCGCTTGGCTGGACAAGCGGTTTGCGGGCAAAAATCCGCTGTTTATAAGTGTACTCAAAGGCAGCGTAATGTTCTTTTGCGATCTTGTGCGTGCAATGGAAACTCCCGTACAAATGGACTTTATGATGGTGTCGTCCTACGGCGCCGGCACGTCAAGTTCGGGCATACCCAAAATCGTAATGGATTTGGCGGAGGACGTAACGGGCAGGGACGTCGTGCTGGTAGAGGATATTGTGGACTCCGGCTACACGTTGCAGCGCATGCAAAACCTTATCGCCGGCAGGGGCGCGGCGTCGTTTACCACCGTCGCGCTGTTTGACAAGCCTTCACGCCGCAAGGTGGACGTAAAAGCGGACTATGCTTGCTTCGAGATAGGCGACGAGTTTATAGTCGGCTACGGACTCGATTACGCGCAGCAATACCGCAATCTGCCTTACGTCGGAATACTGAAACGTGAAATCTACGAAAAATAAACAAAGCGCGTCCGTCTAAATGTCGGGCGCGTTTTAGTTTGCGGTTATAGTACAAAAAGCGTTACGGCTAAGCATACAGCGCTAAATCGGGATGCTGGAATATTTTGCCGAGATAGGCGATGACTAGGCCGCTGTGAATATCGTTGTCCGACAAGGTAACGCCGACAAGCTTGGATAGCCTGTCGACAATACCGAACGCCTGCGATATGGCGTACGCAATTTCGCGCATTACGGACTTTGGCTTTATGTGGCGAATTTCGCCGATAATGCGGTATATCTCGCAAAAGCCGGTGCACAGCTCGGTACCGTATAATATGATAGCGTCAACAAGGCACTTGCTGCCTTTAAGGTCGGAGCGTACGCCGCATTTCATGGTAAGGCGCTCTGCGGTCAATCGGAAGGACGGGTCGGAAAGCGCGGTTAGATATTCAGATAAAACTTTGTTTTCCATAATTATATTTTAAGATATTGTTCGGCAATAATCAACATAATTCACGGCGTTTCGCCGCGGGCATTTTATGCCTTTTTGTCGGCTTTTGTGGAATTTTTGAGCATACGGCTTTTTAATGCGGAATTCGGAATTATGAATGCGGAATTGCGGCGGTATTGCCGCCGTAGCAAAGCCGTAATCGGGCGCTAAAATTATGTATTACAAATAGTTGACATTTGGGCAGTTATCCTTTATAATATACATTGCACTGTGTGAAACGGCTGTTTTGTCTTGCCCCGACAAACGGATTGATGCGCACGGTTAAGCGCGGCGGCGTGAAACGTTTGCGCTTGATACTATTCTTTATACGAGGTTGTTTTCGATGAAAACATTAATGGCAAAAAAGATTAATTCCAAGACTGCCGACTACAAAATCGGCAACAAGGAATACAAGCGTAACTGGTACGTGGTCGACGCGGCGGGCGTGCCGCTTGGCAGACTTGCAAGCGTTGTGGCTTCCGTGCTTAAAGGCAAGACCAAACCCGAATACACCCCCAACACCGACGTGGGCGATTTCGTTATTGTCGTCAATACCGACAAGGTCGTGCTTACGGGCAACAAGCTCACCAAAAAGCTTCGCACCTACCACACCGGCTATATGGGCGGACTCAAACAGCAACAGTATTCCCATTTCCTTCGGGAAAATTCGGACAAGGCTGTTCAAAAGGCGGTCAAGGGCATGCTTCCCAAAAATTCGCTCGGAAGAAGCATGATCAAAAAGCTTAAGCTGTTCAAGGGCCCCGAACATAACCACGAGGCTCAACAGCCTAAAACGCTCACTATCGAGCTTCACAAAGATAAGGACTAAGTAAGAGGTAACAAGCTATGGCAGCTAAATCTTCAACAAAAAAGAAAGTTCAATACTGGGGTACAGGCAGACGTAAAAAGGCTGTCGCGCGCGTTCGCGTTTTGGCGGGCGGCTCCGGCACCATTACCGTCAATAAGCGTCCGCTCGACGATTATTTCCCGCTCGATACGCTTAAGCTTATAGTCAATCAACCGTTTGCCGAAACCGATACGCAGGGCAAGTTTGACGTTATCGTCAACGTGCGCGGCGGCGGCTTTACCGGTCAGGCGGGCGCTATCCGTCACGGCATTTCCCGTGCGCTTTGCAACGTGGACGCTACGTATCGTCCCGCACTCAAAAAGGCGGGCTTCCTTACTCGCGATCCCAGAATGAAAGAGCGCAAAAAATACGGTCTCAAAAAAGCGCGTAAAGCTCCTCAGTTCTCCAAGCGTTAATCGATGGGCGACGGTCGGCTCGAAAGCGGCGATTTGCTGGACGCGCGAGGGTGTCTTGCGGAAAGCGGTTATGCTTTTTCTCAGGTCAAGGCTTACAACCGCGCGGCGGTCAAACCCAAACTGCGCATAAAGGAATGGGACTATTACAGTGTGGTTGACGGCGACTATGCCGTTGCGCTCACGGTAGCAGACAATTCGTATATGTCGCTCGCTTCGGTGTCCGTTATCGACTTCAAGCACATTAAGTACATTACCAAAAGTAAGATCGGGTTAATGTCGCTTGGTAAGCTCGGCTTGCCGTCAAGCTGCAAAGAAGGCAATGTTCGCTACGACAAGGGCGGAGTCAAGATTTCCTTCGATATAGACGAAACGGGCAAGAGAACGCTAACAGCCGAATACAAAAAGTTTGATGGGAACAAAACGTTCAAGTGCGAGTTCAACCTCGCGCCGGCGACGGGCGACAATATTACGGTCGCAATCCCGTTCGGCAAGAAACGCAGGTTTTACTACAACACCAAAATCAACTGCCTAAGATGCAACGGCTGGTTTTCGGTCGGCGACGAACGGCATGAGATAAAGGGCGCATACGCAGGGCTCGATTGGGGCAGGGGCGTGTGGACGTACAAAAATACGTGGTACTGGTCATCGCTGTCTTGCGAGACGGTGGACGGCAAAACGCTCGGACTCAACTTAGGTTACGGCTTCGGTAAGCCGACGGCGAGCGAGAACGTAGTGTTTTACGACGGTAAGGCTAACAAGCTGAATGATGTCACGTTCGACATTCCGTATACGCAGGGCAAGATAGATTATTTAAAGCCTTGGAAGATTGCGGACAACGAGAACAGACTGGAACTCATGTTCTATCCGATGATTGATCGAAAGGACAAGATGAACGTGGGCGTGCTGGCAACCGACCAACACCAAGTGTTCGGCAAGTTCTACGGCAAGGCCGTGCTGGACGACGGAACAATAATCAATATCGCCGACAAGGCAGGCTTTGCGGAAAAGGTAGTCAATCGGTGGTAAAATGGCGGGGCAGTACCGCCAAACAAACAAGAATAAACAAGCCGCGCTCGATAGCTATGAGCGCGGGGAATGGAGAGATGGCTGAGCGGCTGAAGGCACACGCTTGGAAAGCGTGCGTAGTGTAACAGCTACCGGGGGTTCGAATCCCCCTCTCTCCGCCACGAAAAACCTCAAACGAATTGTTCGTTTGAGGTTTTTTCAATGAAGGCGCTCACACCGGCTTCATTCTCCTGTGGCGCACTTCAATCAAGGAAATTGCGAAAAGTTTTTACAATAAAAATGCCGATAAGGCGTCGACTTCTTTGAATATGATTGTTTTAATTAACGTGCTATTCGCCGATAGTTTCGTAAATACCATCCGTCAATTCGTCAAAGGACGTGCCCAACACCTTTATAATTTTAATAACGTTGTATAACGAGGGCTCTACCTTATTGCATTCCCATTCGCTTACGCGTTGTTGAGTTGTGCCCATTTTTTCGGCAAAATCTTTTTGGTTTATTTTATTGAGTTTCCTCAAATTTTTTAGATTATCCCCGAATGATTTCACAATTATATTTTACACTAAACCAAGTGTATTTACTTGACATACACTATATTTAGTGTTATAATTTGCCTGTATCTGACTACAAGCAAATAATATTTTATAGACAATGCGCAATTAGCGCGATATTTGTCAACACATAGGAGGAAATATAATATGTTTTGTCCACACTGCGGAAATGAAATAGGTGATACCGCATATTTCTGTCCCTACTGCGGAGAGACTATCGGATTTGATTCTTATTATCCTATGCGAAAACGTAAGACAAACGTAATAGCAATAGTAGGATTCATACTATCATTTTTTATCGCCATTGCCGGACTAATATGTTCGATTATAGGCATGAAAAAATCAGAGGAGCTTGACGGAAAAGGCATGGGTTTTGCCATTGCGGGAGTTTTTATCAGCGTAATATGGATGGGGATTGTATTTTTTGTAATTATTTTGTAATTTGAGTAATTATATAATTTCCATTTTAAAGCACAAAAATTATTCGTTTTAGATTACGACCTCTCCGCTAAAACGAGGCGCGCTCTAACGGGCGCGCTTTTGCGTTGGAACACTTTAATCAAAATATGGGACCATTATTCATTTTGTAAAAACTATGATATCTAAGGTTTTGGGGTGGGGTACTAATTTGTTTGCTGCTGTTTAACATCCATAAATTAATATAGAAAAGAATTGTGTTCTCTATTACAGTGTGGTATAATGGGCGTAAGCACATGTAACAGTTTTGTGTTAGCAATTTTTCATACACTTGCGGCGTAACCGAAGGCGCGCTGCAATAATTGAAAAATGAAGGAGATCAAATGAAAAAATTACGGAGAGTCCTTTTGATCGTTTTTGTGGTTTCGGCGTTGGCACTTGCACTTGTTGCCTGCAACGAAACTGCCATCACTGAACACAACCACCGGTGGAGCGAATGGAGTGTCGACACGGCGACCTGCACGCAGGGCGGTACGCAAACACGCACCTGCACGAGCGAAGGCTGCAAGGCACAGGTCGGCAAGCCTGCCACCGAAACACGCACAACCAACGCGCTGGGACACAACGTTACAAGTTGGACACATTGTGAGTCCGACCATAGCAAGCACGAAGGCGTTTGTTCACGCACGGACTGCGGCGTAACGGTTACGGAAGCGCACCACGCAAACGCAGCAGGCACGGAATGTGTGAACTGCGGCGCGGCCTTGGGCGGCAGCGAACAATGCTTGCACCCCAATGCATCTACCACTTCCGAAACGGCGGCAACCTGCACTTCTGCAAAAATCGAACACTGGACATGCCCCGATTGCGTTTGGACAGAAGATAGGACCGTCGGCACGGCTTTGGGCCACGACTACACCGACGTTGCTTGGACCCCTGTTGCCGGTGGCACGCATGAACGTGAATGTGCACGCGGCTGCGGCGACAAGCAAACAGGAACCTGCGACAACAAAGACGTACTTACCGGTACGGCGGCAACCTGCGAGGCGGCAGGCCGTGAAAACGGCACGAAATGCTCGGTATGCGGCGGCAACGAGACATTGGGCGAAGTAATTAACGCTCTCGGCCACGATTACACAAATGTTGCTTGGACACCTGTTGCCGGCGGCACGCATGAACGTGTATGTGCGCACGGCTGCGGCGACAAGCAAACAGGAACCTGCGACGACAACGACGTAATTACCGGTACGGCGGCAACCTGCGAGACGGCAGGTCGTGAAAACGGCACAAAATGCTCGGTATGCGGCGGCAACGAGACATTGGGCGAAGTAATTAACGCGCTGGGACACGACGAATATAAAACCGACGAAACTGCGGCAACCTGCACGACAAACAAAGTTGAACACTGGGCTTGCCACCGTTGCGACTGGACGGACGACAAAGAAATTGCCGATACGGCTTTGGGTCACGACGAATATAAAGCCACATAGACTCCTGCTATATGCGGCACCCAGGAACTAGAATGAACGCCTTG
>JAIEBI010000059.1 GCA_029070965.1 Clostridiales bacterium
AACGCAAGACCGTCCTTAATTAAATTTATGTCTTTGTTATAGGCGTCGTACGTCCACGGCGACATTTGCGGCGCAACCGTCCATGAGTTGGTTGCGGGAACAATGTCAAAGTAAACGGTAAGCCTTTGCCTATCGTCGGAAAGCTCCAATCTATCGCCCAAGTTGCCGTCAGGCAAATCGTTTTCCCAACCGGTAAGTATGCCGCCGGAACTTACCAAAGTAAGTGTGACCGACGCCCTATTGCGCACGTTGATATAATCTTCCTCGTCATCAAACGATTCTTGGTACTGTTGACTACGAGGAACAAGAGTTTGCACTTGCTCGCCGGTAAATGTTACGTTTTTAAAATACGGGTCGTCGGGATTGGTCAACCTATCGTAAATTGCCTTTATACTGACGCCTTCGCTCAGCTTTGTTACAAATATGTACTCCGTTCTGTTCGCGTCGTCGGGGCCGCCCGTCGTAACGTAGTTTTTGGCGGAAATGCTATAATACAACGTATAGGTATCCGCTTGTGTAAGCATCCCGTTAATTTCATCGTAATCAACGTAGGTGGAACTGCTCCAAGTGTTGCGATTGTACTTTACGGTGACCGCCGCATCGAAATACTCGGGGTGATCCTTCCAATAGCTGATAATTGCATCGTCATTCAGCGCGGTATTGAGCGTACCGTTAAGCGCGCCTATTTCATCTTTCAAATCCTTGTGCAGCTTGTTTTCGCTCAACAAATAGGAGTTGAAATACTCGCCGTCGTGAAAATCGCCTTGAATAGTATTTTGAATGCCGCCGTCGCCGGTAATCAAAGACGAATCCAGCGGCGCAGGCAGGACGGTAAGCCAATACTCGCCTTGAATTTTATCCCCTTGGAGCTCGCCGTAAAGTTTAAGGGTGTAATGGCCTGCCGGCATTGTCTTGTTAAAATAATAGGACAGTGTGTTTTTGCCTTCGGTCTTGGTCGCGTCTAATGCTTCCCCGACCGCTACCCTATGCTTCTTTCCGTCCAAGTCGTCGTATATAACGTCAAACGTAATGGAACCCGCTGTGTATTGCGTGTACAGTTTCTTTTCGCCTTCGTATACGTCGACTCCTTTGTTCGTGAATTTTGCATACGGCGTATATACTTCAAACTCATCGGGGGTATAAACAACGGTATCTACCGCCGTGTATGTTTCTCCGTATGATCCTTCTCCCGCGGCGGGTGCCGTATAATATGGGGTTTGGGTATGAAAAGGCACGTAAGGGTTATTGGTACTGTCCTTTCCTCCATTCCAATCGTCGGGACCGACAAACAGATTTGCATATTTTACGATAAACCAGTGCTTGGAAAGAATAAAGGAATCATTCTTCCTATCGGTAATGCTCAAACACTTGTTGGAATCCTTTATTTCGTCGTCATCGGTGGCATTGCCGTAATCGAAGTAATAGTTATTTTTGTCATCGCCTGTAAGATTAAACTTAAAGGTAGCGGCATATTCGTTGGATTGCGTAAATACAGTTCCCGACCTATCGGTAATGGAGAACGTTATTGTTTTAACTTGGTCGCCGACTTTAAAGCTATAATTAAGCGTAGATGTTGTGGATTTAGCGTTATTGTCCGGCAACACCTCGCCTGCAATCTTAATAGGAACCTCACTGCCGGTTTCGTAGTAATACGCGTTGGTTATAGTTCTGATTTCGACAGGCACCTCGCCCGCTTTTTGCGAGGGATACCAGCCGTCGTTGTGCTTGTAAACGGCCACTATATCGCCATGAGCCTGAAATCTGGGACTGTTTGCGTTTACAAATAAAGGAATACCGTCTACCGTGCTGAAATCGATCGGCGCTTGACCTACTCTTATAATCGCCGACGACTGCTCGGTGTTCTCCGAATAGTCGGACGTCAATACGCCCTGAGCGGAATTAGATTCTATAATAAGCTCGTACGTGCCTGCGTTGCGCACACCGTCCGCTTGAGCGGTGCCGTCCGTGCCGTCGGGATACGTAAAGCTTTTCAGCTTTACCGTATAGCCGTCACCCAGCTTCAAAGCCGTTTTATAATCTATGTACTCCTTTTCGCCTTCGCCTAACGTGTAATTTATACCGTTTATCGTATAACTTTGTCCGTATTCGTACGTAAAGTCCGAGCCGTCGTTGTTAAGCTCGCCGGAATTATTCGCAGTAGCGTTATCGCCCGCAAATGTACCTCCGTTTGACGAACTTGCGTTTATACCCCAAAAAGCGCATAAGCCTACGCATAACGCTAAGGCAAATGCGACAACAAGCGTAACAATCTTTTTCCCAACACGTGTATTGTCCATATCCTATGTGTCCTGTAAAGCTAAGTCTAATTTGACGCACGACAACCGCTCGTATGGCGTTTGTGTCAAAACAGCAATTCGGTAAATATCATTATATCAAATCTTGTTTTGTAAGTCAATACTAAAAAGGTCTTTAAGGCGAAATATCGACAATATTTTTAGCTATAAATATGCACCAATATGCAAAAAAGTACCGCAAAACGGTACCCGTGTAGGCAAAATATGTAGACGGGTGCGATTTTTTCCGCAAAACTGCACAGTGTAGGCAGTTTTTTAATTCCGAATTAACTATGCACTTTGCCGCAATGCGGGCATACGGGGTTGAAATTTCGGTCCGTCGCGGTGATGTTGCGGAAATACATTTTACTCTCGTCCTTGCGCTTTTCCAGCCACTGCTCGTCGTCCTCTTCCTGCTTAGTCGTTTGTCCTTCTATCTTGGTGTAATAGTACGACTTATTGGTTTCGGGACACTGCGCGCCGAATATTTGCGTGCGACACGACGCGCATTCGTATACCGGATTGTTTTCGGTGGACAGCGCGTTATTCACCGTCAGCTTACTGTGGCAAAACGGACATTCGTCCCTATCGCTGTCGGCGTAAATCATTGCGCGCAAAACTATTTGCTGAATGCGACGGAACGATTCGATAGAGGTTATGCCCACAAGCAATGCGTCCTCACAATCCTCGTACGGCGTGCATACGACGTACTCGTCCGCTTTTACCCCGTTTTTGATTTTTTGCACAAGCTCTTCGTTGGTGTTGAACAGCGACGGTATCAATACCACTTTGTACGACTTGTTCTTTTTGACGGTGATAGCCAGCGCACGCCAATCCTCTACGGTAATGCGCTCCATTTTGAGCGACCACTTTTTAAACGCAAAATCGAGCGAAAATAGGGACATATCAAACGCCCTGATGACATTGCAAACAAAATTGAAATGCCCCACCGCGAATATACACAGCGCTTGGCAAAAATAATAATAATTCTTTAACAGCTCAACCAAGTCCTTGTTTGTTATGCTTACAGTCGGCTCGGGGCTGTTGTGCGCAAAGTACAACGCAAGCTTGTATATGCGGTGATACTCCTTGTGCATCGATAGAATATTGGTCTTGTGAATTTTTACGTTGGAATGGCGGTTCTTGTTGTTTTTGTACACGGGGCGTTTTAGCCGCGGCACAATGGTGTTGTATATAAACTGCAATTTGTTCAAGCACCGCACCGCCGTGCCGTAATGCTCGGCATAGTTTTGGCTGTAACCTATATGGATTTTTCCCAGCGCCAAAAAGTAGTTCAAGTGGTTTACCCGTTCAAGCAAATTGAACTCAATAGTTTGGGTGGTATAAATCATCTCCTTTAAAAACCGTATGTTGGAGCGAGCAAAGGAAAGTATGTTGTCCACCTGCTTGCAAAAAACAAGGTTTTCGTAAATGCCGTAGTTGTCCTCGTACGTTATGGTAAGCAGCTTATCCGGCTTGATATCGCCGTCCTTTACGTCCGCCCACAGCTCGCTGTGCGTCGCTATGTGGTTGAGCGTATCGTTGTTGACGGTGCGCACCGACTCCACAGGCAAAATTACGTTGCGCTGCTTTAAATGAATAAACGGCTGGGCAAAAATGCGCTTTATAGCGGGCAACGCGCCGAGTATGACGTCTATGCGCTGCTCCAAAGCTTCAAAGCTGAAATCGGGCTCTATCATAAACAGAGTCAAATCATTTACGACCGAATAGTCAAACTGCATATAGTTGAGCTTGCGTTTGGCTCGCCTGAATGCCGCAATCCCCTTGTAGTCATCTGCCAGCTTTGCAAGCTGAATTTGCTGTTCGTACGGCAAGTCCATAAAGACTAATCCTCGTTAAGCTTGCGGATAAACGCACTGCACTTGTATAAGCCGATCTTGTCAAACTCCGCCGCCAGCTTTTCTTTGTTTTCCACAACCTTGTTTTCCAGCTTGCGCACTACCTTGCTCAAAAGTATGCGCTCCACCGCGTCGGCTTCCGCAGCCGCGGCAGCTTTGTCGCCGAAGCAGGCGCAGTAAACCTTGACAAACGCCTCTATTTGCCTGAGAATACGGTTGCCGAAGGAAATATTGTACGGCGCAAGCAGCTTTTCCGTTTCGCGTATAAAGCGGTTGTCCTCGGCGTCGAATTTATACTTTTGCTTTGCTTCTTCAAACAGCTTTGCCAGCATGTCGTACGATATATACCGCTTTTCAATCGGCTCGCTGAACGATTCGATTTTGGGCGCGCGCTTGTCAAAGTTCATCGTTTGCGCGCGGTCGTATACCTTGTCGCTTATCTCGAACGTACTTTCGTCGCGGTTTGCCGTGCCGATAAACCAAACATTGGTGGGCACCTTGATAGTATGCCCGTCCGTAAGTCCGTCGTAGGATATATGCTCACCGTTTTCTATACGGCTCAGCTTTACGTTAAGCAGCTTGATTGCGCGACGGTCTTCCTCGTTTTCCATAAGCGACAAAAAATCGGAGAAATAATATTCTATACGGCTGAGGTTCATTTCGTCAAGCACGATAAACGTGATTACCTCGGAATTGAGCCTTGCCCTGTACAAGCACTGCGTAAACTTTTTGGGCGTGTAGCATTTACTGAACTCGTTATAGTAGCCGAGCAGCTCGTTTTTGTCGCGCCAAGACGATTCAACCTCTACAATCTCGCAGTTGCTCATAAGCGCTTCGGTGAATATTTTTGGCAAGCTCGTTTTGCCCGTGCCGCTCATACCTTGCAGTATGGTGAGCCGCGACGCGCCAAGTCCCGCGACAAACGTCGCTATGTCGTCGGGCGTGTACGACAAGTGCAGCCGCGATTCGCGCGCGTAGTCCACCACAAACCTGACAAGATTGGGCAAGGTAAGATTTTTAAACAGCTGCTGGTGCCGCTTTTCGAGCGCCGCCTTAAACTTTTCCTGCAAAGCGTCTATTTCTGTGAACGCCGGACATGCGTCAAAATCCTTCGCCGCCGCAGGCGCGGGGTCGGTCGGTTGCTGCTGCGCGGGTTCGCCTTTATCCGCTTCGGCGGCTTCGGGTGCGGTGCGGTCGGGATACGTAACACCCGCCTGCTCTACGCCCAGTCCGAACATTTTGCGCATCATCATATACACTATTACGGCGACGCTGCCGAGCAACATGTATATTGTTTTGCTTGTCACTTCCAGTACGTAAGAATCCTCGGGCAGCTTAATATTGTAGTAGGCAAGCACGCTCTCTATGCTCTCCATATTAATCTTTTGACCTATCTCGAAGTATACGCCGAACAAGCCTATCAGCAATACGAAAAACAAATTGGCGATAGCGGCAACCTTGACCGTTTTGTAGTAGCTTTTATCCCTTGAAATAAAGCCTATAAGCGTCAGCACAAACAGTATGCCCGACATAAGCAAAAACGCGAACTCGACAAACGCAAGCATTTGAAAGCCCGATTCCAAATCCTTGTATTTTGTAAGCAGCTCAAAGCCGGTAAAGGTCATTTCCTTTTCAAACTCGGCAGCGGGGATCTTTACGTAAACCTCGATTATGTTTACGGCAAGCGCCGCAAACGTAACCGCCGTCATAACAAGCACCGCAAACAGCGGTTCAACCTTGTGCGGCTTGCGCCTGTCGTGCTTGATTTCGCCGTTGTCGCCCACCGGATATTTGCCGCTGAATATCGAGTATATTATCATAGTCGCTACGGAAAGCATAAACGGTATGTAGCTGACCGTCATCGCCTCACGCGGCGCGGCATTCGTCCCACCGCTTAGGTTGTAATAGAACTTTAAGCAGTAGCCGAGTATAAAGAATATAAGCGTAAATATAGTCGTACTAAGCACAAAGTGCCGCGACCGCAATGCAAACGTCTTGCCGCCGAAATAGTCGGATATCGTGGAAATAAAGTACAGCATCTCGCCGAACAGCGCGACTATCATTACGATAAACCCGATAGATACGTACACCGGATATTTGTTAGCACCCACCGAGTTGATAAGCACGTACGTTATGCCGCCCGCGCCTTCCGAATAGACGGGAATGAACAACACGGTTGCTAACACGAACAACGCCACGCACTCGCAAATAAGCAAGGCAAGCTTGTATTTTTTTTGCTTTTCGGTCAAAATCGTGTCCGTTCCCCAGCCGCTGCCCTCTTGCTTTGCGGCACGGTCGACGCGCCGCCGCACTATTAAGTAAGCAAACGCCAAAACCGAAAACAATGTGCCTAATATGCAGCAAGCCACCGCGCTGCCGCGCATAAGGCGAAGCACCGTGCCGAACACCAAGCACACAATGCTCAAAATCGCATTGTATGCGAACGCCACGTAAAACAGTTTATTTTTCTTTTTTAACGCCAACAGCACCCACGCAACAATAAACAAAGCTGCGCCGACGACAAACGCGATGGACAAATATATATTCATTCCGTATACGCGCATTATCTTTTTGCTCGAATGCAGCGAGTTGGCATAGAAATCGTTAGCCGTCCAAAACGACAGCCCGTCGCGCCCCGTGGCAATTAAAGTTAAATCGGTAAACTTAATCGAATAAAAAATGGCGGTAAACAGCAACGCCAGCACCGACAGCACCGACAATAGCACCAGCTCGCCCTTACGCGACGTCAAAATTTTTTTCAACTTTCCGTTGGCAGTTTTCTTGCCGGTTTCGGTACTGTCGCTCATAACATTCTCCTATATTGTATAAATATACACAGTAATTATACTTGACGCAATAGCAAATGTCAATGGTTATTCTAAAAAACATTTTTGTAATTCCAAATTAAAAGAGAGCAGCTCACGCCACCCTCAATTCTTAATTCTGAATTCTGAATTATTCTCCGTCGCCTTCCAGCTTGCGCGTTTGGTCGGCTATGCGCAAGGCTTCCACCATCTTGTCTATGTCGCCGTTCATAAACTCGTCTATACTGTAAATGGTGTAGCCTATGCGGTGGTCGGTAACGCGCCCTTGCGGAAAGTTGTACGTACGTATGCGTTCGCTCCTGTCGCCGGTGCCTACCTGACCTTTCCTGAGCGAAGCGTACGCCTCGTCCTTTTGACCTTGATAGTAGTCGTACAGCTTGGTTGCCAAAAACTGCATTGCGCGTTCCTTGTTTTTGGTCTGGCTGCGCTGGTCCTGACACGTAACGACAATGCCCGTCGGGAAATGCGTAATGCGTATTGCCGAGTCAGTTTTGTTTATGTGCTGACCGCCCGCGCCGCTACTGCGGAATGTATCTATACGAATGTCCTTATCCAGTATTTCCACGTCCACCGTTTCGGTTTCGGGCAGCACCGCCACCGTCACCGTGGAGGTATGCACCCTTCCTTGCGTTTCGGTGACCGGCACGCGCTGCACGCGGTGTACGCCGCTTTCAAACTTTAACTGCGAAAAGACGTCCTTGCCGCTTATGCCGAAAACCGCTTCCTTTATGCCGCCCAGCTCCGTTTGGTTGATAGATATATCCTCTACCGACCAACGCTTGCGCTCGGCAAACATACGGTACATACGGCTGAGCTCCGCCGCAAACAACGCCGCTTCCTCACCGCCCGCCGCGGGGCGGATTTCCAATACGGCGTTCTTGCCGTCGTTGGGGTCCTTGGGCAGCAACATTACTTTAAGCTCGTCGGTTATTTTTTCTATACTATCGACAAGCGCGTCACACTCCTCTTTTGCCAGCATCACCATTTCCGCGTCGTCCGACTTTTGCATTTCCAGCGCGTCAGCGTAATCGGCTTTGGCTTTTTTAAGCTCGCCGTACTTTTCCACTATCGGTTCAAGCTCGCTGCGCTCGCGGCACAGCTCCGCCCACGCCTTGTTGTCGGCTATTACATTGGGGTCTTGCACCTTTAAATCAAGCGCGTTAAACCGCTCGACAATCGCGTCGAGCTTGTCGGTCTTCATTTCTCGCATACTACTATCCTGTCCTTTCCGTCCAAATCCTTAATCACTCGGCAGGCGCCGATTTTTTTCATTAAGCCGCACACCTGCTGCGCTTGGTCGTACCCGACCTCCAACATAACTGCGCCGTTGTCCGACAAATATTCGGACGCATTATCGGCGATTACGCGATAAAATTTCAGTCCGTCCTCGCCGCCGTCCAACGCCATACGTGGCTGTGCGGTGACCTCGCTTTGCAAGTCGGCTATATCCGCTGTGCGAATGTACGGCGGGTTGCACACTATAAGGTCGAACTTACCATCGATGCTGTCGAACATATCCGACTTGACCACGTCCGCACCCAAGCCTTTGAGGTTGCTCTTTGCCACCTCTAACGCGTCGTCCGAAAGATCGGCGGCAACCACCTGCGCGGCGGTATTTTTGGCTATAACGGCGGCTATACAGCCCGAGCCCGTGCACATATCGAGTACGCGCATTTCGCTCGTGCCTATATGCTTTACAGCCTCCTCGGCAAGCACCTCCGTTTCAAACCGAGGTATAAGCACACGGTTATCCACGGCAAGCTTTATTCCGCAAAACTCGGCGTTGCCCAGCACGTAGCTAAGCGGCTCGCCGTTAAGCAGCCTGTCGGCATACTCGTTAGCCTTTTTTACCTGACCTATTTTAATCTTGTCCACACCGCCCAGTTCACCGCGCGATTTACCCAAAATGTCGCAGTATATCCAGTCGGCGTCCTGCGGGTTGTCGGGCAGTTTATCCGCAAGCTTTTTGCGCTCGACGGCAAATTCGCGTTCGTAAAAGTCTATCGTGCCCTTGTTGGGCTGTTCGTCCAATTCCAACACCGCGTTGAACGCGACTATGGCGACCTCTGCCATATCGTCGTCGGGAATGCACGTGGAAAGCTTTTGCAGAGCCAGCCCGGGAGCGCGTATTATGTTGGTGAACTTGTTGTCGGGAAGCATTGCAAGTCCGCGCAAAAGCTCGTACGACAATCCGGCAATCAGCGGCAACAGCAGCAACCGCATTGCAAGCGCAAACAAGGAGTTGGAAAATATCGCCGCATATGCCGACAAATACGAAAACAGCCAATTAAGCAGCGCGTAAACGATTATAGCAAACACGACGACAAAGAATATAAAAGTCGTGCCGCAACGGTTGTGCTTTGTCGAACAAGATTGAACGTTTTCCACTGTGAGCGGCAATCCGCGCTCGTAGCAGTTGATTGTGCGGTGTTCGGCGCCGTGGTACATAAACGTGCGCTTAATATCCTTCATAAGCCTTATAAGCGCGAGGTACGTAATAAACAGCGCGAGCCGAACGCCACCCTCTATAACCGACAGCACAACGAGATCGTGATAATCGGCAAAGCGTTCTATCAGCCATTTTACGAGAAACGGCAGTCCGATAAACAGCCCTACGGCAAGCAATACGCCGACAATAGTCGCAATAACCGTCGCCGTTTTGGACGGAGATTCTTCCTCAGGCGTGCATACCTCCGCGGACTTTAAAAGTGCGTTAATACCCACCGCGAGTGAGCTGACAAAGGAAATTACGCCGCGCACAATGGGAATTTTGCTCGCCTTGGACTGCGGTTTAAGCCGCTCGGTGCGCAGCTCTATATCCCCGTCGGGCGCGCGCACAGCCATTGCGACGGAGGTTTTTCCGCGCATCATTACGCCTTCCAAAAGCGCCTGCCCGCCTATAAAGGTGCGGCGCATCTTTTTGGTAGTGTCGTATTTGTTGTCGTTATTGTTTTTACTCATATAATATTAACCAATCCGACTGTGTAATCGACGAGTACGCAGTCGCATAAAAAAATCGATAGCCATAGGCTTCGATTTTTCAAAGAAAAACGGCGGACTAAAATAGTCCGCCGTTTAAAAATAGCTATTTGCCGGATTTGCCCGAACGCTCGTTGAACCGCGCTATACGTCCGCCCGTTTCGGCTTGCTTTTGCTTGCCTGTGTAGAACGGATGGCATTTGGAGCAAATGTCAACCTTGACTACGTCGCCTTTTTGCGTGGAGCCGGTTACAAACTTTGCGCCGCAAGCGCATTCAACAGTTACTTCGTGATAATCGGGATGAATGTTTTGTTTCATGGTTTTTACCTCTCTTTTGTCCATGCGAATCGTTCCGCATGGTTATTAGCCTAATGATTATACACTACAAAATCGGCAATGTCAAGTTTTTTATGCCGCCGAGTAGACTAAAAATTAAATTTTGATAAGCGTTTTGAAGCGATTGTCCTCGCGATCGGCAAGTAATGCTTCGTACGCGGCGGGAACGTCGTTAAAAGATACTATGTTATCGTACAGCGACTCCACCGTGACCGTGCGGTTGGCAAGCATGTTGATTGCCGACGAATAATTCTTTCCGCAGTCGGTCACCGTAAACAAGTCTATGTTCTTTTCCAGCAGTCCGTTTACATTGCAGTTGAGGTCGTTTAGACCGTTCTTGCCGATTACCGCCACCCTGCCGCGCGTCGCGGTGTAGTCCCACGCGCTTTGAAGGGGCATTTGCGAATTGGTAAGGTATGCGCACGCGCTTGCCATATGTCCACCGGTGAGCGCAAGAATCTTTTTGACCACATTGTCGTCCACCGCGTTGACGGTAAAGTACACGCCCGCCTTTTGCGCGAGTTTAAGCATATCCTCGTGCATATCAACCATTATAGGCACAGCTTGATAGTACATGGCAAGCTGAGCAAGAATAATGCCGTCCACCGTCGCGCCCATTATAACTACTTGGTCGCCCTTTTCCACGTTCAGCTTGGACATAGCGTTTAAAGCCGTTGCGATATGCTCTATAAACACCGCTTCCGCGTCCGAAATTCGGTCGGGAATGGTGTACACGTCGTCGGCCGATACAACCGAAAAATCGCTCAAAAATCCGTCTTCCTCAACGCCGAAAGTGAGCGGCTTTTCGCATTCGCTGTAATGTCCGTCCTTGCACGCCTTGCAGGAATGACAGCTTGCCTGCGGATATACCACCACACGCTTTCCACGCGATATACCGGTGACGTTTGCGCCCACCTCGGACACAAACCCCACGCATTGCCTAAGCGGTATGATCGGATACTTGGTTTGCATACGACCGTCGTACACCGCAATGTCCGCGGGCGTAATACCGCACATAAGATTTTTCAGCTTGATGCAGTTGTCGCCTACCGGCATAGCTTCCATTTCGTCGAGCTTGATTGTATGCGGACCGTGAATTCTGTACGCCTTCATAATAAATACCGTACCCCAGCAGTTTGATTTGCAATCCCAATCGGTTTCCCCATATAAAATTGCTACTGCAAGCGTATAATCATTATAGCATAATTCATGATAAATATCAAGTGTTTAAGCCACATAAAAAATTTACCGTCGAATGTAAAAATTCCAAACGAAAATCCCCGTTCGGCGCGGGGAATTTCGACGGAAAAACTTTTTTAGAGGAATGATACCGGTATTGCAAATCAGATTGAATTTACTTATCTTGGTCTATATTAAGAATGGTCGAGGGATTTACGTACTTGCCGTTCTTTTTAAGCTCGAAATGCAGGTGCGCGCCGGTGTTGAGCTCGGACATCATGCTGGCTGACGCACTGCCTATCCTATCGCCCGACTTGACTGTGTCGCCCTTGTTTACGGCTATATCGTTGCCGAGCGACTTGTACACGGACACGTATCCGCCTTCATGCTCGATTGTTACAACATTGCCGTCTACCGTGGTCTTTTCCACGTCAAGCACCTTGCCGTCCATTACGGCAAACACGTTGCCGCTGCCAACAAAGTCAACCGCGGGATGCCACTGCCACAGGTCGAGCGTTTCCCACTTGACAATCTTGTCGTCGGCATATTCCATACCGACGGTCGCGCCCTTCATAGGCGTTGTTATTACAGGTTCGTTGTTTACGTCCACGTTGGGCGGTTCTACAACCGTGCCGCCGACGGGCGTTTCTTTTTCGGGCAGCGTGAACACGACTGCCAAAACGATTACTGCGGCAACAACCAGTACCGACACGATCAACGCAAAAGCGTATTTGTGCCGCTTAAAAAAGTTTTTCTTTGATTCTTTTGTTCCAGAATGATAGGTTTTCATGTTCTGTTCCTCCGTACCGATGATTATTGCCAACATATTTTTTGTTATACAGGCAAATGTAAAATTTTAGTAACAACCCGACAATAGCGGCGTGCCTATACTTATATTGCCCGACGAATACGCCGCCATAACGTTGTACTCCTCGCCCGACCGTAAATACTGCGACCGGGCGCACACTCGCGGACTGAGCGCGTAAACTATCGTAAGTCCGTCGTCCGTTTTAACCTCTTTGACGGTAACGGCAAATATGGAATCGAGCGCCATTTTCATATCCTTTTCGCTCCCCGAAAAATCCACACGACAAAGCGCGTCCGACGGATAACACAGTCCGTCAAGCGAATACACGGGTGTATTGTTATCGTAGGCCGTGGGCGTACCCAAACCGCTAAGCGGGCTGAACCATATAGCCATTCCCACTAAACTTGCTACAAATAAAATAACGACGGCATAAAGAGTTTTCATGCCGTCGATTATTGACCTAAATTATTTATTTTATTCTAATCCTCGTCTTTTTCGCCTACTGCCATTTTGTACAGTTTTACGCTGTTATCCACAGTTTTTTCCTTTGCCATTTCGCCGTACTTGTTTACGTCGGTAAGGCTCTTAGGCCCGTGGTGCAAGCACAACGCGCCGTTTACGCACCCTCCGTCGCACGCCATACCCTCGAAGAAGTTGTACGGGGATTTGTGTACTTTTAACAGTGTGAGCTGTTTACGGCACTCGTCCAGCCCGCTCATAGCGATAGGCTTTGCCTCAAAGCCGCGTTCGGCGGCAAGCGCTTTTACGCCCTCGGTTATACCGCCCGAGCGCGCGAATATCCTGCCGTAGTACGAAGCGTTGTCCAAATAGGTGTCCGGCAGCGTAGATACGTCCACGCCGCGCGCGTCCAAAAACGCCTGCAATTCCTCAAACGAAATTACGCAGTCTATGTAGTCCTTGGCAGTATCCTGCTTGTACTCGAACTTTTTGGACGTGCAAGGACCGACAAATATTACCTTTGCTGTCGGGTCCATAGCCTTAATCAGCTTGCCCGCCATTACCATTGGCGACGGCGTGTGCGACACATACTTGTAAAGATCGGGGAAATTTATTTTCACGTACTTGACAAAGCTGGGACAGCATGACGTGGTAAGCGTACCCTTTTCCTTAATCTCGTCCGCTTCCTCGTTGAGCGTAAGGTCTGCGCCCAGCGCCGTTTCCACCACCTGATCGAACCCGAGCTTGTGCATACCCGTTATTACCTGCTCGATGCGCGCGTAATTGAACTGCGCAACGATTGCGGGGGCGATAATGGCATACACTTTGTACTTGGTGTTGTTTTCCGAATTTTTGAGTATTTCCAGCGCGTCAAGTATGTACGACTTATCGGAAATCGCACCGAACGGGCACTGGTACACGCACGCGCCGCAGCCCACGCATTTATTTACGTCTATAACCGCTTTTTTGTCGGCGTTCACCTTGATGGCGTTTGCCTTGCAGCTTAGTACGCACGGGCGCTTTTGCAATATCATTGCGTTGTACGGACAGGCTTGCGTGCACTTGCCGCACTCTATGCACTTGGACTTATCGACCACCGCATGCTTATCTTCTATGGATATCGCGTTTTTGGGACATGCTTCTATGCAACGGTGGGATATACAGCCACGGCAAGCGGGCGTGACGAATATGCCGTCCACAGGACATTCGTCACACGCTATATCTATAACCTCTACCACGTTGGGATTGTCCTTATCCCCGCCCATGGCGAGCTTTAACCGCTCTTGCAGTATTGCGCGCTCCTTGTACACACAGCAACGCAAACTGGCATGCGGTCCCGGCATAATCTTAATCGGGATATCATGAAATATGCCGTTATCAAGCCCCTTGTCGTACGCGATAATAAGCTCTTTAATTACTTCGTATTTAAGTTTTTGTACCGTGGTATCGAATAATCTGTTTTCCATAAAAACCTCTATACGGTTTAGTTGTAACGAACGGTTACAATTTTACCCATTTTTTTCAGGTTGTCGGCAAGCTTGTCAATAAGTTTAAGCTTCATGCGCGTTTCTATCGGCAAGCCGTCGTGCGCGTGGTTTTGCGACTGCCCGACAAAGAAGTGTACGTCGGTGCTGTCCTCGAACAGCATTTTTGCAAGCAGCGTTGCACCGTCGCGTTTGTTTAGCGTGGGCGCATTGCAATCCGCGGGGTTAAGATAGTTTTCGGACAGTTCAAGCACTCTCCTAATCGTAACTACGCCCTCTGTGGTGAGGTCTATGCCGTCTATGTACCCAATGGGCGGAATGTCCTTGTCGGGGAAATCGACGCCAGCGCTGACCTCTTTGCCGAGCTGGCGCGCGACTATTTGCGAGCTTGTTCCGCCGCACACAACCTTTTTACCCTTTATCGCCATAAAGTCCGCCACGTACTGCGCGTCGTCCTCTTTGTGGATAGGCGGACCGACAAACACGGACGTAACGGCGTGCTCGCGCACCTTTATGCCCAATACGGTGGTGTCGTCCCCGGGCTCGTACATATAAAGCTCGTTGCACTCGCCCGCCAGCGCCGCCGAAATGGCGCGCGCCGACATCGTGGGCTTGACAACCCGCTTTAAGTATTCCTTAATCTGCGGGCGTTCCCAGCCGAAATTCATCATCATACCTATGCCGGCATGCTCCACGCCGTCGCTGGTGACGATTACAGCGTCGCCCGCTTGCAAATTCAGCTTGGTCGTGTACACGTTTTTGCCGAGTATGACCGACTTTTCGCGGTCTAGGTCGCTCACCTCGCCGTTGCGTATAAGTATAGCCGCGGGGTTGTCGAACTCTATAAGGTCGCCCTTGCCCTCGTTGTTGATAAGAAACACCGAAAAAGTGGCGTACGCAACGTTACGCACCTTGCACACCGGCAGTGAAGCAATAAGCGTTTCTATACAGTCCTTAATGGGTATGCCCGCCGACAGCATCGTGCACAAAATCTTGGACGACAGCGTAGCCAAAATATTGGCTTTTACGCCGCTGCCCATGCCATCGCAAAGCACAGCGGTAAGCACGTCGCCGTTTACCGCATACTCCACGCGGTCGCCGCATAATTCCTCGCCGACATGATTGAGCGAGGTATATCCTCTTTCTATAAAGTAACTCAACTGTCTTTTTCCTCTATCATTGCCGCTTTAAGTTTAAGCAAAGCAACCTTGGTTTCCGCCGTGGTCTCGCCGAGCAGCGAAGCAATCTCCTGCGCCACGCGCATTTGCTTTTCGATAACGGTGTCGGTGACGGCAAGCGTGTCGCGCTTGACCTTGCTAAGCTCCTCGTCGTAATTGACCTTTTCCGTTATGTCAGTAAGAACGACAAGCAATGCCTTTTCCTTTTCGAGCGGCACGATCATAACATCCACGTACTTGCCGGTCTTGTCTATTTTCAGCTTGTCAACGTGAACGGGCTTGCCGCTGTCCGCCGCCTTAAACGCCGCGGTCGGGTCGAAGCAATCGAAAATATAATCGGGCGATTTTATGCCTATCATAGCCTGCGCTTTGCGGTTGATTTCCGAAATGGACAAATCGTCGCCGCACACTATAATGCCGTTGGGGCTGTTTTCTATAATAACGTTGCCCATCGACTCGGCTTTTTCGCGCATGTACGGCACGCACATTTCCACTTCGGCGTAGCCGTTGAT
>JAIEBI010000006.1 GCA_029070965.1 Clostridiales bacterium
CCATTTTTCTAAGCTGTTTATAATAATTACCGGGGAGCGTCATCATACAGCCTATATCGTCGTACACTACGCGCACTTCGACGCCGTTTGCCGCTTTTTCTTTGAGTATCTCCAAAATCGTGTTCCAAAACAAGCCGCCTTCGATTATGAAGTATTCCATAAATATAAACTTTTCGGCTTTTCGCAAATCCTCGACCATCGCGGCGAACATGTTTTCACCAAGCGGATAATAACGTATATCGGTGTTGCCGTAAACGTGCGAATCGGACAGCTTGTTAAGCATTACCGCTTGCGATCCGACAATCGCGTCCTCCTCGCATATTTGCGACAGCTCCGCGCCGTCGTCCTTTGCCACCCGTTGCGTTGTCACTCGCCGTAAGCTTTTTACCTGCTTTTTGCTAAGCTTGCGCGAATAGAACATAAAGTACAGCATAAACCCGACTATGGGTATGAGCATAACAAAGAACAGCCACGGCAACTTGTAGTCGGGATTGTCCTTTCGGTTTATAATAGCTATCGCAACGACAAACTGAGTTATGACTACCGCAAAGTAAAAGTACGGAACGTACATTGTAATCAAAGTCATTGCCGCAATTACCGCAAGCGTTTCAATCACCACAAGAAAGATTGCAACGATATAGCGGAACGGGATATAAGATATCTCCCGTTCCACTTGCTTGTTGTGTTCTTGTATTACGATTTTCTTCTTCATTGTTTTTCCTGTTTATGCGGAATTTCTTTTATTGTGTTATTCGTCTACTTCACCCGTTATTTCGACGGCGTACTTTCCGTCAAGTCCTTTGGCTTTCAAAAATTCATTGAACTCGCGGGCAAGATCATCGGCGGAATATTCCGCAGCGTCTTGCAGCTTTGCGCCGTTCGTCGCGCCGTAGCCTGCCGTCGTCCTGTACACGCTTGCTTGCGCTTTGGCAATGTTGGCTTTTGTTTGTGCCGAAATGCCGTCCACAGCTGCCGCAGTTTTGTGCGGCGCTTCTTTGATGCCTTTTTTGAGGTTGGCTATAATAAGCTGAACTTTTGCCTTAAAGCCTTTGGTGTGTAACAGCTCGGTGAACTCGGGGTTTGCTTCCGCCGATTGACGCTTTACTTCGTCAAACTGAGCCTTGTCGGCTTCTTTTTGCTTGCGTGCGCCTTCCGCCATATTGGCAAACGCTACTTTGAACTTTGCCGCAATGCCTTTGGTGTGGCAGAATTCTTCAAACTGCTTGCTGATTTCTTCGTAGTTTTGTGTGTTGTGTTCCATAGTTTTTATTCTCCTTATTTGGATAATTTTTTTATTTCTTTCGGCGTGGGCAAGCAATATCTTAAATTGCTCCTTGCCCGTAGCCGATAAAAACTGTTGAAAGTCCTTTTCCGTAATAACGGCGGATTGGTCTTGTTCCTTGATGTTGTCCGTGTGTTCCATAACGTACCTCGCAGGCTGTTGCCTGATTACATTTATAGTTTAGCGCCGATTTTGACAAAACACCACAACATAAAAACCGAAAAGTGTCGGTTTCTAATTGATTTTTTAAAATCTTTTTTGTATAATCTAAATATGAATAGATCGGAATCTAAATTTGAAAATACCGCAAGCAAAATGCGGCGCGCGTTTTTGACTTTGTTGGAAAGCAAAGAGTTTGCCGATATCAGCATAATGGATATTTGCAAGACGGCGGACGTAAACCGTTCCACCTTTTACGCGCACTACGACAACACGTACGACCTACTGAAAGAAGCATTTGAAAGTATGATTGCAAACTTCCAAAGCGAATGCGATTTTGACAATCCCGTAGATTTATCGGATATGCGCAATTTAAGCAAGGAAGATTTGAACCTTGCTTCGCCCAAATATTTGTTACCCTATCTCAAATACATACAAAAGCACAAGAGGCTTTACAGAATATATTCCGACAACGCTCACGTATTCGAAACGAGCAAGATGGACGATTATATGATAGAAAACATTTTCGCACCTATCTATGCTAAGCACGGCGTGACCGACAAAAAGCTGATTTTCTATATGCAAAAGTTTTTCTTTAAAGGCATTGACGCTATAATACACGAATGGGTGCGCAACGACTGCGAGGACGATATTTTGTTTGTTTGCGAGATTATAACCTACTGCGTGCGGCCGATGAGCTACAAATAACAAAAGAAAATACGGTATCGGGAAAACCGATACCGTATTATTTTTGCTGTTTATTTAACGCTACTTACCCACTATTGGTGTTGTGGGCGTATACGTGCGTTTTAGCGCGTCAAAACGTTGTTTGCGGCGGTACGCGCAGTCTATCATTTTGTTTATCTGCTCCGAAAACGGCATTTGTTTTGCAAACAACGGTGACGCCAGTGACCCCGGAATGGTGTTTATTTCATTGACGTAAATATCGTCGCCCTTTACCATAAAGTCCACGCGCGCCACCCCGCTGCACCCTATCGCGCGAAACGCCTTTTCCGCCAACTCCTGCACGGTCTCGTTCTTTTCCGCACCTATGCCCGCGGGGATTTTGTGTTTTAACGACTTTACGTCGCCCGCGTACTTATCGGCAAACGTCAAAAACGTTTTCCACCCTACCGGCTGTTCTGTTTCCGATACGGTCAGCTCCTCGTCGTAGCTGTCGCCCAGAACCGCACAGTTGACTTCGATAAAGTCTGTCAGCGCTTTTTCTATAATTACCAAATCGTCCCACTCAAACGCCACGCGCAGCGAAGCGTAAAGCGCCGACCTATCGTCCGCTACCGATATACCTATCGAGCTACCCAAATTGCACGGCTTGACGATTACGGGATATCCCATTCTCTCAACCGCTTCAATCACCTCTTTTTCGTCGGCGTTGTACTTGGCGTGCGTAGTCGTCACGTACGGCAGCACGTTGAGCCCCGCATGTTCAAATGCTATCTTGGACAGCACTTTGTTCATACCGATAGCCGAAGCCGCTACGCCGCTACCCGTATACGGTATGCCGCACATTTCCAGCAAGCCTTGGAGCGAGCCGTCCTCGCCTAATATTCCGTGCATGCACAGCAGTGCCGCGTCCACTTTGTACAGCTTTTTGTTTTTGTGGTACAAATAGCCGTCGTCGGGACGAAGGTGTACCCTTTTCCCGTCGAACCTATTGTTGCGCACCGCGGATACGCTGTCGAAGCATTCCGCCGCCCACCACGCGCCGTCACTGTCTATGTACACGCCAACGCACTTTTGTTTGCACGCGGACATGGCTTGCAGGCCTGTAATTATGCTAATGTCGTGCTCGCACGACCGTCCACCGAAAAATACAGCAATCATACTTGTTGTATATGATTGCCGTAATTAAATTGTGATAGATTTTATGTTTATGTTTATTTTACAAAAAATAGAACGAAAAAGTTAAAATAGAAACGATAAACAGGTACAGCGAGAACCATTTGAAATTTGCTTTGGCTATGAGTTTGAGCATAACCCTTACCGCTATATACCCCGACGCAAACGCCGTTGCCGCGCCTATAAACATACTGAACCAGTCCACGCTGGCGAGCGAGCCCGCCTGAGCGACGTCCACAACGCTGAATAGTAGCGACCCGCAAATAATCGGTATGCTCATAAGGAATGAAAACGTTGCTATCTTTTTGCTGTCCGTACCCGCTACCGTGCCGCCGAAAATTGTCGAGCCCGACCGCGACACTCCCGGGAGCACACCCAGTCCCTGCATCAGTCCCATAGCCACTGCGCCGCCCCAATTAAGCTCTTTGGGTGCCTTGTTGCGCTTTGCAACAATTTCGCTTATCAGCATTATCGCCGCGGTAAACGCGAAAAAGAAGCAAAGATATTTGGCGGTGGAGAAGTATTCATCTATCAAATCGTTGCAAGTAAGTCCCACTATAACCGCGGGAATTGTTGCGACAACAAGCATTGCAAGGTTTTTGTACGGTTTTTTGAACAGCTCTAAAATAGGCTTATATAACACTATAACCACGGCGACAAGCGTGCCCACATGCACCATTACGTCAAACAGCAAAAAAGAGCTGCCGTCGTTAAGCCCCATCAGCTCTCTTGTAAGTATTAGATGTCCGCTGGACGATACCGGCAAAAACTCGGTAAGTCCTTGCACCAGTCCCAGCACCATGGCTTGCCACCAAACCATTAAAGCTACCTCCGGAAAAAACCGTCACAATATATTAATGTATTTGATAAGAAAATTATTACTCGCTTGGGCTGTCGCAAACCAAACATTTACGCTACGCCGCGTCGCTCGTAGCGGCGGACGACGCCGCAAGCGTCATTTTCGCTTCCGCATCGGCGGCTCGCAAGCTGGATTCGCGTTCCTTTATCGCCTGCTCTCTCGCTCCGCGCGGCACTACCTCGAACACCTTTTTTTCGGTGCCTTCCTCGTCTTCCTTTTCGGCTATCTTTTTGAGCTCGGCAAGGTCTTTGTCGAACTTTGCTCTGTCTATCGTTTCCAGCTTGGTAACGAAAATGCCCTCGTGCATTGTTTGATCGACCTGCTCCTGATCGTAACGCAGTTCTTCAAACAGCTTTTCGCCCGGACGCAAACCTGATATGACTATTTGAATATCCTTGTTGGGCACAAGTCCGTTAAGCCTGATAAGGTTGCACGCCAAATCGTAAATGTACACTGGTTCGCCCATGTCAAGCACAAAAACCTCGCCCGAGCTCGCCAGCGCGCCCGTTTGCAAAACAAGGCGCACCGCTTCGGGTATGGTCATAAAGTAGCGTTTGATATTGCGGTCGGTAACGGTTACCGGTCCGCCCTCTTGTATTTGCCGCAAGAACGTGGGAATGACCGAGCCCGACGAACCTAAAACGTTGCCGAAGCGCACGGCCGCCATTTGCATATCTCCGTCCTCGGCGCGTGTTTGAACAAGCATTTCCGCAAGGCGCTTACTCGCGCCCATAACGTTTGCGGGATTGACCGCCTTGTCCGTGGAAATCAATACAAACCGCTTTACGCCCGCTTTTTGGCACTGCTCGATTAGGTTTTTGGTGCCGAAAACGTTGTTCTTTATTGCCTCGGTGGGCGCAATCTCCATCATAGGCACGTGCTTGTACGCCGCCGCGTGGAATACCGTTTCGGGCTTAAACCTGCCCAGCACGTCCGCCAGCTTGCCCGCCTCGCGTACCGTACCCATAATCAGCGAGTACCGCGAGGAATCGAACTTCTTTTGGAATTCTTGGTCGATATTGAACATGCCGTTTTCGTTCTGGTCGAAAATAACCAAATGCTTACAGCCGAACGTGAGCGCCTGCCTGCACAGCTCGGAGCCGATAGACCCCGCCCCGCCCGTGACCATGACCACCTTGTCCTTGACCGACATGTCCACAAGCTCGGTTTTTACCTTGAACTCGTCCCTACCCAAAAGCGATTCGATTTTTATGTCGCGCAAAGCGAGAGAGGCGTTGGCAGCCGCGTTGGCGTCGCTTATGGGCGGAAGCATTTTTATGGGAATGTTGTACTTGGAAATGTGCTCGTAAATATGCTTTAACCGCGATTTGGTAATGTCGGTAATGGCAATCAAAAACATATCGGGCGAATAATCTTCTATAATTTGCTCCACGTTATCCAAACCGCCGGCAACAAGACTGCCGCCAATAGACTTGCCGTGCTTGTCCGCGTCGTCGTCCATAAACGCGACGGGCATATATCCCTCGTCGGTGTTGGAAACAAAACGATTGTTCAGTACCGAGCCGATATTGCCCGCGCCGTAAATAACCGTGCGTATCGGTTTTTTGGCGCTTGTGGTAAAGTTCCCTCGCTGCACGTGCTTAAAGTAGCCGATAAGCATGTTGGAAAAACGCGGAATCGCGGTAAAGACAAGCGATAAAAATACGTATAATAAAATTTGCGTGCCGTATACGTCAACGTTAAACGCCGCAAGCAGCACCGCTTTCATAATCAAAAGCACACAGTACGACATAACGTACGACGCGGCAAACTTGATAAATTCTATCCGCCCCGCAAACTTCCACACCACGTTGTAGCAATTAAACAGCGCGAGCATACATACCGGTATGCCGGTCATAACTATCATAATCGGTATTTCGAAGTTGTAGTAATTGCGCGGTTTGGTTACCGGTATTTTGTTGAACATAGCAAAGCGGGCAAGCCAAAACGCGCCCATGCAAACAGCTATGTCGAATATGAACGTCAAAATAACCCCGCGGTAGCGCGGCGAAAACAAGGCCTTAACGTTTACGTTGGCACGCTTTTTTGTTTCGGTATGTTCCGATTCTATATCGGTGTTTTTCGGTTGTTTCGCCATTACGCCTCAATTATACCCTTATATCATACTGTATATTACCACAATGCCTTAACTTTGTCAATACTATGATAAAAATTGGTCAATATAAATGCGCGGAACGCGCCGCGCATTATAGTTTTAACCATATTTTGACCGCTATTTACGGGTGTTTATATACTTTTTGAATACCGAAAGCACTTCGTCGATTTTGCCTGCATCCTCGCATTCGCACATTACGCGCACCTTGGGTTCGGTACCCGACATGCGCACGATAAGCCTGCCTATGCCCGACAGCCGCGCCGTGTAATCCTCTATCAAATCGATCATGCCCTTTTCGTACATTATTGACTGATCGGCATATTCGGCAATCGCCTTTTGCGGGAACAGGTTAAGCTCTATAAATTCGCCGAGCTTGCCTTTTTTGAACAACGTTTTTGTAAGGAACATACTCGACATTATTCCGTCGCCGGTGGTCGCTTGCGGGTAAACGATATAATGCCCGCTTTGCTCGCCACCGAGGTTATATCCCTTTTTGAACATAAGGTCACAAATGTATTTGTCGCCCACAGGGGTGCGCACAAGCCGCCGCCCGTCCTTTTCCAGTCTCCGTTCCAGCGCGGTGTTGGAAAGTATCGTGCCCACCACCACATTGTCTTTGAGCGCCATTTCCCTGCCTATATTGTACAGCACCGAATCTCCGTCCATAATCTTGCCGTCAAACACGAAAGACAGCCTGTCGGCGTCGCCGTCATACGAAAATCCGAGCTTGTAATCGGTGCCGACCATAGAATGAAGCACGTAGTCGGGATGAAGCGCACCGCAGCCGCAGTTAATCTTTTCGCCGCGCAGCTTATAGTTCTCTATCTCGACCGTCGCGCCCAAGCGCTCAAACGCTTCCTTTGCGACGGTAGACGCCGCGCCGTAGCCGCAGTCCAGCCATACCTTTGCGCCCGACATGTTGTAGTCCACCGTTTCCACAAGGTAGTCCACGTACTGCTTTTGCGCGTCGGGAATTTGGTGGACCGACCCGACTGCGCGCGCCTCGCTGGGGTTTTCGATATAGTATTCTATACTGCCCTCTTGCTCCTCGCTCAGTTTAACGCCGTTGCCGTCGAATATCTTTATACCGTTGTATTCGGGCGGATTGTGCGACGCCGATATAACGATGCCGCAAAGCGCGTTGTACTTGATTGCCATGCGCGCTATCGCCGGCGTGGGCAGTATGCCCACCGTCAGCACCTCCGCGCCACCGCGTTTAAGCCCGTCTATAAGAGCGGACTGGATTTCCGGTCCGGACACTCTGGTATCTCGACCGACAACGACAATGCCTTTGCCGAAGTACGCGACAACGGCAAGCCCGACCTTATAAGCCAACGCCGCGTCAAGGTTGTCGCCGTACTTGCCTCTGATACCGTCTGTACCGAAGTATTTGCTCATTTATATCTCCGTTTTGCGCCGTAACAAGCGCATAAAATTCTAAGTTAAATTATATACTGCCAAAGCTTGCTTGTCAATATATATGCGCAAAATTCCCGTTTTGCAAACATTTATTTACTATCTCTTGACATAACCGTAAAATATGGCTTATAATATAACGGTATGAGTGAATTTGTGCAAGGTATAGCCGAGTCGATGAATAGTGCGCTCGGCGCGCCGCTTAGCGTATTGCTATTGTCTATCATACCGATAGCCGAAGCGCGTTTTGCCATACCGTTCGGCATAAGTATGGGGCTGTCGCCGATGGAGTCGTTCGGCTGGGCGTTTTTAGGCTCCTCGCTTATCGCGCCCATACTTCTTATCGTTTTTATTCCAACAATAAACGCGCTGTCAAAAACAAAGTTTTTTTCCAAAATCGGCAAGTTTTTGTACGATAAGTTTGAAAAGAAATCGCGCTCGCTTGCCGATGTCGTGCAAGACGAACATTCGGGCAACGGAACAAAAAAGCCGTTTGTAACCAAAAGCGACCTTAAAAAAATGGGCGGCACGGCGCTGTTTGTAGCCGTTCCCCTGCCGCTTACCGGCGTGTGGACGGGCAGTGCGGTCGCTTCCATACTCAAAATCGGATTTGTAAAATCGCTTATCGGCGTTATAGTCGGCAATGCCGTTGCATGCGCGATAATTACGCTGATATCGTTTTTGTTCAAGGACTACGTCAACTATATAACACTCGCGTTTTTTATAATTGCGGTAACAGTTGTGGTGGTACTAATCATAAAACTTATATTGTACAAACCCAAAACCGACGGCGAAAATTCTAATACGATTTCCGCCAAAGACGACCAGACCACCAATCAAGATTAGTCAAGGAGTTTAGCCATGTGCGGAATTATAGGTTACGTGGGCGGCAAGCAAGCCGCGCCCGTTTTGCTTAAAGGGCTGCAAAGATTGGAATACCGCGGCTACGATTCGAGCGGCATAGCCGTTATAGATAACGCCGAAATAGGCGTTGTCAAAACGTGCGGCAAAGTCGCCACGCTGTGCGAAAAAGCGGCAAACGGCAGCGCCCTAAACGGAAGCATAGGCATAGGTCATACAAGATGGGCTACCCACGGCACGCCCAACGATATCAACTCCCATCCCCACCTATCGGCGGACGGGCGGTTTTGCATAGTTCACAACGGCATAATAGAAAACTTTGCCGAGCTGAAAACCGAGCTTATCAATCACGGCTTGCCCTTTACCAGCGACACGGACAGCGAGGTCATAGCGCAATTATTGCAGTATCTTTACGACGGCGATATGGTATCCACCCTGTGCAAGGTTATGGAAAGACTCAACGGCTCATATGCGGTGGGCATACTGTGCGCCGACACTCCCGACAGCCTGTACGCAATAAGAAAAGACAATCCCCTCGTAATAGGCATAGGTCAAAACGAAAACTTTATCGCTTCCGACTTTGCGGCGGCGTTAGAGCATACGCACAGCTTCGTGCAACTGAACGACCGCGAAATCGCAAGGCTCACCGCGCGCGCGGCAACATTTTTCGACTGCGACGGCAACGCACTCAAAAAGACCCCGTACAACGTGGACTGGGATATTTCCAGCGCCGAAAAGGGCGGCTATCCGCACTTTATGTTAAAGGAAATTTACGAGCAGCCCAAAGCGATTAAGGACACGGTAAGCTCGCGCGTAAAGGGCGACAATATAATTCTGGACAAAGTAGACTTTTCGCCCAACAACGTAAACCGCATCAATCGCATAAACATCGTAGGCTGCGGCTCGGCGTACCATGCGGGCATTGTCGGCAAACACTTTATAGAAAAATATTGCCGCATAACCGTCAACTGTGAGCTTGCCAGCGAGTACGTTTACAGCAACCCCATAACGGACAACCGCACACTTACAATCGTTATAAGCCAAAGCGGCGAAACGGCTGACTCCCTTGCCGCGCTCCGCCTTGCCAAAAAGCTCGGTTCGCACACCATTGCCATCGTCAACGTCCTGCACAGCGCAATAGCGCGCGAGGCGGACGACGTGCTGTACACCTATGCAGGGCCGGAAATATCCGTTTGCACCACTAAGGGCTACACCACTCAGGTGGCTATGCTGTACCTTATCGGACTTAAAATCGCCAAGGTCAAGCATATAATATCCGACGCACGGTACTCGGAGCTGTTAAGCGAGCTTACTCGCCTGCCCGAAAAAATAACCGAAATATTAAATGACACCGACCAAATAAAGAACTATGCCGAAAGCTACGCCGAACATAAATGCGTGTTCTTTATCGGCAGGAACACCGACTACGCCGCGTCGTTAGAAGGCGCGCTCAAACTGAAAGAAATATCGTATATCCACGCCGAAGCGTACGCCGCGGGCGAGCTTAAACACGGCACGATATCGCTTATAGAAAAAGGCACCGTCACGCTTGCGCTTGTAACGCAAGAGGGATTGTATTCCAAAATGCTGTCCAACATAAAAGCCGTGCAGTCGCGCGGCGGCACCGTGCTTGCCATATCGTCGCAAACCAACAAGCAAATCGGCGAGGAAGCTGACGGACTGTTGACTATCCCCGCTTGCGACGACGACGTAACGCCCGTGCTGACCGCCGTTATATTGCAGGTGTTCGCCTACTACGTAGCCGCCAAACGAGGCTGCGACATAGACAAACCGCGCAACCTCGCCAAGTCGGTCACGGTGGAATAAATATGTAACCAACAAAAAACTGCCATTGCGCAATGCAAAGGCAGTTTTTTTTGTTAAACTTTTACCAAGCGACGGGCGCACCGTCTACGTAATGCCAGTAATTGCCCTCGGTTGTCTGCTGTTCTTCCGAATAGAAGTATACGTTTACTGTATATATTACGTGATTTGAAAATTCATAATAAGTAAATTCGCCATCTACTGCCTCCCATTCTTCCGCAGTGCCGTAATAATACAGCGGCGGAAGCGGCGTCATTATCTTATCATCAGCTCCCACGTATTGAACGTTTTTGGGCACAACTACTTCCTTAAGCTTATCACACCTACTAAATGCGTTGTAATCCAAGTATATTAACCCTTCTGGCAATCCAATTCTTTCCAACGAAGTGCAAGAATCAAACGCATGACGTTTTATTATTTGCACACTCGCAGGTATTTCTATAGATTTCAGCGACGAACAATTCCCAAACGCAAAATCATCGATTTCGGTTAACGTGTTAGGCAAAATAATTTCCCGCAAACTTGTGCAACCCAAAAATATAGATGACGGAAGAACTGTAAGTTCATCCGGTAATTTGACACTTACAAGTTTATCGCAATCGCTAAACGCGTCATATTCAATACCGACTACCGTTTCCGGAATCACCGCAGTTTGTATATCGGGCAATGCCGCATATAAGTATGTAAAAGACTTGTCGAACAACATATTGTCCTCAAAAACGAGATGCGGATTTTGTTCATCAATCAATATCTGCCTTGCTCCCGTTAATGCCTTTATAATCGTCTTCCATCCTCCTTCTATAATATTGCCGGTGCGAAGTTCGTCCGGATAACCGAGTCCCCAGTTTGCCCAGCCCGTCATGCTCACATTTTTGCCTATTGTAAGCTTTTCCAGATTTTTTGTATACGTGCTGAATGCGTGATATGCAATTACGCCCGTTTCATCGGGTATTTTATACTCGACAGACTTTTTACCGGTAGGATAAGTTATAAGCATAAATTTCTCTTTGGAAAACAGCACTCCGTCTTGCGCACTGAAATACCGGTTATTTTCGTCCACTGTAATTGACTCGATATTGCCTGAAAAATGATTCAACACGTCTCCGTCATCAATATACCTAACTGTCGCCGATATATGAACCGAAGTTGTAGCACTTCCGGAAACGTCTTGTATTGTTTGCTCGCCATTCTCGTAATTCATTATGCTTACAACCGAGTATTCACGCCCGCGGTATGTAACCGCAGACGGTATTACAAAATCCCCACTCTTTGTTATACTCGACAGAGACAACGTGTCGTAACCTACAACCGCATACTCCGCACCGTCATGCGTAAACATATCGTAAAATACAGCGTCGTTGCCGTTGTATCGGCTTTGCGCGCGAGTCGGCAATTCGCACAAAAATTCCAAGCCCACGCCGTTGTCCGGCGTATGATTCTTTAAAAAGCTTTCGTCGGTAGCACAAAAATAATTATGCGATATTCCCCAATAATAATCGGGAGTATCGTCATAAGTCAAATCGAACCAAAACCACACGCCGTCTATCTCAACCAAATTCCACGCGTGGTCGTCGGTTATGCCTTTGCCGGTAACAAATACGTTATTTATGCCGCACACGTTTAGTAACAGCTGGAAGGTCCGCGCATACCCCTCGCACACCGCGCCCTTGCCTTGCAGCACGCCGGTAATATTGTGCGCCCACGCCGCGGATTCGGGCTTATTGTTTTTGTCGTTTGCGTAATCGATTGCTTCAATAATCTTGTCGTGAAATGCAAGCGCAACTGTATAAGCGTTTCCCCCGCTTGCCAAAGCAACGTACTGCTCGATTGCGCCGTACAGCTCGGTATTGCACTCGGTGCGCGCGTCGCCGTCGGCGTATTCGTCTACCACGGCGAGCGCAAGTCCGTATACAGGACTTATTGTTGTCTCCTTAGATACCCAATAATACAGCGGATTGTCGTCTAAATACGTTTTCCACACCGCAACAGCTTCGTCCATTTCAAGTCCATGTTTAACGTAGTCAATGTTGCATAAAACGTATTTTTTGCCGTCATACTGCGCGTCGCTTCCGTCGCTGTGGAATGTTATAACAGCTTCGGCTATATCGTCGTAAAAAGCGCACAAGTCCTCGCCTTTGGACATAGTAGCCAAGTAACGGTAGCCGTAATCATCATTGTAATACTCGTCCACGTACACCGCATACTTCATACCGCAATGTTTGCACACGCCGTCCTTAAAGCTATGCTCACCGGTTTCGTCTATAATCTGCGATTTTGTTTCGCCGCAAGTCTGACAAGCATAATACATATAGCCGCTTTGGACGCAAGTCGCTTGCATAACTACTGTACCGTTGTCCCAGTCATGTCCGAGCGGCGGAAGCACAGTATAATTCTTGTCCCCGCACTTTTCACATACATCATAACTGTATCCCGCATATGTACAGCCCGCGGGTAAACCAACTTTCGATTCCGAATATTCATGCGAACACACTTGTTTGGTAGAGTTATCGTTGCTCGTCTTTTCCCCGCACGAAACAAATGCACCTAAGCACAGCGCGGCGGCTATTGCCGAAATAAATGCGATACAACGTTTTTTCATAAGCACCTCTCGGAACAAACAAAAAATTTTATTTAATTATTATATCACATATACGCTTATAACGCAATATTTATTTATTACTTTTTATATGTAGACAAAAATTTGATTGTGGGTTTACACTCACCTTTTTTTGCGGTCAGTCCCGATAACTCCAAGCAGTATTTCAGTCGACGCGCCGCACCCTCCGCGCCGTCGTAGATTTTTATTTTACCGCCGTATATTTCGCTTATCAAGCCCGATATGTAGCTGTAATGCGAGCAACCGAGTATTACCGCTTCCGCGTCGCCGTACTTTTCAAACACCTCACGTAAATACGGCTTTATGCGCGTTATATCGTCCTGATTGTCCTCTATCAGCTTGGCAAGCTTGGGCGAAGCGAGCGGCACCACCCTTTTGTCGCAGCTTTCAAGCAGCCTGCTAAATCTATCCGAGGCGAACGTTGCATCAGTTACGAGCGCGACGGCGTAGCCGTTTTTGCCAAGTTCTTTTACGCACGGCTTGACGGCAGGCTCCAGCCCTACCACCACGCGCGTACTGTACAGCGCGCGAATACGGTCGACCGCCGTAACCGTTGCCGTGTTGCAAGCTATCACCACCGCTTTGCAGTTTAGCGAAAACAGTTTATCGGCGCACGCAAACGCCGCCCGCGCAATATCGTCCTCGGGCTTGTTGCCGTACGGCATATTGGCCTCGTCGGCGAGGTATATAAAGCTTTCGTCAGGCAGCAGCTCCGTGCAATATTTAAGCACGTTCAGCCCGCCAACACCGCTGTCAAACACTCCTATCGGTCTTTGCATAACGTATCTTGTATATGCGCGGCGGGCGCGTATTGTTACTGATTACGCCCCCGCCGACCGTCCGAATGAAAAGGCGTTATTAATAGCGCCTGCGATTATGCTTGCGCAGTCCTCAACAAGTATATCCACGTCCTTGGGCGTTACTATCATATCGCAGTGCGGCTCGGTATCGCACGCGCAATAGTCGCGCGCAATCGTTGACGAATACACGACAAGCGGCACGCCCACCGACACCGTGCGAATGCCGAGCGTGCGCTCGTCCAGCCTGCGCCTGTGGTTTTCTACCCCACTCCCCGGGGTTATGCCGCTGTCCGTAACCTGAAACGCCGTGGCTATGCGGCTTGCCGCCGCGGCGGTGAGCGCGTCCACCACCACTATTACATCGGGCTTGACCCTATCCGCAACAGCCGAAATTATATCAAAGCTTTCTATACCCGTCATGCCGAGCACATTGGGCGTTAGCGCGCAAAGATACTTATCGTCACCGTTTAAATGCCTATTTACGCACAGCCGTTTAAACACGCGGTCGCCAAGCGCGTCGGCGGTCAAATCGGGATTGCCAAGCCCCACCGCCATAACCTTGTCGCAACCGTTGCAGTAGCTGAGTAGGCATGAACTAAGCGCGTCGATAACCCGTTTATACTGAGCGTTTTCGCCCTTGATAACGGCGGTCGTTTCCAGTGTGGCGTACTTTCCGCACGGCTTGCCGAGCTGCTTGGACATATGTTCATCCACGTTCACCTCGTAGTATTTGATAAGCCCGTCGTCCTTGTTGTGCTTGTGCTTGCAAAATTCCACCGCCATGTCGGTATAAACAGCGTATTTATCCATAAAAATATTGTTTGTAAAAGAAAAAATTTTAATCGTAAACCCAACAAACAGTTGCAAAAGTTATTTTAGTATGCTATAATTGTATGGCAAATAGAAAAACGGCGATAAAAGGAGTAAAATCGTGCCTAACATTAAATCCGCTAAAAAGCGCGTACTTATTACAAAAAAGAAAAATGCCCGCAACCGTTCCGACCGTTCCAAGGTCAACAACGCGATTAAGGCGTTTAACAAAGCTATCGATTCGGCTAACATAGACGAAGCGGAACGCTTGCTTCCCATCACCATGTCGATTATCGACAAGGGCGTTACCGCAGGTATTTTGCACAAGAACGCCGCCGCCAACAAAAAGTCGGCGCTCAGCAAAAGACTCAGCGATATCAAGAGTGGCAAAGTAACCGTAACCGTCAAAAAGGACAACAAGACCATTGCCGCCGAAAAAGCGCGCGCCGCCAAGGAAGCGCGTGAGGCCGCCCGTGCCGAATTCCGTGCCAAACAGCAAGAGAAGGAAGCTGATAAGGCCGAGCAGAAAAAGAAAAAGGCAACCAAGGAAAAAGAAAAGGTAGCCGAGGACAAGCCTAAAAAGGAAAAGGCGCCCAAAAAGACCAAAAAGGCAGAAGCCGAAGAAGCGCCCAAAGCCGAATAATTTATTAAATCTAAAACGCTCCCCTATCGGGAGCGTTTTTTAATTTCGTGTGTTTACTTTTGTGGTTCGTTTTTTGCTACACCCGCAAATTGCTTGCTAATAAAAATTGCTTACGCTACTACTCTGCGTAATCATAAGCAATTAATAATTCTTAATTCTGCATTCTGAATTCTTAATTATTAATCGTCGTCCATAATTACGCCCAGCTCGCGCATTATGTCCTTTAAGTCCTCTTTGGGATGAAGCGCTTCGGCAAAGGAAAATCCGGCAGGCGATCTATCCGTGTACTCGTCGTCGACGGCGGCGCTCGTCTCTTGTCCTTCGTCGTCTTCGCCGTCCTCGTCTTCTTCGTCCAGCGATTGTTGCAGCCTATCACGTTCCTTTTCGTACTGACCTTCTATGTCACCCGCGCGCGTCAGCACCTCGGAGATTTTGCGGTTTACCTTGCTCGCCTCCACAAGCTCGTCGTCCAGCGGGTACGCGGCAATAATATTGTTGTAATAAGACAGCCATTTTTCGTGGAAGCTTTTGAGCTGGGCAATTTCCTGATTGTACTTTATAAGCGATACCCGCTCGATATCGTCAGCCTTTTTGAGCGCGGCGGTAATCGCCTTGTACACAAGCTCCTTTTGGTTCTCGTACTTGGCTATTTTGCGCTCTGCGGCGGCAAGGCTCTTTTTCAGCTCGTCAATGCGCTCGCGCTGGCGAAGCATAGTGCTTTCGCAATCTCGACGTACCGCATCGACACAGTTATCCAAATCGGCTTGAGTGTATTTTTTTTTGCCGTCCATTTCCTTCTCTCTTTTTTATTCTTTGTAGGCTTTTGTATTACTATTTGTATTAGTGTTTGTTCTTATGTTCTTCCAATATTTTGTGCTTTAACGCATACAGCCCGTCGGATATGTTAACCTTGTAAATTTGCGGGTTGTCTATGCGTTTGTACTCGTCCCAAAACTTGGCTTTTTCTTTGGCTGCAAACTCAACGATTTGCGCAAGCGTCGGCTTGTCGTAAACGCACTTACCGCCGTCGAATATTTGTCGGTGCATCGGTCGCAGCTCGTAGTCGTCGAGCGTTGTGGTCTTCCACCGCTCCGTTTCGTGCGTAAGCACCAACGGCTTTCCTATTTGCTCGCCGTGTAATGCTATAAGGTCGGCGACAGCCATGCCACTGTCCTTATCGTAAACGCGGTACAGCGTTTTGAACCCGGGATTGGTCACTTTTATAAGCGAGTCAGAAATCTTCATGCGCGGTTCGGTTACGCCGTTTCGCTCTATGGCGGACAGCTTGTACACGCCGCCAAGCGACGGAGTGTCCTCGCTGGTTATCAGCTTTGTGCCTACGCCGTAAATGTCTATTTTTGCGCCCTGCGCGTTGAGCGATTGCAATAGGTACTCGTCGATATCGCCCGAAGCCATTACTATAGCGTCCTTAAAGCCGGCGTTGTCCAGCATCTTTCGCGCGACCTTGCTGAGATACGCCAAGTCGCCGCTGTCCAGCCTTATGCCTATCGGCCTATGCCCTTGCGCTTTGAGCTCGTTAAATACGGTTATCGCGTTCTTTATGCCCTGAATGGTGTCGTACGTATCCACAAGTAGCAAGCACGTATCGGGATAGACCTTTGCGAACGCGCGGAAGGCGTCCAGCTCGCTGTCGAAGCTCATAACCCAGCTGTGCGCGTGCGTGCCCTTTACCGGTATATCGAACATCTGTCCGGTAAGGACGTTGCTTGTCCCGTTGCACCCGCCTATTATCGAAGCGCGCGCGCCGTATATGCCGGCGTCGGGACCTTGTGCGCGGCGCAAGCCAAACTCCACCACGCCCTTGCCCATAGCCGCCGACACGATACGCGCCGACTTGGTGGCTATAAGCGTTTGGTGGCTGATTATATTGAGCAATGCGGTTTCCACAAGCTGCGCCTCGATAAGCGGCGCTTTGATTATGACAATCGGCTCCTGCGGGTAAACAATGTCGCCCTCGCACACCGAGTACATATCGCCCGTGAATTTAAAGTCTTTCAGGTAGTCCAAAAATTCGGGATGGAAAACGTTGAGCGAGCGCAGATACGCTATGTCCTCGGCCGAAAAATGCAAATCCTTTATGTAGTCTATAGCTTGATCGAGCCCTGCAAACACCGCATAGTTAATGGTGTCCTTTTGACGGAAAAACAAGTCGAACACCGCCGTTTGGTGTGCTTTGCCCTCTAAAAAATAACCGTCCATCATTGTAAGCTGATAGAGGTCGGTCATCATCGTAAGATTACGCATTGTCTGATTTATCCTTTTTTAAATATGCTTCAACCGCAATGGCTATTACCACAAGCCCGCCGAACGCCGCAAGCAGTCCGCCTACCAATCCGTAGCCGCACGCACCCGAAGAGCCCAGCGCTAAAATGCCGCCGACGCCGCCGAAAAACAATATAGCTTTGATTTGCGGCAATTTGCTTTGCGCAAACCACAGGGAGAACAAGCACCCTATCGCGGGCGCCGCTATGTATATGGGATAGAGCTGTGTGTAGCCTGCCGGCGTAGTAACCGCCAATAACGAAACAAGTCCGCAAGAAAGCACCACGCCCGCGAACCACATAGAAAGCGAATTTTTCGCGATTATTGCGCTCAAAAGCACGGCGGCGCCGAACCCGAACAACACCGTGGGCGCGGCAATATCGCGCACTGCAGCTTTGATAACGCCCGTACCCGCAAGCACCAAAACGACGCCAGCGGCAACAAGCAAACAGCCCATAACGATATTACACGCGCATTTTTGCTTTTTGGAAAGAGGAAGTACGACATCAGTCGTCCCACTTGTCTTCATACGCATCCTCCGCGTCGTCCGATATGACCTCTTTTGTAACTACTTTATTTACTGTTTTTTGCGGCGTCGGACGAGTATTATCGCCGTCACCGTCCTCAGTTTCGTTTTTCACCTTAATTGCAACGCCGCTTTCGTCGACGATTATCTCCTCTTTGTTCCTAACCTTTTTTCTGTCCTTAAAGAACACAATATCGGGCATGGGATGTGCAAGCTTGGTCTTTTCGTAGCCGTAGTAATCGTCGTTCAGCTTCTTTTCATTAACAAAGATAAATACCTTTTTGCCGGCGCGCTTGGCACGGATTATATGCGTTGCAATTATAGCAACGCCCATAATAATAAACAGTACGCTTACAAACACGCTTACGCGCATTCCGCCCAAATACAGCACGTCGTTTACGCGGATAGCTTCTATCCACGCCCTGCCTATACCATAACATATGCCGTATGCGGCAAAAACGAAACCGTCGAAGCTTTTGTGCCGTCCCAAATACAAATACAACAGCACGAAAAATCCGAAGAAATTCCACAGCGATTCGTAGAACCATATGGACGTGCGCCACTCGTCGCCCACCTTCATGCTGAGCGGCGCCCACTGGAACGCCGGATTGGTAACGACCTCGCCGTAGCACTCGCCGTTGGTAAAGTTGCCCCAGCGCGCTATGACCTGTCCGAGCATGATAAACGCAAAGCCTACGTCGGCGATTTGCCAAAACGATACGCGTTTATTTTCGGGCAGTTTTTTTCTGTTCTTCCAAAAATGAAAGATGACCGCACCGGCAATAGAGCCGAAAAGTCCGCCGTATATTGCAAGCCCCGCAAGCCCTTTGAACTCGCCGCCCGAAAATCCGCAAAATTCCGCGAACGTCCAAGAATTGCCCGCTATTACGTCAAACACGACGTGGTAAATGCGCGCGCCTATAATGGCAAGCGGCAAACAAATTATAATCATGTCGATTATAACGTCGCCTTCCAAGCCGTGGTGCTTTGCGGCAAAGTAACAGCCGATAACGCCGCACATTATGCCTGTCGCCATAAGCAACCCGTACCAATTAAACGAACTGATAAAAGCTAAAGAATTCATATCCCGATTATAGCCTTTATCTATCACTTTGTCAAGTCTTTTTACCTGCGTGTGTTTACGCGGTAACTAATTATGCGTTGCACCCGAATAGTTTCGTGTCATTATATATTTCTCTACGCCACTATTTCCGTATTTTCTGTGGATAATTTCGAATTATTTACGGCGCAACGGCGATGACCTGCGGGACGGCGCGGTAGGTGTTTTCCCGCACCTTTACGCGCTTTATCATTTGCCCGTCCTTGTACACGTTGATATACGTTTCGCTTGTTACGCCGTCCTTGCCTAATGACACAAGCATTCTTTTTCCGCTTTGCACGCCTTGCTCGAAGTATTTATACTCATTGTCCACAACTTCTTGCTCGGCGCATTTTTCAACATTTAACACCACGCTTTCGGGCTTGATTTTATATTGCGATTGCTCGCCGTATACCTTTACCGTCGCCGTGCGCCCGCTCACCTTAACCGCAATATATATCGAGTGTGTTGTGGTGTTGGTTATGAGCAAATCGCTAACCGAGCTTATCATGGCGTCCAATCCCGCAGGACAATACGACGGACAAATGGAATGTGCGTTTGCCGCGCAGCTGAGCCCCGCGATGAGCGCGGCGTTGTACACCGCCGTGGACGCCTGACACACGCCACCGCCCGTGCCGTCTATGTACTTGCCGTCTACAATAATCTTTGCCTGCTTAAATCCGTTTGCCTCGGTGCGCTCGCCTACCGTATCGTTAAAAGACAGCGTTTCGCCCGCGGGTATCATTAAACCATCTATCTTGCTCAACGCGAGTTTTACGTTGTGCGCGCGCTCCTCCGACGAGCCTGAAAAATCTGTCGTATACGAGCTGCGCGGATAAAGCTCCGCCCTTAGCATTTCGGCGGTTATTATAGGCGGGATATCCGAAATTGTCGCCTTCACCTCGCCGCCGCCCGAAAACTTGAATGCGCAGTATATGCTTGCATACAGCTTTTCCTCGTTTATGCGCCTGCCCGCCTTTTCGGGCACAACCGAAAAAACGCCATGCTCGTACACAGTTTTTGCGTCGGTCGGCGGCACGAAAACGCTGTCCGATATCCCGTCCAGCTCGCGCACAAGCACGGGAAAACATTGCTTCACTGCGGTTTTATAGTCCGCGCCGCGCGCAATACATTCGTCCATATACTCTATTTTTTGTGACAACGGCGCGTTTATCCTACGCGCCGCTATTTGTTCTATAACAGTAAAGTCGGACGGCACTACGGGCTTGTCCGTATACACGTACTTATCCGTCCCGTACACCACCGTAAGCGTCGAGTACTCGGTACTTTGCTCGTCCGCCACCTTTGCCGCGCCCATCGTGAGCAGCATACATACCAAAAATGCTATTATGTATATCGATCTACCGAACTTTTTCATACGCAAATAGTATGTCGAATTATATCGAAAGTATGCGGTAGAATTTTGTTCTATTTCTTTTTGGGTAATTCCGACGGGGTTTTGGGCAACCTTTTAGCAAGCTTTTGCAAAAACTCGAAATTGTTGTTTTTGGGATTGATTATACATTCCTTCCACAGCACTTCGAGCGCCGCCGATATAGCCTCGCTTTCGAAGCCCATATCCGCAAGATCGCGCCCCGATATTTTGAGTGATTTTTTGAGTATGGGCGCGCCCTCTTGAATCAGCTTTTCGCGCACTATCTCGAACCTATGCGGCGCCGCCGCTTCCTCGGGCGTGACCATGCCCGTCGCTATCTTGTCCGCACGAATAAGTGCGACCAGCTTATCCAAAATATCGTAGTTTTTGGACACGAACATGCGTATCTTGGATTCGCGCGCGTCACCGCGCATATCGTACATGTGCGCACCGCACAGCCGCACGACCTGTTCTATTACGTCGTTTGGATAGCGCAGTCTGTTAAGTATTATTCGGGCGGCTATGCTCGAGCTTTTTTCGTGACCGTAAAAATTGCCGAACTGCTTAAAGCAATACGCTTTACCTACGTCGTGCAGTAGCGCCGCAAGCCGTACGTTATGTAGCGGCTGTGCGGCAAGCACGGTGCGAAATGTATGCTCCAAAACGTCGTACTTGTGATACTGCTCGGGCTGAGCCATGCCGTCGCATTCCACCAATTCCGGTATAAGGTTTTTCCACAAATCCAACTGCTTCAACAACCTCAGTCCGCGATACTGCGCATTTTTGACGCCGTTCACAAGATCGGCGTGCAAAATCTTGTCCAGCTCTACGCGCTTGCGTTCGGCGGTTATGTCGGCAAGATTGTCGCTCATTGCCTTTGCCGCGCGAGCCGTTTCACCCTCTATCTTGAAATCAAGCTCCGCCGCAAGCCGCACAAGCCGCAGTAGCCGCAGTCCGTCCGACTCGAACACATGCTTATTGCAGCCGCGCAAAACCTTCATTTCGGCGTCCCGTACCCCGCCCAACGGGTCGATTATTTCGTCGCGCTTTACGTCGTAATATATGGCGTTGCAGCAAAAATCCCGCCGCGACGCGTCCGCGTAAAGATCGGTGGTAAAGCTGACGCGAATAGGCGTGTGTTCGCCGCCCTCGCCGTACTCCTCCACCCTAAACGGCGTGTATTCGTACTTGACTCCGTCGTAAATAATTTGCGCCGTGCCCATGCGGTGATTGACCATCGTCATCGTCGTGCGCGGCGGCAACGACAAAGCGAGCGCAGGCATAGGCCCCGCTATGTCGATATCCGTGCATTTGTATCCGCACAAGCTGTTGCGAACATACCCGCCCACAACGTAAACGTTATCGCCAAGCGAGCTAATAAATTTGGCGCACTTTTCGTCAAGATTGATTTTCATATATTTATCCGTATTTGTAGTTGGTTGAATTATACCATATGCAAATTATAAATGCAAGCAATATTGACATTTATTTATTATAGGTGTATACTGAAAAGAACTAATTTCATTAGGACGGTGAAAATGAAACGTAAGTATGAGATAGCTGTTTTATCCAAAGGCGGGTTTGCGCGCACGGTGCGCATTTACGCGCCCAAAAAAGCCGACCGTGCAATAATAATGCACGACGGACAAAACGTGTTTTACGACGAGGACGCCTCGTACAAAAAGAGTTGGCGGGCGCTTGACGCGCTTAAAGCGGAAAACATAAAAAATACCGCTATTATCGGCATAGACAGCACCGCCACCCGCGAATTCGATTATTTGCCGTTTCCTATCGAGAACGCCGAAAAGCTGGGAAGGACGCCAAGCGGCGGCAAAGCTGACGAGTATATGGACTACTTGGAGGAAATTATTATTCCCTACCTCGACAAACGATTCGGGTTTAAGCTGTACGGCATGCTCGGCTCGTCCTTCGGCGGAATTGCAACTTTATACTTTGCGGCGCGAAAAAATCAACGCGTCAAGGCTTACGGCATGTTTTCCACACCGCTGTTCGTCAGCCCCAATGCTTTTACCGAGTTTTTTAAAACCGCTTCGTTCGACGCCGACGCATACTACAAGGTGTACACCGGCGGCAACGAAATAACGACCGACAATCCCGAGCTGATGAAAATAGAGTCGCAAATGTTTGTGACCGACTCCTACACGCTTACCGACGAGCTTAGAAATCACGGCGCGGTAAACCTCGACCTTACAATTACTAACACGGCGGGACATGACGAGCTTGCTTGGCGCCCGCCCGCGCAAGATTTCTTTAAAAAGTTTTCGTTGCTCTGATTTTACAATAAAATATAAATATTGTCTTGTGCGCTCGACGGTTCGGGCGCATTATTCTTTTATCAATATCAAAACGGAGTCTTCGAGAGTAAGCGTCCGCACGGTTGCCCTTCTGTTAACAATCCGTACCGCGTCGGCAACGACAGACGTAATATTTTGGCTCGTAATAGCAAAGCCGTCCTCGGCACAAACCTCTATCGCCTGATAGTCTACCGTATGCTCGCCGCTTAACGGCACGGATATTGTTTTGCCGCTTTGGTACGCCCGCGCGAATGCCATTGCAATCTCGCGCAGCCTGTTTGCTTGGATTTCGTTTTTGGCTATATAACAATTTATCTCTTCGCCGTTCACCGTCATATCGGCAAACACGTTTATAGGCGTTTTTGCCGTTTGCGGCGCATAGCGCAGCGTAGTCTTTTCCTCGTACCTATACGGCTCGAAATGCGTAGCGGAAGACTGCGCGTCCGTCAAGAACAAATGGCTGTGCAGTCCAAGCTCGTAGTCTTGTGCAGTGCCGTCCAGCCCGAACGACACGTGCGAATCGCCCCAAGTGCAGTCCACAAAGTACCACGCGCCGTTTACAAACACCTTGTTCCATGCATGCCCGCCTGCGCTGTTTAAATCCTTACCCGCTCTGCCTACGACGCGCACGCACGGTATGCCCTCTATGTTGCACATAAGCGCATACGCCTTGCTCATGCCGTCGCACACGGCGTTTGGACTGTATGCAACACCGCCAAAGGTTGTCGTGCCGTCGCCGAACACGCCCTCCAAATAGTACGCGGACAAGCTTTCGCCGCTCGCAATCACCGTCGCCGGCGTGTCGTACGTTACGTGCCACATTATCCAGTCGTAAATGGCATGCGCCTTTTGCACATCGGTCATGTCGTCCGTACAAATACGACGCAATACGCTTCGTGCTTGCTCGTAAACGGCTTGCGCAGTCGATCCTGCCTTCGGTATAGGCTTCACTCCGTTTTGCGCCGCCAAATACAGCTCGTCGGAATACGAAACCTCTGCCGTGCGCTCAATATTATCTATTGCAAAGCTGTAATTAGACGGGCGGTTTTTGGCAGCGTCCGTATTGATGTGCGGCAGTATTGTATGAAGCTGCGCCGACCGTGCCGCCGACGTCTCCGTTTGCGTCGTTGGGGTATTCACCGTACTGACGGTAAATTCGGTATGCATTACGCTGCCCGAGTCGTTCACCCTTATCCCCGTATAATTTCCGCTGGTTGCGGCTATCGGGAACGCATTGTCCCACAAATCTTTGGCGCTGCCCGATCTGTTATAGCCGATATAACAATCGAACGACACTTGTGCGTTTGCCTGTTTCTTTCTGAAATATATATAATATTGCGCAATCCGCACGTACTCGCTGTCCGATGTTACGTAAAGATCGCCGCACGGCAAAACGTTTGTCACATACTTTTTGGCATTTGCGGGCAGCTGCGTAAATGTGATAAAATCGGAATACTCGCTTTCGGTTATTGCGTCGCCGTCACCTAGCGATTTTACACGGAATTTGTACTCGATCCGAGTATCGCCCGTCGCGCACAAATCGATAAACGTTCCTACGTCAAACCCGTTTTCGTCAAACAGCATCGTATAGCGCGAATCGGTTTGCGAATACTCTACCGCGCCGACTTGCGGGTGCGTTATTTCCACCTTTACTTTACCTACGGCGTCGTAGCTTATATATGCGTGCGGATACAAATTGTCAAATGTCAACGCGCCGACCGTGGGCAACACCGCGCCGCGGAAAATCGCTTCCTCCAAGTACTCCGTTTGACCGTTGACCTTGACGGTAAGCGTGTGCCGTCCCGCCGTCGGCGTATAAACGTACGTGCCGACGTTGCCCTCGAACAGCACTTTTCCGTCCTCGAAATACTGGTAATACATGTCGTCCGCTCCGCTTGCGTCGACCGAAAAAACTATATTGCTAAACGGTTCGCTTTGTTCGAGCTCGCCGCTAACGCTTACTTCGGCGGTGACAACGTTGTACACACGCACCGTTATTGCATTAGACGTAAAACCGCCGCACTTGGCGACAACGGTATATTCGCCCGCTTCGCTCGGCGTAAACTCGAACTGCGCGGAAAGTGAAAGCGTTTCGTTTAGCTCGTCGTTTACGTACCAATAAGCTCTTTCGCTTTTGCTCGGCTCACCTTTTGCGTTAAGCGTAAAAGTTACTTTTGAAGTATTTCCGAATGTTTGCACAAGCTCGCCGCTTGCAGATATGTTAAGCGAATCCTCTGCCTGTTCGGAGACAGTGATAAGTACGCTCGCGCTTGCCGAGCTTGTGTATGCCGTTATCCACGCCTCGCCTTCGGCAACGGCTTTTATAACCGTATTACTGCCCTTTTCCACCACTACTACAGCGGCGGCAGATGTCTTTAATCGGTACACGTCAGTGTTGGTTTCGAGTATGCGCGAAATGTCGTATATCTCGCCAATACTCAAAGTATGCTCGCGCTGCGTAAACTGTATTACGTCAGGCTTGAATAAATCTTCCATCAACGAACAGCCGAGCGACAATGCCGCTATTGCCGCAATAAGAATGGTGGCAATAGCGATGCGTATATGTGTCAAAAATCTTTTTGTACCGACTTTTTGCATTATCCCTCCGATTGTACCGTTCTCGGCGACACGGCAACCGCGCAAATTATGTTATCCGCAATTATCGTGCGCCTGCTTGCAAACGTAGCGTTAAGCACTTCGCTTGCATACTCGCTTATAGCCCTGTTTACGTACCCCGATATTTCGCTCACTTCTTCCTCCGTCATGTCGACGTCGCAAGCAAGCTCCACGCCGTATGTGTTGTTGTAAATAATTACCTCGCCGCCTACAAACGGTATGTGCGTGTTGCCCACCTCGACGGCGCTAAACGCATTAAACACTACCACACGGACGGCATTATACGCAGCTTCCGCTTTGGCAATATAGTTATCTATATACCAGCCGTCACAGTCGTACTTTTGCATATACTGCGAATGCGTTACGTCAAACGCCTCGTAACCGTCGTCTACCGCACAGCCAAGCCGTTCAAGCTCGCCGTCGCTTATAAGCAAGCCGCGGTGCGACGTAAACCAAACCGAATTGGTTATGCCTGCACTTGTCCCCGTAATCACCAGCTTGCCGCCGAAAACGTCCACGTTGTACCACAATCCGTCTAAATTGACTTTGTTGTAATACCCGTACCCTTCGCCGTGACAAATAACGCACTCTATGCCTTCGATGCCGCAAAGCAAGGCAAACGCTTTGGCGGCGCCTTCGCTCGTCACCACGTAACCCGATCCGGAAGATTCCGAGTTTGCAAACACGCCCTCCAAAAACCTTCCTGCGGAATTATCTTCAACGTTACTTGTATTAAACGTAAACCACTGCAACCAATCGTATATTGCGTGGATTTTTTTCTCCTGCGTGTAGTCCCTGCCTATTATGCGCAAAAGAATCGTTTTTGCCGAGCGGTAAACGGTATGCGCAACGTCTCCGCTTTGCGTTGTCGGTTTCAAACCGTTTGATATTGCTATAAGCAACTGCTCGCTGCCGCTAACCGTCACACTGCGCGTCGCCCTGTCGGACAAAAAAACGTAGTCGTTGGCACGGCGAGAAGCACTGTTATATTCTATGTGCGGAAGCTCGGCGTATGAAACGCTTTTTGACGCGTTTTCTTGACTTGCGGGACTGTTTGAGTACGGGGCAAAGTCGAGCGTAATTACGTTGCCGTCGGTCGCCGTAGTCACGTTCAGCCCAAGCTGTTGCGCCTTAGCGGTTATAATTTGTTCGGTGCGCTCTACGTCTACCGCGTAGCATTTGGCGCTTTGCACACCCGTAGCGTACAGCTCACGGACGTATTCCGCCGCTTCGTTTTCGCTTGAAATAAACGAATTGCGGCAAAGCACCTTGTTATCGATATATTGCTGAACGTCCACACCAAGCTGGGAAAAACCGAACTCGTACCTATCGCCGTCCATTCCTATAATAATTGTGTACGACCGAGGATTTGCCGCGCAAACGGAAATATACTCTGTCGCCCTAAACGCGCCGCTCGTAAATAAATGCGAATACTGAGCGTCGGTAACGTCAAAGGTATTGCGCTTACCGTCGGGATCGGTAATGCACACGTACATAACCTTGCGCCCCTCGGAAAAGCGAATATACACGCCCTCAGCGTCGTCAAAATCCACTACACAGTCGGAATGATTATCGCTCGCTATATTTAACGCAAGCTCGTTTTTGCCTTCTATACGCTTTTGTTCGCCGTTCACAAACAGCGAAATATCGTACCGCCCTACCGACGGAGTAAAATCAAACGTGGGGCTGTTAGCCATAATCACGCCGTTTATCCGCCATTCGTACAGCGAACGCGGATTGAGCGAGTTGACAGCCTCGTACGCCGTAAACGTTACCGTCGAGTATGCCGTAGCGTTGTTTAGACCCGTATGTCCTACCGTGACATCGGTAGGTCTGTACACCTTGATATCGCTGCTCTTTACGATACTGCCGACGGTTGCCGTAACGGTATACTCGCCGTAGCCGTCGGGCGTGTATTCAAAGCTGCTGCCGCTGTATTCCGTGCCGTCGCTTACCCGCCACTGCACATCCGTTTGCGGTACGTTGCCGTCAAACTCTGCCGACAACACCACCGTTTTAAAATTACCGCCGCTTGCCGTTTGTACGCTGTTTTCCGACGCAATAGTAAAGTCGGTCACGTCGCGGGGGCTTACGTTCACCTTCATCACCGCAGTTTTGCCGTGCGCGGAAATCTTTACGTCCGCGCTTCCCGACTTGACCGCAACGACCGTTGTGCCGTCTATCGAAACGCAATCGGAGTCCGCGCTAAGCGTCACCGTTCCGCCGCTTGTCGCGGGCGAAAAACTGACGTACGGCAAAATGCTTCGGCTCTCGCCCACCGCAAGCGAAAGCTCGGTGCGCGACAAAATTATGTCCACGTTATTATCGGAACAGCCAAACAAAAGCGCGGCAAAAAGCGTCACCGCCGCCGTCAGCGCTATGCGAAAAATATTCTTTCCGATTTTTTGTACTGTTCCCACGTATACAGTATATCAAATACGGCGAGTAAATGCAAGGAAATGCGAAAAAATATATATCTATATTGTTTTTGAATTCATTTTGCGAGACGGTAAAACATAAGATATACCGATGAATTCCATGACCAAAGCAGTAATGACGATGACGGCATTCACCTTTGCGGAACGCACGCTCGGCTTTTTGTTCAAAATCTATCTGTCGCGCGAGATAGGCGCGGTCGGCATGGGTATTTATTCGGTCGCACTGTCATTCTTTTTTGTGCTGATAACACTGCTCACCTCGGGCATTCCGCTTGTTGTGTCCAAGCAAACGGCTACAAATAAATCGGAAAGCGGCGGAGTATGTTCGGCAGCGCTGATATTCGAGCTTATAACCGCGCTCGTAGTATGCCTTTTGGTAGTTACATTCCAACGGCCTATCGGGTCGCTGTTTGCCGAGCGGCAGTCAATGACGCTCGTTATAGTAATGCTGCCCGCGCTGGTATTTTCAGGCGTGTACTCGGCGTTCCGCGGCGTGCTGTGGGGCGAAAAGCGATTTATGTCGGTGAGCGCGGTGGAGCTGATAGAGCAAGTCGCGCGCATAATCGGGTGCGTGGTATTATTCTCGCTGTTTTCCGACAAAACGGTAGCAGTCGCTGCGTCAATGACGGTGGCGTGCGTCGTATCTGCGCTGGCTGTCGCGCTGTTCTACTTTTGCGGCAAGCGCAAGCTAAAAAGTCCCAAAACGCACTTTAAGCCGCTAATCGCCACCTCCGTGCCCATTACGCTGTCGCGCACCACGTCCAGCATAAACAACTACGTAATAGCAATAGCTATGCCCTTTCTGCTTATGTCCAGCGGGCTGAATTCCGAACAGTCTATGTACGTATTCGGGTCGTGCGTGGGAATGGCATTGCCGCTGTTGTACCTGCCCATAACGGTTGTGGGATCGCTCGCGTTTGTCATGATACCCACACTGTCCGAAGCATACGCCTCCGGCGACAAAAAGAGCATGTGCCGCCAAATAGAAAACGCACTGTCCTTTTCCGTAATAATCGCGGCGATAGTATTGCCCGCTTATATGGCACTGGGCGAACCGCTCGGCACCTTTATTTACAACAACACCGACGCGGGCATATTCTTAAAAAAATCGGCGTGGCTGCTGCTGCCGCTTGCATTTGAAAACATAGCCTCGTCCATGCTCAACTCTCTCGATTTGGAAAAAAAGTCGCTTATTAACTATCTTATAGGCGCGACGACTATGTATGTTATTTGCTTTGCGTTTTACTCACGATTCGATATGGACGTGTTTATCCTCGCGTTCGGGCTCAGCCTTATCGCCTCGTCCGTGCTGGACGTGATTGATATAAAGCGCCGCACGGGATTTAAACTGAAATTCTTTAAGCCGCTTTTGATTTGCCTTGCCGCCGCGTATCCTGCGTGGCTGTTTGCCGAATACATACACTCCATAATCCCCGGGACGGTGCTGCCAATAATAGTTGCGGGCATTGGCGGCGTGTGCTTTTCGGCGCTCGCAGCAGTCATATTCGGCGCGGTTGACTTTGAAATGACCGTCAGCAAAAAACGCAAAAAGCACTTGCCGCTGTTTGGCAAAAACAAACGCAAAACCGCATCTTAATTCGCTTTACTTAAATTTATGAGCATGCTATAATAGGCATAACATTTACACAGGAGAAGCCCGACAGTGAGTAAAACTCAGCAGGAAATTGCGACTCCGGACAATAAAACGCATACACGTAAGGTCCGAACGCAAAAATTAGAATTCGGAACGACTAAATGGTTGACATACGCGGCAATGTTTGCCGCGCTTGCCGTTGTTATGAAGTTTATCGGCCAGTTTTTAACGCTGACAGACAGCTTCAAAATCACGCTGATATACGTGGTGTGGCTGATTGCAGGCGCAACGCTCGGCGTTTTCGGCGGCGGCGCGGTGTGCTTTGCCTCCGACGTTTTGGGCGCGATTATATTCCCCACCGGCGCAATCAATCCCTTTTTGATACTCGGCAACACCGTGTACGGCGTAATAGCCGCGCTTGCGTTTAAGATACCGATAAAAAGCAACGTGGCAAAATTCATTATCGCGGGCTTTGCTTGTACGGTTATTTGCACGTGCGGAATAAATACGCTTGCCATTTATTTTTCGTACTCGTATTACAAGGTTATGTCCGTATGGCAGTACTTTGTCGCCTATCGCATAATGCAACCGGTTGTTGCCATTATCAATATCGCAATCGCTATTGCAATGATTCCGCTGCTTAATCGGCTTAGACTGCTTCCGCCCAACAAACGGCGCAAAAAAGCGACAGCATAAAATATTACCGACAACAAAAAACCGCAAAACGCTTGTATGGGCTTTTGCGGTTTTACGCTTTTATTCTTCCACTCTTTGCTCGTAAACGGCAAAGAACATTTTTTGCACTTGCGAAAAGTGTATTATGCGCACAGGCTCCTGCGTTATCGGGTCGCGCTCGGGCTCGCCGGTTACGGGGTCGGTGGGAGTTACTACAGTGCTTTGGTTGCCGTCCTCGTAGCTGCCCGTGCCGTTCGTCGCGCCGTTCGATTCCAAATACCAATTGTTGAAAAACTCAGCTATTTGCCCTATCAAATCCCACTGCGAATTCCAATAATCGGCGGCGTACCACCGCTCGACGCGCACTTTGTCGCTTACACGCCGCAAATAGCTTTGGTACGATTGTATGTCCTCGGTAAGTACAAACGCTTCCAAAAGATTGTCAAACGCGTAATAATACCCGCAATACCGCAAATAATCGTCGTCCGACGATATCAATACATACCGCGCAAGCAGGTTGGCGTCGCCCTCGCGTAACACGCCTTTTGCATGCGCCAGCTCGTGCGCAAGCGTGATTGTGCGCGTTGTGGGCGGCGCGGCGTTGTTCACGCTCGCCTCGCCCGTCGGCAAAAAGGTTATGCCTGTTATAAGCATTTGCGACATAAACCAGCTGTTTACTATCGGCTTGGCAGTCGGCGTGTACTGGTTGAAATAGGGGTCGGTCAGCTTGGCGTACTCCACCTTTACACGCTCCGCCAGCTCGGAAAAGGTGTACGGACATTCCACGCACCCGTTTTTGTCGCGCGGCAATTTTTCGGCAAGCTTGTTATAGTCGGACAAAAAGTATTCTATTACAGGAATAACGCTTTCCGCGTCGTATTCCTTTTGCGACTGCGGAATAGGCATTTCCGCGCGGTAGTACGCAAACGCCATGCTCATCACGTACAAGTTGAACATGTAAATCACGCCCACGCATATAGTCAGCGCGCCCTTGAGTATGCGCAAAAACCTTGCTCTACCGAGGTTGATAATAAGCCGCACGTAAAAGAAAATACCCAACCCGATTAAGCAAACTATAAAAAACTCCATTACGGAAAAAGGCAACCACGAAGTGAGCGTGCCTATAACGCGCTCCCACCCCGCTTCTATATGCGTTGTCCACCACTCGGCAATTTGCGGATCGGTGCGCAAATCCAGCATTATCAGCAACGGTATAAGTAGCGCGCACGAAACGGCGGCAAGAATAAACACCGCCCTACCAATAGGGCGTTTTACTTGGCGTACGCGCCGCCCGTCAGCCATGTACATGCGCGCATACCGCCTCGGCATAATATATCCATTGCGCTGCCGAATAAAAGTCATAATAGTATTATACAGCAAATATACGATTTTGTCAATACACTACTCGTTTGCCATAATCTCTTTTATAGGCACTTTGTTAATGCGCACCGCGTACACTGCCATTGCGCAAGCGTACAGCGCGATAAAGGTGCCGAGCGTAATAAAAAAGTACCCGACGCCGAAGCTGTAAGTTGCGACGGTTTTTACGTCGGCAAAAACGACGTTGACCATAACCGTCATCAATACGTGTTGGTATACCGTGCCGAGCGCAAAGCCCAAAAGTGCAAACGGCACATACCCCGCAAGCAACGAAATCGCACGCTCCTTTGCCGAATATCCGAACGCCTTCATAACGGCTATACTGTTTTTGTTCGCGTTAATTGCCGTTGTAATAGCCATAAACAGCGCCGTAACGCCCAAAATAGCGCCGATAACCAAAATCATCACGCCCATAATTACGCTGCTCAAATCGCTCATTGTAAGCCCCATTTGCAGCATTGCCGAATAACAAAAGCACGCAAACGCAACAAAGAACACGACCGACTTTTTGGACGAAAGCGTAGACATACACATTTCGACCAAGAACGGACGTTGCTTGCCGGTCGGACGGGGTTTGGACTTTACCGCCGCTTTTCCGCCCTTAATCATAGACACAACGTTGCGCCGCAGCGACAGCTTGGCGTACAAGCACGCAAACGCGGCAAACAATATTGTCGGCGCAATTACGAGCGCGGCAAGTAATTCGACATGATACTTTATCGTTATTGCAGGCATGCCGTCTATCGTCATTTCGCGGTATATAAGCGGCATAATTGCATGCCCCGCGCCGTAGCCAGCTGCCGCGCCTATAAACGTACTAAGCCCGAACACCCAAAAGCTAAGTGCGATTTTGTTGTCCGAATAACCCATCGCTTTGAGTATGCCAAACCGCTTGGCGTTGCCGTCTATAAACAACTTAATGTAGAACACCGTCATTACTACGGCAATAATACACAGCACACCACCCGTAATGGCGCAAGTAAATTTTGCCGAAGTCATGTTGGCATCGTACAGCGTACGCAGCTCGCCGCTTACCGCACCGTCTATTGCCTGCGCGTCGATATAGTAATTCAAAAAGAAAGTGCATACGAACACCGCGCAAAAGCACACCACCGATATGCCGAAAAGCTTTATGCCGTCTTTTATTCCGATTACCATATCACCACCCTATCTCGTACGCCGATTTGGGCGCAGGGTTGTCGGTTACACTGACAATTTTGCCGCTGTTCATTGTCACAACAGTGTCCGCCATGTCCGCTATGTTGCGGTTGTGCGTGACCATGACCATAGTAAATCCGCGCTCCGCTTTTAGCTTTGCGATATAGTCTAATACACTCCGTCCCGTGCTCTCGTCCAGCGCGCCCGTCGGTTCGTCCAAAAACAGTATCTGCGGCTTTTTGGCAAGCGCACGCGCTATGCACACACGCTGCTGCTCTCCGCCCGATAACGTACTCGGCATGGCTTTGAGCTTGTCGGCAAGTCCCACCGCTTCTATTTCGCGCCTATAATCCTTATTGCCGGCAAGGTCGGCGCCTAAGCGCACATTCTTTTCCACGCTCAAATGCGGCAAAAGATAGTATTGTTGAAAAACGAACCCCACGTATTCGCGGCGAAACTCGGTCAGTTGTTTATCCGTCATTACAGATAGGTCTTGAGCGCACGCGACCACGCTTCCGCTGTCCGCGCGCTCCAAGCCCGACAGCACGTTCATAAGCGTGGACTTGCCCGAACCCGACGCGCCTATAATTGCGACAAAACTGCCGTCATTGACAGTGAGCGACACGCCGCGCAACGCCTTGACAGCGCCGCCGTTAAACTCCTTATATAAATCGGTTGCAGTTACCATAATCAACCCTCACTTTGCTTTATGTGCTTTATCATAGCAAAACACTCATCTTTAAGCATAGCTCGCTCGTCCGAAAACCTGCACACGCCGGTAACGATAGCGGCGGCAATGCCGTGCGTATACACCCAAAGGTGCATATACAGCCTTTCAGCCTGTTTGCGTTCCAGTCCGTAGCTGTCTATAACCGATTGCAAAATCTTTTCGGCGTTTTGGTCGATTGCATCAAGTACGCCGCGCTCGTCGAGCTGCTCGGGTTGTTCGCGCATAAACAACAGCATAAACAGCTTTGGATGCTCATGCGCAAATCTGAGATACGCTTCCCCTACGCCGCGAAACGGAACAGCGTCTTTTAGTCCCGCGTCAACGTACTTGTTGTACAATGCGTTAGCGCTGTCCACCACTGCGGCGCAAACCTCGTCCATACTGCTAAACACTGTAAATATAGGGCGCGGCGAGCTGCCGAGTGCCAAAGCAAGCGTTCGAGCCGTAAGCGCGTCAAAGCCGTTTTTCTCTACCTCGGATAATGCAACACTTACTATCTCCTCTTTTGAAAACTTCGATTTAGGCGGCATGATTACTCCTTATATAAAACACTTGTTTTAAAACATTTGTTTTAGTATAAAGCATACATATACGTTTGTCAATATTTTTTTACGAATTTTGTATAATATATCGACAATCGGCACAATATAAAGTTGTAAGGCAATCGCGGGTTTACGATAGGTATATCGACCACATTGCGATAAAACCTCCTACCCCACAATGCCTTATAGACGGTTCGCCGAACTGCCGCAAATTTTGGACTACGGCAAGCGAAACGGAAAACTCCTCCAATGTTACGGCATTGTGGGATTTTTTCGTTGTGGAAAAAACTTTAAAAAATATTTTAAAATCCTCCGCATAATCCCCCGAAAAGTGCACAACATAATAGTGTAAAGCAAATAACTTTTTTACGCCGAAAAGAATGCTTTACAAAAAGCCAATCGCTGCAAAAGCGAATTCGAAAAATCCACATTGCGTTATGCAACATGGATTTTTTCGTTTACAATTTTATTTCTAAATATAAACCTATTTAATAGATAAGCCTTTACGGCATAGGCGCGGCGCAGACGGGCAACAGTTGGCGAGGCGGCGACGGGAGCGTACATAGACGTACGTGACCAAGCCGCCGAACCAAACGTAGCCCGTATCCGGCGATGCATATGTCGTAAATAAAAAAACCTCGCTTTACAAAAAGCAAGGTCTTTAATCAAACATAACAGTGTGAAAGATTAGCGAATTAAATCGGTTGAGAACATAAAATTTTTGGTACCTGCTCTAATTGCAGGTTCCTTAAAGGAGGTGATCCAGCCCCACGTTCTCGTAGGGCTACCTTGTTACGACTTAACCCCAGTCACTGGTTTTACCTTAGGCGGACGCTTCCCTTGCGGGTTGGCGTGACCGACTTCGAGTACCCCCAGCTCCCATGGCTTGACGGGCGGTGTGTACAATCCCCGGGAACGCATTCACCCCGACGTGCTGATTCGGGATTACTAGCAACTCCAACTTCATGTGGGCGGGTTGCAGCCCACAATCCGAACTGAGAACGCTTTTTTGAGATT
>JAIEBI010000060.1 GCA_029070965.1 Clostridiales bacterium
ATATTATATCCGCCCGCCTTGTCGAACGGCGCGCCGCTCTCGACATAATTATACACTATATCTTTGTCAAATGCACCAAAAGTGACCAGTGTTTTTTCAACTTTTTCTATAATTTTACCGTTTACCGCAAAATAAACGGCAGTCACTACCTCGTGAGTGTTGCCGCAAAGCGCCTTAAACATACTTACAGCCTGCTCGAAATCGGCGGGCTTGCCGAAAACCCTATCGCCTAATCCGACAACGGTATCGAACGCCAATACCGGCAAATCGGTTTGCTTTGCCGCCGCTTCGCCCTTTTTGCGAGCGTTTGCCGCCGCCGTTTGCTCGGCGCCGCAAAGCACAACCTCGTCCACGTCCATAGGCATAAAAACGGGATTTACGTTAGCTATCTTTTGTATGAGCATACGGCGGCGCGGCGACGCCGTTGCAAGAACTATATCAAAGGATTTCAAGATTTTTCTTATACGCCTTGGCAAAGTCCGCACCGGCCGACAGCGCGTCTTTGATTTCGAGAGAGCAATCGCCCTCCACCTCGGTCTTCATTATTACCGAATCGCCGAGGACGTCGCAAGTGATTGCCTTGACCGAGCCGGACATAGAGCGGTCGAGCGAATCGGCTATGCGCAGTATTACCGCAAGCCGCATTACCGCAATGAGGTCTTCCTCCTGCACGATGCCTGCATACTTTTTCCATTCCGCGTACGACAAATCGTCCAAGTCGTGAGCCAGCGCCACAAACGCCGCCAAAACAAGATCGCGGTGCGACACGCCGTACAAATTGGAATTCATAATGTAGTAGTTGGAATGCTTGTAGTTGTTGTAAAAGCTTATACGCCCGCCCGCTTCGTGCATGAGCGCCGCTATGCGCAGCACGCGCACGTACTGGCGCGGCAGCTTGTGCAACACGCGAAGCTGCTTGTATAGCTGTATTGCAAGATTGCAAACGTGTTCGGCGTGCGCGATATTTTGATTATAATAGTGAAGCCTTGTGTACACCGAATAGCCCAGTATATCGCTTATCGGCTTTTCCAGCGTGGTGGGAACGGTGTGGTTGAACATAAAGCCTTCCCTAATACCCGATCCCGACACCACGATATCGTCGAATTCGGTGCTATCCAGCAAGCTCTTTATGCAGGAAAGCGCCGCGCAAAAGATATCGGCGCGCTGTGCGGACAGCCCCTTGATTTTGGAGCGCTTTTCCACGTCCAAAATTTTGATCATGTCGTAAACTTTGTTGAACGTTTCCACGCCGATATGGTAGTTATGTACCATTGCGAGCGGGTATTTTTCTATGCGCTGGACTATGTTGGCGAGATTGCGGAACGATCCGCCCACGCCGACAAGTCTATATTCGGGGTCGAGCGTTTTGAGCCATTCCACGCTTGCAAACTGGTCGCGCATATACGTTTCTATCATTTGCGATTGTTGAAGGGGCGTGGTGTTTTCGTTGAACAGCGACGAAAGCGTCATCGTACCGATGGGAAGATTGACGCGGTTGACTATCATTCGCCTATTGTACTGTATCAGCTGCAAGGACGAGCCGGATATATCCATAATTACGCCCTTGGGAATTTCCAACGAGTTGATTACGCCGTAATATATTTGCGTGGCTTCCTGTTCCTCGCCGAGCACGTCCATTTTGAACCCGCAAACGGTATTGACCTCTTCCAAAAAGCTGCGCTGGTTTTTGGCCTTGCGCACCGCGCTGGTGGCAAACGCATAAATCTTGTCCACATTATTGGCGTCGCAAAGCTTGCGGAACATCTTTAACGTCTTGACCGCCTGCGCAATTCGCGCCTGCTTTAAATATCCGTCCCGCTCCATGTCCTGTGCAAGCCGAACGGTTTCTTTAAGCTCGTCGTATACGACAAAATACCCGTCGTCTATGACGTGCGCAAGCACAAGCCGTGCCGAATTCGATCCCAAATCAATAATAGCAATGTTGTTCAATGCAGTATCCTCAACGCAATATAAAAATGCCTATTTCGATATGTACGGGTATTATACCATACTTTACAACTGTTGTAAAGGGGGTATTTTAAATAAATTTTACAAATTTTTTTATCACATTTATACAAAAATAAATTAGGTATTATACCCCCAGAGCTTTTTGCCAACCTCTGGACTCGCTCGCTTCTCTCGCAAGTTCCGCTGCAAGCAGCGAGGTATTACACCTAATTTGTCGTCGTCGCATTTTTGCTCCCGCAAGCGGGCAAAAATGCTCCTCAAATACCCCGCAATCGCGCCGAAATAGTTTGATTGTACATTTCGACAAAATATTACAAAACCCTTTACTTTTTTTTGTGTAAGTGATAAAATATTAAGGTATGGCGATTTATAGAAAAATAAGATATTCTTTAATAACTGTTTTACTCTTTGCCGCGCTGGCTGTATTGATGGCGTTCGCTTTGCCGCGCACGCCCGCCGCGGCGGAAAACGGGCCGATTTGCGAGCTTTCCCCTGTCAAGACGGAAAGCTCGGGCGTAACCTATTACTGCTTTGACAATCCGACGTCGGTGTTTGCCGACGGCGAAGTAAAAATCGTCGCGGGACAAAGCGGCATTTACTTTGTTTCCGCAGGCGAAAACGGCGAAACGGTAGTTACGTTCAAAGACTCGCCCGCGGACAAGGTGTACCGCCGCACTACGCACGAGGAGAACACCGAATACCTTATAATCCTTAACGACGGAAAGATATACTCAATCGGCGCGGACGACGATATTACCGAGCTTACGGTGAACGTCGGCGGCGATATTTTGGACTTTGAAATTTTAAACAACAAGCTGTACGCAATAACGGCAACGCAAGTTGTAGTCGCTCCCCTGCTCGAAACGGGCATAGACGGACAAAACGCATACGTTGCACCACTTTCATCAAGCAGACATGCAAAAATAAACGCAAAAACAATTACCGCCGCCAACGGCAAGCTGTACGTATCGGTAAAATCGGTGTTCGGCAATAAGTGGGACGTGTGCGCCGCCGACATCGAGTCCGTGACAAGCGCGGGCTGCAAGCTGAACACGGTGCTCGATCAGTGCAACGACGTGCTGGCGCTTACCGCCTCCGCCGAAAACGACGTAATTTACTTGCTTACGCGCAACGAGATTATAGGCTATACTACGACAATCAGCGGCGGACTGTACAAAAAGTATTCCACCGACGGTAGCGACGTAACCGATATATTTGCGTACGGCGACAACGTTTACACACTCGACTCGCTTAACGCACTGCATGTCATGAACGGCAAGCTGGAAAACGAGAGCGTGATTGCGGCCTCCGCAAGCGGCGACCAAGGGTTCTTTAACGTTCCGTTCGGCATTACCGCCAAAAGCTCTATGCTGTACGTAGCCGATACCGTAAACAACCGAATAGCAATATACGACAACAACGGCATAAGGTATATTAACCGCGAATTCCGCACGCCCGTATCGGTAGCGGCGGACAACGGCGGCACGCTGTACGTCGCGTACGACGACAACAAGGTAGGCATTTTCCGCAACAACGCCTACTCGACGTACGACGAGATAACGGTAACATCCACCACGCTCGGCAAAATCAGCCGCATTGTTGTAGACGCCGACAAAACGCTGTTTGTACTGTCCGACAGCGGGCTGTGGAAGGTGGAGCGCGATTATACGCCCCACCGCATAAGCACGGCCCTTTACAAGGATATAACGCTGAGCATAAGCAAAAGCAAGCTTTATGCGTTAGACGACGACAAGATTGTATTGCTGGACAAGGAAAGCGGCGAAGAAAAAAGCTCCCGCACCGCACCTATCGGCGCTATTTCCGTTGCCGTCGACCTAAACGACACGGCGTTCGCGCTGTATACAAACAAAATAGTATCCATAACCGAACGGGGCGTTTCCACCGAATATGCGCTTACCGCGGACGGGCAGCCGTACACGCTAGGCAACAGCATGGGACAGTTGCTGCTTTGCTTTATGGAAAACGGTATTGACGGCGAAGACAGCGAAGAACAAAATTACGCAATTATTTTGGACACGTTTAGGCACCGCATACTCAAAGCTGACGGCAATGCAATTGGCGCACGCTTTGTCGATTATTCCTACGTGTCGCCCGATATAATAGGCAGCGTGTCGGCGGTCGAGGGACAAGTCGGAATAATACGCAAGATGCGGTTTAGCACGCCGCTGTTCGACTACCCTATCGAAACCAAGTCGAATTACACGGTGTATAGCGGCGAGTACGTTATCGTACCCGATTACTCTATTGTCGCGCCCGCATACAAACCCGACGAGACGCCCGAGTTTGCATTGGTATTGGTGGACGACGCGCTCAACCACAGACTTTTGCAAGGCTATGTGTACAAGGACGCGCTTACCGACCCGATAGAATACTCCCTGCCCCCGTCTAATGTCTGCACGGTAACCGCCGAGCTGGGCGCAACCGTTTACAAATGGCCGAGCGTCAATGCAAAAACCATAAGCGGATATTCCGCAGTGGCAAAAAACACCAAATTCAATATGCTCGACTTTGTAGATCCCTTCCTCGACGGCTACGGCCATTACTGGTACAGAATAGCCTTGGACGAAACAGGCAAAGAAGGATACGTTCCTGCGGAAAGCATAGTAACAACCGACCTTTATCACGCCAATATTTTGCCCGATTACAACGCCGAAATAATTGCATACAACGGCAATAGCATAGCCAAAATTTACAGCCGCGACAAAGCCACCGGCAAATACACGGTAGTGAACGGCATAACGCTTAAAGCGGGTACGAAGATAGAGGTTGTAGGCGCGTTCGACTCGTCCGAGCGCTATACCAAAATCAAGTTTTTGGACGGTAAAACTCACCAAACGTTTGAGTGCTACGTGGAAACCGTGCACATAAAGTATACGGGTCTTAATATCGTGCTTATAGTCGCTATAATGGTTATAGCAATCACAATAATACTGGCGATAATAATAATTTCACGCGTGCATTATTCCAAAAAGAAACGGCTGGACAACGACGGCGACGGAAAAGACGAAAACGCCATAACCGATACCGATTAAACGTTTATTCATAATCAAATCAGAGCATAACAAACAGCCGACTGTGTTTTTTCAAAGCCAGTCGGCTGCACTATATATACCCAAAGTAAATTTGACATTTACAAAATAAGGTGCTAAAATACGAATAAAGGATAATATCAAGGAGCTCCTATGAAAAAACTGCGTTTACGCTTTGTGGTTTTAAGCCTTATAATTTCAATATGCGCTTGTTTTTGTCTTGCCGCGTGCAACGATGACAACGACGGAAAAAAAGACGACGGCAGTAAGCCGAGCGTTACGGCGCTTACCGCCCCCACCGTCGCTATCGACGATAACGGCAAAGCGACGTGGGACGAGGTGGCGAACGCCGTCGGTTACGCGTATAAAATAGACGACGGCGCGGAGCAGACCGTCGAAAGCCGCGAGGTGCAGCTTGAAAACGGTCAGTCCGTTGCGGTAAAAGCCAAGGGCGACGGCTTAAACTATACGGACAGCGAATGGTCAAAAACCGTAACCTATACGGCGGCGGTTGTCGGTCCCGTCAAGCTGGACACCCCTGCCGTCAATATTTACATAGACGGGCTTGCAACTTGGGGCGCCATAGCAAACGCAAGCAATTACATAGTTAAAATCGGCGAGGCCGAAACGGAAACGACGGCAACGTCCGTTCGACTCCAAAACGAGCAAACCGTCAGCGTTCAAGCCGTCGGCGACGGAGACTCGTATTTGACTGGCGATTTTTCTTCGCCCAAAACGTATAAGGCCCCCACTACCATCCTTGCAACGCCCGAAAACCTTACGGTTGCAATCCAAGGCACGGACACGGGCAAGGTAATTTTAAGCTGGGACGCGGTACAAGGCGCAAACGGCTACGAGTACAGAATTAACGGCGGGCTAACCACGGCAACCGTCGAAGAGACTTCCGTCACGGTAGACCTTTCCGCAATCGACGCGTCAAGGCTTGACGATACTTGGTTTTTCCAAGTTAGAGCTCTCAGCGGCGACATATACGATATCGTGTACGAGTACCTGCTTGCCGCTGCGAAAGACGACGGCGATTATTCCGACATCCTCGCTTCGGGTGCTTATTGCGAAGAGGTAGAATTCGCCGTATCGAACGACGATATTTACACCGTAGCGGAAATTATTAAAATCATGAACTACTACGGCAACAGTCTCCCCTACCGCGAATTTATGGTCAGCGGGACTGTTACGGCGAACGCGGACGGCGACGCCGTGCTCGAAAACGGATTTACCCTTTTCGGCAAAGACGTTCCGGAGCTGTATCTTGCAATAGACGAAAGGCTTGTCGGTCTTGACGTGACCGCAATGGGTACGCTCGCCGTAAACGGCGGCGTCAAGGGGCTTTCAAGCTATCGCTCGGTTGATTTCGATAATATAGCGGAAAACGACAGATACGCGCTGGTAATAGATACGCTTAACGCTTGGAATATGCTTAAATCGGATTCCAAGATAATGGACGACTTTTATTTGCCAGTCAAGCTTTACGGCGTAAATATAATGTGGGACGTGGACGATGACGATACCGGTGCGTTTGCACTTGACGAGTACGGCAACGTTACAATCACCTGCCCTGCGGCGGGTGCCGACGATATTCCCGTCATGCTCACCGCGACGCTGTATATTGACGACAACAATATTTACCTTGACGACGAACCTATTTTTATGTTCGTAATTACGGCCGACACGCGCATACAGCTTGCCGCGCCCAAAATCAATATCGATCCCAAGACGGGCATTGCAACGTGGAACGAGGTTGATAATGCGGTGCGTTATTGGTATAACGTTTACGGCGTAATAAACGACGATTACACAAACTGGGAAGCTAATATAGTCGATATAACGGGATACGTAGAAGCCGGCCAAAAACCGGCAGTTCAGATGTATAATAAGCTGTGGATTTCGGTTCGTGCTATCGGCGACGGTGTTACATATAAAGACAGCGAGGTCGACCCCAAGCAGTACAATTACTACCCCGAAACCGTGGAACCCGACGGCACTCCGCTGGTATTCGATATGACCAAGCTTACGCAGACTGGCGCGCTCGCTAACGCCAATTATATTTTCGGCTTGGCGTGCAATAATTCAAGTGTTTTCGAGAGCGCTTCCGCATCGCGCGTCGTGCTCGGCAACGACGATTCTAACGGTGCGGTTATGGGCACCGGCTTTATTAAAGTAGGATCGTCAAACAACAACGGCAAAATAACGCTTAATTTCAGCAAAAGGATACTCGGCGTCGTAATTACCGCCCGTCAATGGAATAAAGACCAAAAAGATAAAATATCGGTCAACGGCTCCGAACAGCAAACAGCAAGCAAAAACGACTGGGGTATTATGTATTTCAACTTTACCGCAAGCAAGGCTTCCAAAACAGTAGAAATAGACACCGATAACAGAGTGTTTATACAAAGCATAACGGTTTACGTTGAAGATTGACAAAGCAAAAAGCGGGACGCAAAGCGCACTTCCCACAGGGAACATAAAAAAGCGAAGAACTTTAAAATTCTTCGCTTTTTATAATTACCTGCTAAATTGAAATTTACCGTATATTAAGGTTTTAAATCGGGATAAAATGAAGTACATACGCCGGGATCGATTTGCATCAATTTTTGTCCGCTCGCCTGAAAACAGTACAAACCCTTATCAGTCTCTATTGAAAAACAAGCATTTACGTTTTCCCCGGTGACATCGCAATACGCCCATCTTGCTATTTTTTTCACTAACACGGCGCCGTCTACTCTTCCCGCTACGGTGTAGTGTTCATTTTCTTTTAAAAAAGTATCGAATGCAAGGTTAACAAGTTTTTCTTTGATTGCCGCTGTATTATCGTTTTTTGCTTTTTTTCTCCAAAACATATTTATTCTCCGTTAAATTATTGTTTATCGCCCTATTATTATACAACAATCAAATTAAAATGTAAAGTAAAAACGCACTACCTTGCTTGCAAGGTATAGTGCGCTATACTTATTTTCTGTGGTAAAATTCCCTATTGGAACTAAGGTAAATGCGTCCCCTTTTTTGTTGTAGGATTTATTCGTCCGAAGTGGAAGCCACTTCGCTCTCCTTTTGCATAAACTCCACCGAGCCGATGGAAAACTCGTACGCCGTGCGCATTTCCGTTTCGCCGTTTTCGAGGCGCTTGGTATACTGCCGCGACTGTATGCGCCCCGACACGTCAAGCTTTTGTCCGACGGGCGCGTTCTTTATAAGCCGCGCGTTCTTGCCCCACGCTATGCAAGGAATGTAATCGGACTTGGCATATGCGCGGTTTACAGCCAGCAACACGTCGCATATTTCCCTATTGAACGGCGTGGTGCGGTATATGGGCGGCTTGCAAATGTACCCGATAAGCTCCGCCGTATTGGGATTTACGTCCTGTGTCGGCTCGTTTATTTCGCGCGCAAACACGCTTAGTATCAGCCGCGAGCGCTCGCCCTCCGGACGATTGAAGCTGCGGAACTGCCCCGATACCGATATGTAATCGTTCTCTTTGAGGTTTGCTATCAACCCTTCCGCCGCCGTAATCGGTATTACGTCCAAATGCTCGGACAGCCGCGGCACGTTCAGCTTGAACTCGTAAAAGCGTTCTCCGTAAAGGTCGTGCGAGTATTCTATCGCCGTTCCTACCCGCCCCTGCAAAAACACGGAATTGGTTGATTTTTCGTTTTTCATTAATGTTTAACTCCTTGATTGTCTACCCGTATGATCGATTGTATAGTTGTCTTTGTAGATAAGGTCGCCCACCGTCTTGAACGTAAAGCCTTTGGCGCGCAAGCCGTCTATTATCGAGGGCAACGCTTCCAGTGTGTGCTTGCCGTCGTTGTGCATAAGCACTATGCTGCCGTTGCGGCACTTGCTCACTATGCGCGACGTGATTTGCTCTTTGGAAATGCCCTTCCAGTCCAGCGAATCGACGTCCCACTGTATTGTGTACAGCCCTTGCTCCTTGGCTACGTTCAAAAGTGAGTCCGAATAGTCGCCGTACGGCGGGCGGAACAAATCAATCTTTCGTCCCGAAATGCTTTCTATCAGCGACTTGGACGTGGACAGCTCCAGCTCAATTTGGCTTTTGGACAGCTTGGACATATACGGATGAGTCGCCGAATGCGTGCCTATCTCTATCCTGTCGGATGCGGCAAGCGTTTTAAGCTCGTCCTCGTACTTCTCTGCCCAAAAACTGACCAAAAAGAAGGTGGCGCATGCGTCCTTTTGCTCCAACGTCTCCAAAATGCCGAGCGTCTTGTCCGCACCCCATGCCGCGTCGAACGTAAGCGCAACCGCCTTTTCGTCCGTTTCCACCGAATATATAGGCACCTTTTTGGGGCTGACGTTGCTGTATATAGCCGCCGCGCCGGTGTAGTACACACCCGTAACGGCAAGCGCAAGCACAACCGCCGTGAGCACCGCCAATATTATCGTCCGTCGTTTGACAACTATGAATCTCATTCGGACATCTCCACTTTAACATAATATTTTTTGCGGAATATCAGAGCTTTGCACGAAAAAGCGCGAAATTTGTAAAAGTCCGTTCCGATATTCGCATAACACAATGTATTCGAATATTACGCGCGATATGCCCTATCGACAAAAAAACTCCCGACAAATGCCGAGAGTTTCAGTTGTTGTTTATTTATAATGGCGAATTACTGTTCCTTGCTTGCGAGCGTTACAATGCCTACCGTGCCGATGCCTATATGCACGCCGCCGACAAGGCACATGGGCTCTACCTCTACATCGGTAATGCCGAGCTTACTTTCCAAACGCGCTTTGAGCGGCTCGATATACTTGTCGTCGCCGATATAATACAGCATTATGCTGTCGAACTTTGCGGGCAAGTGCGCTATTGCCGCTTCCGCCGCGCGGTTGAATCCGAGCGTTTTGGCGTAAATGGTAAGATCGTTTTTGGCAAACTCGAACACAGGTTTGATTTTGAGAATATTGCCGACGCGGGACAGTAGCTTGTTTACCCTGCCGCCGCGCGCAAGCTCTGTGAGCGACGCCGGAATAAACTGCATTGCTATGCGCTGTTGCAAGTCGGTCGTTAATTCCAAAAGCTCCTCGAACGTTGCGCCCGCCTGCTGCGCCTTTACTATTTCGCGCATAAACATCAATGCCGAAGGACCCGCCTCGCCCGAATTGACAGCCGCTATCTTTTTGCCCTCGTAGTCGGCAACAGCTATGTTTGCCGAGCCGATAGTGCCGCTAAGCCTATCCGCAATGGTAAAAATCAAAATTTCACTGCCCTCGTCTTGCGCGTAAATTTCGTCTATCGCTTTTTTAAACTTTTCGGGCGACGGTTGAGAGGTTTTGCCGCCGTTCTTACTTTTGGCAAGCTTCTTGTAAAAATCGGGCCACATTTCGCGGAAGCCCTCGTCGTACTCCTTGTTGCCAAGCGTAAGCGTGAGGCTGACGACTTTTATATCGTATTGTTCAACGTACTCCCGCGTCAATCCGAAAGTAGAATCGACAATGAATTTTACCATATTACACCGCCGTGTGGTTTTTGCTCTGATTATTGGACTTGCCGTATAATTATTAAACTTTGACTCGATCCGTATTCAACGCTTTTATATTATATCACATTTTTTTTGTACGGTCAATCTTTATTTATGCTTTAAAAGTCGTAAAATGCATAATATTAATACCGAAAACCCGTGCCGACGCTCCGCCAAACACACCGCTTTCACACCGCTTACCAAATATTACACATTAAATAATTATTTCAAAACGCTTGACAAAGTCGATTATGCCCTTATATAATTAATCTCGCAAGCAAGGGCGCTGTACGTTATACGGCGTCCTTTACTTTTTTGGAGGCATTATGTCATATATACAACAAGTGCGCGACACTGTCGCCGCGCGCAATGTCGGTCAGCCCGAGTTTATGCAAGCGGTGGACGAGGTGCTTACCACCATAGCCCCTATCGTGGAAAGCGACGCCGTATACAAGAACAACGCCATACTCGAACGCATTACCGAGCCGGATAGACAAATAATGTTCCGCGTGCCGTGGACGGACGACAACGGCAATATCAGAGTCAATCGCGGATACAGAGTACAGTTTAACAACGCGATCGGCCCCTACAAGGGTGGCCTTAGGCTTCACCCCTCCGTCAACCTATCCATAATCAAATTTTTAAGCTTTGAACAGATATTCAAAAACTCGCTTACCGGACTGCCTATCGGCGGCGGCAAGGGCGGCTCGGACTTCGACCCCAAAGGCAAGTCGGAGCGCGAAATACGCGAGTTTTGCCAAAGCTTTATGACAGAACTTGCCCGCCATATCGGCGCAGACGTAGACGTACCTGCAGGCGATATAGGCGTAAGCGGACGCGAAATCGGCTATATGTTCGGCCAGTATAAACGCCTGACCAACGTATACGAAGGCGTGCTCACTGGCAAAGGTTTGCCCTACGGCGGCTCGCTTGCGCGCACAGAGGCTACCGGTTTCGGACTTGTTTATATCGTGCAGAACATGTTGGAAACAATCGGTGACGGCTTTAAAGGCAAAACAGTCGCAATATCGGGTGCGGGAAACGTTGCCATCTATGCGGCGCAAAAAGCGACCGAACTGGGCGGCAAGGTTGTTACTATGTCGGACAGCAACGGCTGGATATACGACAAAAACGGCATCAATCTCCAAGTAATCAAAGACATTAAGGAAATAAAACGTGGACGAATTAAGGAATACACAGACAGAGTAAACGGCGCGGAATACCACACCGACGACAATGTTTGGCAGACAAAATGCGATATCGCCCTGCCCTGCGCCACGCAAAACGAGCTTACTCTTGCCGACGCAAAAACGCTTATAAAAAACGGCGTAATCGCCGTCGGAGAGGGCGCGAATATGCCGTCCACTACCGAAGCGATTAACGCATTCCAAGCGGCGCATGTTCTGTTTATGCCCGCAAAAGCCGCAAATGCGGGCGGCGTTGCCGTGTCAGCTCTGGAAATGAGCCAAAACTCTCAACGCCTAAGCTGGTCTTTCGACAAGGTCGATGACAAGCTTAAATATATAATGCGCGACATATTTGACAAAGCGGCGTCCGCCGCCAAGCAGTACGCAACGCCCGCCGACTACGTGGCAGGCGCAAACATTGCGGGATTCCTTAAAGTAGCACAAGCGATGATAGCACAGGGCGTTTAAGCGAATTAAGAATGCAGAATTAAGAATTTAGGGTGGCTATGCTGCCCTTTTTCAATTGAGCTTTTTTCGTTTTTTTGTTGTCCACTGCTGTTTTGATAGTCTTACTCAATTGAAAAACACCGAGCGCCATCAAAAACGCGCCGTAGCAAGCACGCAAAACGTACCCGCCCGAATACTTGGCCAAAAAGCTTCCGCCCACCGCGCCAATTGCAGCCAACAACACGATATGCACGGTCTTGCCGAACGTAACATATCCGTTCTTTTTGTGTATAACGAGCGCGACGACGGACATCGGTATAAACGCTATCAGGTTTACCGCTTGCGCAAGGTGCTGGTTAAGTCCCGCCGCAAGCGTTAAAAGCGGTATTAAAAGCGTGCCGCCGCCCATACCCATTCCGCCTATTATCCCGCCGAAAAACGATACGATTATTATAACCTGCTGTGCCGTCATACTATTACCAGTTTTATTCCTATGCCGATCATCATAAGCGCGAATATTATGCCTATAAGCGTGGGGTTGAGTTTGTTGAGTAGCGCCGCGCCCACTATTCCGCCGAGCACGACGCCTATACACGCGCACAACACCGTTTGACCGTCAAAGAACCCTGCGGCGATATATATCGACGCGCTTATTATACATATCGGCAATATAACGAGCAACGCCGTCGCGTGAGCGCGTTTTTGGTCCAGTCCACTGAGCGCGAGCAGCGGCACGGCAAGCATTCCGCCCCCGCCGCCGAAAAATCCCGATACCAGCCCCACGGCTACGCTCCCGCCGCACACGAGCGTTGTTTTTACCTTTCCGTTCATATAAATAGTTTTTCTGATATTTGCAAAAAATAAACAGGTATTATACATCGGGGCTGTTTACACACCCCCGAACCAGTGCGCTATGCAAAAACCGCGCGACAAAATATTTTACGTTAGCGGTGATTTATGCCCAAAATCATTTGCAATTTGCTCTAACATATTATATAATATACATTGTACAAGAAAAATCAACCATTAAAAAGGTGTTTTATGCACACTATCAAGAGACTGAAAAACAAATCGATAACCTTACTGCTGTCAATCCTGATTGCGGTTTCGCTGCTGTTCGGCGCGACCTTTATGGCAATACGCCCCGCGCACGCCGACGAGGACGATACCAAAGAGTTTGAGCCCGTATCGCTCTCTCTCAGCAACACGCAGTTCAGTTCGTCGTCTGGCAGCTACCCCGCTACCCCCAGCTCGTGGACGGGCGAAAACGTAGACGGTGGCAAGTACAAGCCCAAAAGCGGCGTGGTGGACCTCACTCCGTCCGTGTACTCGACCGTCGGCAATAAGGAGTTCAAGCTCGACCAGTATCCCGAGTACGCCAAAGAAACCGATATTCCCAAGTCCATATTCGGCTCGGATACCGAATTCGGCGGCGACAAAAAAGCGCTTATGATAAACACCGAGGAAGGCGCAAGCGTTGCGTACGCATACAAGTCGGAAGAAATAACGCTTTCAGCCAACTCCTTTTACCGCTTTTCGGTGTGGGTAAAAACGGGTAAGTTCGCCGCGCAAACGGGCGCGACAGTCAAGCTTACCGGCCTCGGTCAGCACTTTGCGTTCAACAATATCGACACCGTTAAAGACAACTACAACGACAACGGCGAGCTTGCGCTTGACGAAACCAACAATTACGGTTGGGTAAAATACTCCCTTTACGTGCGCACCTCAGCTTCCCTGTCCAAATCGGTACGCCTCAGCTTGGGCTTGGGCGACGCCGTAACCGACGATGCCGAGGCTCCCGACGTTTCGCTTCGTCCCGCGCACGGCTACGTATTTTTCGACGACGTTAAAGCAGAGCGCATTTCCGCATTCGACTTTGCCGCCGAAACGCTGCGTTTTACAAAGCTTGAAGGCAAGGACAACATGTACGGCAACGACAAGGCCACCGCGCTTGCGATTAACCTTAACGAAACCAAGTCGTTCACCACTACGGACGGCAAGGAAATAGGCACGTTCTCCCAAAACACCGACGAGTGGAACAAAAACATCGCTTATGACGATAATGCAACGTTTGCAGGCACTGCGCATAAGGATTTTTACAATTCCGAATCGATAATTAAAGATTTTGATTCCGCTTCCAACGTTTACGGCTTTTCTAAAAATCCGTGGGCGCCTTACGGCAAGGCGGAAGGCAATGAATTCCTCACCGGCGATTCCCCCTTCTTTGCAGGTGCACGCGAAGCCAATATCATGGTTATCAGCACGTACGACGGCAATGAGTTCACAAAAGCCGCGGCGGGCGTTGCCTCCCCCTTCGTCAAGATAGAACGGTTTAAGTACTACCGCTTCTCCGTTTGGGTAAAAGGCGACAACGTTCAGGACGGCAACGGTATTTCCATAAGGCTTAAAGGCAAGCTCATTACAAACAACACTCCTGCCGAAAAAGCCTCCTTGCTCAAAGAGTACACCAACCTCGACGGCGACAGCTCCGACAAGGCGCATTACGGCTGGAAGGAACAAGTTGTCTATATCCACGGCTCTATGCTTTACGACTACGACGTAAGCTTTGAGCTTTGGCTTGGCGCGCCCGACGCACAATCGTCCGGCATAGCAATGTTCGACAACGTAACGCTTACCGAGCTTAAATACTCCGATTACACCGCTATGTCCGAAGCGGACAGCGGCAACGTGTACACTATCGACGATACCGAAAACTCCACCAATATCGTAAACGGCAACTTTGCCAACGTCGGCGATATGGACGGAATCAAGTTCCCGATGCCCGTTGCGGACTGGAACTATCTCACTCCCGATACCGTTACTACCAACGGCTTTAACAAGTCCGTGGTAAATACCGACAACGCCGTTTACGGCATTATCCCCACCGACGAAGATACGTTTAACGCCATTGCGGCAAGCGGCGCTATACCCGCATTTAGACCGAAGGACGCGAACGATCAAAACGTATTGTTGCTTTCCTCCGCGACCAAAACGGCGTTTTGCTATCAATCGCCTACCATAACCCTTTCCACCGACACCGCCAACAAGCTTACCGTGGATATGATGGTCGGTCAGGTGCAAGGCTACGGCGCGTCGCTCGTGCTCAAAACAACGGACGGAAACGTCGTTTCCACTATAGAAAACATTACTAATACAAATCAACAATTCAGAACCTACACCTTCTACCTTGCCGCACCCCTTTCCGACCAAACCGTTTATCTCGAAATTTGGCTGGGCTTGAACGACCGCGAGGACAACAAGCAAAAGCTTTCATCCGGATACGTTTACGTAAAGCAGGTTGCGCTTAACGAGTGGACTGCCGAAGGCGACGGCACTGTGGCGGACGAGTTTAACGCTAAGCTCGCCGACTACAAACTAGCAATCGCTGCTCACAGCGACCTCAACTACGGCATATACTCGTTTGCCTCCCCTTCGCTTGACTACTACGACGTTTATTCCTACGCGCTAAACGAAGGCCTGGGTATTCCGTATCAATGGAACTTGACCCGTGCAAATAGCAACGTTGAGTATGGTATGTTCAATACCGACGACACCAAGGGCATGGAAATTTATCCCGGATTCAAGACCGACGGTTTGTCCGGCAATATGCTGTATATTTACAACACCGACAAAAACTACACCAAATACACTTACGACAACACGCTCTCGCTTGTGGCAAACAAGTACTACCGCATAGACGTTAAAGTCAAGGTTAAGGTCACGGACGAGGTGCGCAAAGACAAAACCTCAATTGGTGCCGGAATTGCGCTTACAGGCTCCACCGCAGCGTTTACCAACATTAAAGACACCACTACCCTTGTGGACGTTAAAAACGAAGACAGCCGCGACTACGAAACCTTTAAGACCTATTCCTTCTATATCTCCACCGGCGACAACGGCGGAAACATCGGTTTGGATATCACATTCGGCGGAGTGGAAAAAGACAGTTATATTCAAGGTCGCTTGATTATCGGCGGAATAGAAATGACCGAAATCGATAACCTCGATTACGAGACTGCTCAAAAGTCAAAAGACAAAAAAGTAATTGCAGTCGAGCTGTCCGAGTCCAATCCCGATAGCGATAACTCCGATAACAAGGAAGCGCCTACGAGCGAAATTCAATGGTGGATTATCCCGACCATAATATTCAGCGTATTGTTAGTTGCCGCCGTTATACTGATTTTTGCAGTACGTATTGTCGAACACTTCAAAAAGAAGCGCAAAGTCACCTACTCCACCGAGTATGACCGCAACGACGTTATGAACGATATCGAACGGCTCAGAGAGCAAACTGCAAACAAACAGCAGCAAAAAGCGAAAAAGGCCGATAACGACGACCTTTACGAGGAAGCTCTTGTCGATCAGCCCGAGGAAGGCGGAGAAGCCGACACGACCGATACGGTTGACGACGAAGCCGACGAACAACCTGCCGAGCAGGAAACCGAGCAAGCTCAAAAGCCCGACGAGAATTTGGACGACTAATCAAATAAAGTAATACCAAAAAGCGGACAGTAAATACTGCCCGCTTTTGTATTGCATTAATTATTGCTTTACCATTATAATTCTTAATAAAAATTAATACCCGCCATCTACGTGCAATAGTGCGCCGTTGATAAAGGACGATTTTTCTTCGGCGAGGAAAAGCGCGGCGTGGCTTATGTCTTCCGGTCTGCCTATGCGCTGTACGGGCGTATTATCGACTATTTTTATTAGCGCGTCGGGCGGCACATTGTCGTTCATCTCCGTCGCAATCAAGCCCGCGATAATCGCGTTTACCGTTACGTTGGCAAGCCCTACCTCGCGTGAAAGCGCTTTTGTAAGTCCGTTTACGCCCGCCTTTGCCGCGGAGTATGCCGTTTCCGTGCTCGATCCGCGCTCCGACCAAAACGAGCTTATGTTTATTATCCTGCCGAAGCCGTTTTGTATCATATCTGGCAAAAACGCGCGCGTAACAAGCCACACGCCCTTTAAGTCCACGCCTATCACTCTATCAAAGTCTTGTTCTGTGTCCGTTTGCAGTAGCCCGATATGCGCTATGCCCGCGTTGTTAATGAGCGTGTCCACATGCCCAAACGCCACCTTGTCGTGCATAGCTTGCACCTGCTTTGCATCCGATATATCGGCTTGTATGGCTTGGCACGCTATTTCCTTGGCGTTAAGCTCGTTTACAAGCTCCATAGCCTGCTTTTCCGACTTATTGTAATTGATAATCACGTTATATCCGGCATTGCCGAAGTCAATCGCCATTTGTCTGCCTATACCGCGTGCGCCGCCGGTTATCAGTACCGTTCTTTTCATTCGCTCACCTACACTATATTATCCGGTAAATCATTTTCAAACAGCACAACCTTGTTGCCGTCGATTTCCTTTAACGCGTCCACCGCGGCGTTACGCGTCGCGCACACCGTGATTTTACTCTCGTCCATTCCGTTCTTGACCGCGCCACTTTTTATGTCCTCGGCGCGCGACCCGACAAGAAAAGCATAATCACACACTGCTGATATTTGTTTGCCGAGCTCAACGTTGCTCGGCTTTTCCAGTGCGCCCAGTTCCACAAATCCCGGGGTTATAATAATCTTTATGCCGTCAAAGCACTTTAACACGTCAAGCGCGTTTTTTGCGCCTATCGGATTGGCGTTGAACGCGTCGTCTATTACCGTGACCGCGCCGCCGCTTTCCAATAGCTGCAATCTATGTTCGACCGGCTGTGCCTTTTTCACTGCCGCAGCAATATCGTCGAGCGACACTCCAAGCTCCAAAGCTACTGCCGCACACACGCACACAGTTTCGGCTATATGCGCGCCCAAAAGCTTTGCGGTAATGTTTTGGCGTTTATCGCCCGCGACCAAGCAAAAGCTTGTGCCTCGCCCGTCTATAACAAGATTTTCGTACGCTACGCCGTCGCCGCTAACTACCGTCTTACATATGTGATTGCGCGAAGCAAGCGCCTTGCAGTCCTCGTTATATCCGTTAAGTGCAAGCACGCCGTTATTAGGTAATGCCGCCGCAAGCTCGTACTTTACGTTGGCAATATCCGCCCTTGTGCCCATAGTTTCGGCGTGCATATCACCCACCGCTGTTATAATGCCGTAAGCGGGATTTACTATATCGCATAATTCCTTTATGTCGCCCTTATAGCGCGCGCCCAGCTCGGCGATAAACACTTGCTCGCCGTTAAGGTTGTTGTTTATCGTCTTGCATACGCCCATAGGCGTGTTGTAGCTACCGGGGGTTGCAAGCACGGTGTACTTTGCTTCCAGCATATCTTTTAGCAAATTCTTAGCCGTAGTCTTGCCGTAGCTGCCCGTTATACCTATAACTATGGGCGCCTGCTCTTTCAACTTGGCTTTGGCGCGTTTTACGTATTTACGATTGTTAAGCTTTTCAAACGGATAAGTAATAATATTCGCAAGTAGTGCCACAAACGGAACAGCTATGCCAAGTGCCGCGGTAAGCGTTTGGCAATACACCGAATAGTACGTTGCAAGCGAAATCGCCCCGCCCACCGCAAGCAGCAAGATGAGGTTTACAATAAACAACCGTATCATTCGACCGGTGAACTTGATTTTGTTTGCGCCGCCCCCTTGCACCGCCACTATAAACACTATTGCAAATATGCAATAGAACGCCACCGCACAGTCCGCAGCCCACTTGACAGCCGAAAAACAAGTGATATAAATTATCTCGGTAATAAACGCGAATAACATAAGCGCGGCGTACCTGATAAGCACGTCGTAGTTGGTGCTTTTCCACCAACCGAAAACGCCATGGGACTTGTAGCCCGACAGCTGTATGATTTTCAGCATCGGTATGCTGATTATCGCCGATAGTATTGCCGCCACTCCGATTAGTGCGACAGAGAGATAAAATTCCATATGCTTATTCCGTTACGAAGTTTTTTAGCCGCATTGTAAAATTGTACTGCGAGTCTAAATACGAATAGTGTCCGCCGTCAGTCATTATCAGTGCGCTGTTTTCTATTCCGTGCCGCAGCCGCTTTGCCATGTACGGCGGAGTGTCGCGGTCGCGCTTGCCCCAAAATATGAGTGTTTCGCACTTGATATACGGCAACAGCCTATCCAAATGAGTGTTGACTATGCGCACAAACACGCCGCGCATATCCTTGTCTACTTTATTATAATCGGTTGAGCCAAATCCGTCAAGGGATTTGCCGCGCTTAACCCTATGATGGTAGCGCGCAATGCGTATTTTCTTTTTAAGACTGAACTTGGGCTTGAGCCCCGCACTGTCCACAAGCATTATTTTTTGCGCCAAGCCCTGCGCCGCAAGTATGATTGCTACCCGCCCGCCAAAGCTGTGCCCGACGATTATCGGCTTGTCTATGCCCTGCTCCAAAAGGAAATCGCGCACGCACGCGGCGTATTCGTATACCCCCCAGCTACTCGGCACTTTTTTGGGAAACGAAAAGTTGATACAGCTTATGCCCCAGTCGGTAACCGCTTTGTACGCGCCGGCAAACGAGCTAAGCCCGCCGCCCCAACCGTGCAAAAACAAAACGACTGTTTTTGTATCGCCCTGTGCGCGGTACATCTCGTACTCGCACTGCACTCCGTCCACAGTCGTTTCCATATTACCTCACTACAAATTAAGTCGCATAATCAGCGCGTCTTTTCCTTTGTAGTAGTTTTTTCTAAGTCCTACGCGTGTAAACCCAAGGCTTTGATAAAGAGCCGTAGCGGGCGTGTTTCCGTCGCGTACAAGCAAGAACACGCTGTGTACGCCGCGAACGCTAAGCTCGCTTATAAGCGCAGTGAGAAGTGTTTTGCCTATACCCAGCCGCCTGTACTTTTCCGTTACGGCGATATTGGATATTTCACATTCGTCCGTCGTAACCTCGCCCGACACGTACCCGCAAAACTCGCCTTCACTCTCCGCAACCAAAAACACCGCACCGCTGTCTATCTCGTCCTCGATTTGGCTTTCCGTCCACGGGCAGTCAATGTACGCCTGTTCCGCCGCGGCGATATTGTGTGCGTCGCGCTTTTCAGCCTTGCGCACCGTTACCGTGCCGCCTATCACAGATCGCCCTCGCCGCGTTCGGGCTGCGCCTTGCGTATGTACAGCGGCAACAGCTCCTTTTGGTCTAACACGTCTGCCATGTGCTTTTCCGCGGCGATTTTCATTTCGCGCATGCCAATGCCGACCGTTCCGGCAAATATCCCCGCAAGCTTATTGTCGGTGGATACGGCATAATCCTTGTGCTCACTTACAAACTTTAACGCGTCGTCAAGCGTCATGCACGTTGCGGGTTCACACGTGTTGTCGCCGTCAAACCGTGCTACGTAGCACACTTTGTTGCCTGCGTCGGCCACTGAAATCACTTTGTCGCTGTTATTGTTATATGAATTGAGCCGCAAATTGTTTACGCCAAAGCACGGCTTACCCAGCGAATAGCAAAACGTTTTTATAGTTGTCAGTCCTATACGCAGTCCGGTGAACGACCCTGGACCCACGCAAGCGCCGAATATATCTATATCGTTAAGGGTGGCGCCCGCCTTTTTGAGCAATCCGTCTATCATAGGCATAAGCGTTTCCGAACCGGCGTTCTTTAAATTCTCGTCGTAATAATACTCGCCACCAAAAAACAGCAACGCACGTGTACCCTCGGCGGTATCTATCATCAAATAGCTTTTCATTTTTCCACCGTAACCTCTCTCTTTTTTTCGTCTATCTTGTTTATTGCGATTTTAATTGTCCGACAGCCGTCGAACAGCTCTTTTACGTTTTGCCACCACTCCACCGCGCAAACGGTGTCTTCCGCGCCGAAAAAGTCGGTAAGTCCCGCTTCCGCCGCCTCATCCGCGCTTTCCAATCGATACGCGTCGAAATGACAAAATTTATGCGCGCCGAAGTATTCGTTCATTATGGTAAACGTCGGCGAAACTACCTGCGCCTTTACTTTCAGTCCTTTGGCTATGCCCTTGCACAGCACGGTCTTGCCTGCGCCCAGCTCGCCCGTCAGCAATATTATATCGCCGCCCGACATATTGCGTGCGAGTTTTTTGCCCAACGCTTCCATCTTTTTCGGCGATTTTATTATGTAAGTTTTTGTTTCCATATACGGGTGTTCAACTCCAATAGATACATTTTTACGGCAAAATCTCGGTCTATGCGCCCTAAGCGTCGTTTGACGTACCGCAGTGGGTACGACTGCACTCCGTTTCGGTCGCCTATCCTCGTGATTTTGCACGTAAAAACGCTTTGCGCCTCAAGCGAGGTTATTTTAGTGCTATATCAAGGCAAACGAGCGATGTCGTAGCCTCGGTGCTACGTCAAGCGAGTTTAACGCAGATAGAGCGCAAAAGAACCCGCTTGGGTGTATCAATTGGGGGCTGAACACCCGTAACACCTATATTTTCAGTTTTTTGAACAATGCGGGTGCCGCAAGCGCCGCCCACGCCGCCATAAGGAAATACCGCAAAAAGCAATACAGCATTGGAATACTTTCGGGCAAAAACAGCTTAAATGTCTGTTGTATGGCTATCGCTACGCCCAGCCCGACGATAAGCCGAAGTGCAACCGTCCACCAAAGTCGATTACTTGCCACGTCGTACTTGACGTAACGCTTTTCCACAAAGTAACCTATATCGAACGCCACAAACGCGCCCAAGCCTTTGAGTATATCCGCGCCGCTCGGACTGTTAAGCATACCAACACCCGCCAACACGGAAATGATTATTACCGACACTATGATGTTGGGGATTATAAACAATTCCTCTTTATCCCCGAACAGCGATAACAGCGCGTTAAACGCTATGGCGCAAAATACGCCAACTGTAAGCCCGCAAAACACGTCTGACAAATAGTGCTGTCCCAAGTACATGCGCGACAGCATGACAAGCAACGTTGCGGCTATGCACACTATCGGTACGGCTTTGCTTTTTTGACCGTACTTTATTGTGAGTAGCGTCGATATGGACGCTATGCTCTCCGTATGCCCCGACGGGAATGAGTACGTTGGTTCGGGATCGCCTATACTACGCACGTCGTACGCATTGAACGGGCGCGTTCGTTTGAATCCGAGCTTTAAAAAGTTAGTGATTGCAACACCCAAAATGTACACGTTGAAAAACCTGTACGCATACCGCTTGTCCAAGCACCAGTACAACACGACGGCTATTGCCAAAAACGCCAACTCGGTACCAAGCTGCGATATTCCGAGGAATACCACATCGGTAAACCCGTTGGACGCGCGCTGTAATAATTTGATTAAATCGGCTTCGAATTGCACTTTAATCCTCGTAACGCTCTATATTTTTTCCGTCCGACCAAAGCCGTTCGATATTGTAAAACTCGCGCATCTTATCGGTGAATATGTGAATTATAACGCCGCCGTAATCGAGCGCTATCCATTCGGTATTTACGTCACGCTTGGTAGGGTTAATCCCGAACTGCTTGGTCAGCTTGTCCTCGACGTATCCCATAAGCGCCTTGACCGCCGTACTCGATGACGCCGACGCTATTACAAAATAGTCGGCAACGATAGTCTTGCCGTTAAGGCTGACTATATCCACGTTGCGCGCCTTGTGTAAGCTGAGTTCGCCCGCCGCTACCGTCGCTATATCCTTAATTTCGTCGCCCGACGGCACAAATTCCTTTATCTTTTTCGCTTGTTTTTCTTTGGGCTGTTCTTTTTTGACATCTTTTTCGGTCGGCGATACTTCCGGCGGCTTATGTTCGGGCATCACCGGATATTCCTTGCCGTGACAAAGGTGTTCGTAATAGTTTATCGCACGCAACGAAAACTCGTTGTCCTCCGCCCATTCAAGCGAATTAATCTCGTTGAGCGCATAGTGCATTGCAAGCGCGCGGTCTACCTCGCACAAATACCGCACGTAGTCGAGCGTTTTATAGCTCCTTCCCCGCTCGGACTTGTCCGAAAGGTAAACTATTTCGTCGAGCACACTCATGTCCTCGTCGCCCGTAGAATGAATGCGTATTGCGTGCTCGATTTCGTCCGAAACGTCAAACTCACGCTTTGCTATATACCCGCCAATCGGCGCGTGTACGGTGTCCTCGGGAAAGTGCGAAAAGTCCACTTTTTTCTCGTAGTCCTTGGGGTCGACGGTCTTTGCTATATCGTGAAGAATACATGCAATAACGGCGTCGTTGACAGATGCGCCGTACAGCTTGGCAAGCTCCATGCCGCGCACCGCCGTGCCGTACGTGTGGCGTATGCGCCGTGCATTAAGTCCGTATCGGTACAGCGCCTGTACGTATTTTCCGTACGGATTGAACATACCCTTTTTCGCTATCGCCTCGTAAACGACGGACGGCAAATACTTGTTGGGCTTGCCGAACGCAATATCTATTTTCGCTTCGGTGGAAGATATATCGAGTCCGGTAAACGGCGCAAGCTTGATTTTTATCTTGCGCTTTTTGAGCGATTTTAACGCGTTTTCGTCAAGCTCGTAGTTGGGGCGCTTTACCACGTAAAACGTAACAAGCGTTTTGAGTCTGTCTATATCGCGCCACTCGGTAAGACGGTTTATTTCCTCGCTGCCTATGACCCAGTATAATTGTCCTTGTATACGCTTAGCAAGATACGCCGCAGTGTCCACGCTGTAGCTTACGCCTTTTTTGGCTATTTCGTAACGGCTGACCTCCGTATTTTGCGACGCAAAAACCTTTTTGCACAATGTATAGCGTGCCGTATCGCCTTGGCTATCCTGCTTGAACGGCGAAATATACGACGGCATTACTATAACACGGTCGAAATACCGCTCTAAGTTGTTGACGATGTCTATATGACCGAAATGCGGCGGGTCGAAGCTGCCGCCGAATATTGCTATCTTGGTAATTTTATTCTTCATAAGTAAACTCCGTATCGAGTATTCTGACTAAATCGCCCGATTTTATTCCCGCTTTTTTGAGCGCCTTGGTTACGCCGCCCACATCCAGCCGCCGCTGAAAGTACATAAAGCTGTCGCGGTCGTCCAGCACTACCGTGCGCGCAAGCTTTTCTATCATCGCGCCGCTTAGCACAAACGCGCCGTCGTCCGCGCGGGATATAGCGTAGGAGTTGGGATCGACCTCCTCGTACGCGAACGGCTCGAACTCTATCGGCGACGGCGGCGGAAGCGTCGAAAGCCTCCTTGATATCGCGCGCGACAATGCGTCCAGCCCACTGTGCGTAACGCCGCTTATCTCGTAAATTTCGCCCTTGACTCGCGCGCGGAAATCCTTAATTTTATCCTTGTCCGCACAGTCGATTTTGTTGAGCGCAATAAGCTGCGGTACGTCCATCAACTCTTTGTTATACCTAAACAGCTCGTTATTGACTATTTCGTAGTCCTTGACCGCGTCGCCGTCGGTGGAAATATCCACCACGTGCACGATTATGCGCGTGCGGTCTATGTGCCGCAAAAACCTGTGGCCGAGCCCCGCGCCGTCCGCCGCGCCCTCTATAAGCCCCGGGATATCCGCAACGGTAAACGAGCTCTCGTCCACGTAGCACACGCCGAGGTTTGGCGTTAGCGTAGTGAACGGATAGTTGGCTATTTTGGGATTTGCGCCGGTAAGCACCGATAATAGCGTAGACTTGCCCGCATTGGGTAGTCCCGCAAGTCCCACGTCGGCAATTGTCTTTAACTCCAAAACGACAGCGCGTTCCTTTGTGGGCTCACCCTTTTGACTGAACCCCGGTGCTTGTCTGCGAGACGACTTGAACCGAGCATTGCCCTTTCCGCCTATGCCGCCTTTAAGCACGGTAACAGTGTCATCGGGATAGAACATATCCGCAATTATCGCGCCCGACTGTTCGTCGCGCAGTACCGTGCCACGCGGAACGTACAAAACAAGATCGGCGCCGTTTTTGCCGTGGCGGTTTTTGCCCGAGCCGTTACTGCCGTTTTCGGCGCGGTAATGCTTGCCGAATCTGAATTCAGAAAGCGACGCGGCGTTGGGATTAACCTTAAACACCACGCTGCCGCCGTCGCCGCCGTCGCCGCCGTCGGGACCGCCGTTAGGCACATACTTTTCGGTATAGAACGACGTACAACCGTCGCCGCCGTCGCCCGCCTTTATATAAATTTTTGCTCTGTCTATAAACATATTGACCTACTCAATTAAGTTGCGCATAAGATATTCCGTGCGGACAGTGCTCTTTTACCGCACAGCCCTCGCAATCGGGCGTGCGTGCATGACAGCAATCCCTGCCGTGCCTGATTAGCAAAAAGTGTACGTCGCGGTAATCTTCGGGCTTGAACGATGCGCACAAATCCTTTTCCACCTCGTCGGGCGTTTTGCCGCGCGTAAGCCCCAACCTATTCGCTACACGGAACACATGCGTGTCCACCGCTATCGCCGGCTGACCGAACGCAACGCTTAACATTACGTTGGCGGTTTTCCTGCCCACGCCCGCAAGCGACAACAGCTCGTCCATCGTCCTCGGCACGTTGCCGCCAAAGTTGTTCACTAATCCCTCGCAGCACTTTTTTATGTTCGCCGCCTTGTTTTTGTACAGTCCGCAGCTTTTGATATACTCTTCCAGCGTTTCAAGCGGCATATCGCAAAAAGCTTGCGGCGTGTTGGCAGCGGCAAAAAGCTTGCGCGTAACTATATTGACGCGCTTGTCCGTGCACTGTGCGCTTAGTATAACCGAAATAAGCAATTCAAAGTCATTGCCGTATTCCAGCTCGCAACACGCGTCGGGATAAGTTTGTTTCAGTTTTTCGAGTAATTGTTCATTCATAGTCTATTCTTGCCGCTTAACTTTATTTTGACACAAAAAAGCGCAAGCAAGGCATACTTGCTCAAATACATTGTATCACAATAACTTTTAAATGTAAAGGTATTTTAGTAATTCGATTGCCTATACAGTGATTTAAATGTTTGACCGTCGTACTCGTATATTTCGCGCAAATATCCGTAGTGACCGCAGTTACTGTCTCTTATAAACATATCCGAGCCAACGAGA
>JAIEBI010000061.1 GCA_029070965.1 Clostridiales bacterium
GTTTTTATTATGGAAACATTATTTGCATAAGGCTAAAAATTTTTCGGTTGAGTGATAAATTTCAATTTAGTGCAAATGTTCGTTTTAGGATACGACTGCTCCACCGCCCTATTATTGTTTGATATTCGGCGCGAAGTTCGCTAGGCGCTCGGCGTAGCCGAAGCCCGCCCGCGCAGTCCGCGGGCAACCCGCTTATTTGTAGTTAGTATTCAGAAAAACTTTCAATAATTTGTCCGTGCGTACATCCCCACGAAACGCTAATAATTATCTATTAACAGTTTTCAAAGAATTCGTCAAATGATACTTCGAACACTTTGACCAATTTAATTATATAGCTCGCCTTCGGCTCATTTACCGAACGCTCCCAGTAATCAATAGCCTTTTGACTGACGCCTATCAGCTTGCCCAATTGCATTTGCGAAAGGCCTTTTTCCAAACGGAGTTCTTTTATTCTCTCCCCTATTTTCGCCATACTATTATTTTAGAAGAAATCTTCTCAAAATACTTGACAAAGAAGATTTCTTCTTGTAGAATATTATCAAAAAATTATAGGAGAAACACTATGAAATACTGTACATACTGCGGAAAGCAATTAGCTGACGAAGCTGCATTTTGTGTGAGTTGCGGTCGCGCCATCGGCACAACTCATGACACAATTTGTAACCAACAAGGAACTTCCGCAAAAGAAATACAATGCCAAAATACACAATTAAACAGCACAACTCATGACCGACAAGAAACCTCTGCATTAAAAACCATTGCAAAAGTATTTATGATTATAGGCTGCATAGCAACCGCCGGTTACCTTTTAATTCCACTTTGCTGGACTATTCCGATGACGGTACATTATTTTAATGCAGTTAAAAACAATAAATACGTAGGCACCGGATTTAAAGTATGCACATTAATATTTGTAAGTCTTATCGCCGGAATAATTATGCTGTGCGATAAAGATTAATAAATTGTAATTACATTACAACAATTTAACTGTAATTATTAGGTACATTCGTTTTAGATTGCTACTACTCCACCACGAATTAGCACCGAGTAATCGGTGCTTTTTTCGTAGTGAAGATAAGCGTAGAAAAATGAGAACTCGCGCAATAACGCCATTTGACACTTTATGTCCGATATGATATAATCGGCATAGGCGGTAAATTATGGATATTAAAAAATTCAAATGGACGCGCGAGCCTCAACAATACAAAATATTCGACGATAGAATAGAAATCGTTACAAAGCCGTTTACCGACTTATGGCAACGAACGTACTATCATTTTCGCAACGACAACGCGCCCGTATTCCAAATGGAAACAGATGAACAGTTTTTCAGTTTTGTCGTAAAGACCGAATTTCATGAAAGTCATCACCGCTTTGACCAATGCGGCGTCGTAATGTACTTAGACAGCGATACTTGGTTAAAGGCATCCGTCGAATTTGAAAATGAAAAATTTCAGCATTTAGGCAGCGTCGTCACAAACAACGGTTATTCCGATTGGGCTACAACCGAAATAAGCTCCGATATAAAAACGGTATGGTATAGATTCAGCCGTCGCGGTGACGATTATTGCGTAGAATGTTCATTCGACGGCATAACGTATCACCAAATGCGTATTTGCCATATCTTTAAAGGCAACGGAAAAATCGCTTTCGGCATATACGCTTGCTCTCCCGAAAATTCTTCGTTTAAGGCTGTATTTTCCGATTTCGAGTTAACGGAATGTCAGTGGAAAGCGCACGACGGACAAAAGCCCGATAAAGAATAAATATTCACCTACCCCGCTATATACAAATCCAATATAAAGCATTAACAATTTTTTATTGCTTTTAATTTTTTATTTTGTTATACTTTGTATTATAAGGCGGTGGTTTATGAAAGAAGTAATCGCACAACGGGATAAAAGTTTTTTCTGGATTGTAGCAGCTGTGGGACTTATAAGTTTGACCGGCAGCATTTTGGGGCTGATTTATATTCCGAAATTTCGGTGGTTTTACATATTCGGTATATCTGCAATGGGATTTGTAACACTCGTCGGAACAATCGGGTTATGTCTTCCCAAATGGGCTATTATCAAGGAGTCCAACACCATTATTATTCATAACGGATTTCGCGGGTTTAAAAAGAAACCGTTACCAATATCCGATATTGTCTATGCGAAAGTTCAAGAGTTCCCGCAACAAAGCAAGGTCAAGCAAAACGGAAATATAATTCTGACGATAAAAAGCGAAAACTCATCGACAAAAGATATTGTTGTTATCCAAATAAAAAACACTGCCGAAGTTGTACAAAAACTTAACTTGCTAATACAACAGTAAAATCATTCTCTGAAAATTATTTCAATTTGTTTTGGATATTACTACCCACCAAGCAAAGGCAACAATATTATGACTGCTGAATTAGTGACAAAACGCGTTTTACGTTCTCGAAAAGACGAGCACAGCGTGCGCAATAAAAAACGAGCATACCGAATGGTATGCTCGTTTTATTTTATTGTAATCTTAACATTGTGTTTACGCTTCTGCGGCTTCGGCAGAAGGTGCCATATCTGGAACGATATCTTCTTCTACGTCGGCGTCGGTAGCGTTGTAGTATTTGTTGATATCAAGCTGCAAAAGCGCAAGCGACACGACGTTTAGCGGCAGTACGGGGAACAGCACGCCGAAAACTATTGCCAAGATATTTCTGTTTTTGACGTTCAGTTGAAGACCTGCTTCGTTATATTTTTCCGCAAGCGCCTTGTACTTTTTGTTAAGGATGAAAATTGCGGCAAACGGAACAAAGCATGCCAAAGCCCACAGCACGGCGGTCTTTTTGCTTTGCAGTATAGATTTAAGCTTGTGGAACATAAAGCCTGCCCATATAAAGCCGAATATAAATCCGGAAAGAATGGAGAGCGCAATTTGTACAAACAGTATTTCTTGCTTTTCGGGCTTGGCTTCGGGCGCGGTTTCGTACGCGGAAATGTCGAGTGCGGGGTTCATTTTTTTGAACTCGCGCGCCACCTCTTTGGGCGAGAAATCTTTGGGCATCTTGCATGCAAAGAAGAATCCGAGCAAACACGACGCGGTAACTATAAACGGTACAATGGTTATGCCGAAATTGAATACTTGGCTTTGCGAAACCTTCATCATTTCCGCAGCGACCTGAGCCGCCGAAATAATAACCTCCTTTTCGACTCCGTTTTCTATTACGGTGCGAATAGTGGATTCCGCCCAAACAAAGTTGCCGCCCGTGGTAAAGAATATATTTTTAAGTATGTCATAAACGCCGTACGACGCGATAGCGCCTATAACGCTTGTGCAAAAAGCCTGTGCAGCAAAGTACATTGAGCTGTGGTTTTGTTTTGTCAGCCTTTCCTCGACTGCGGAAATTTGCGACGGTATCACCATCGGCATCATGAAGAACGAGCCGATAGCCCAGCTTGCCGCCACACCGCCTGCGCATGATATTATGTACTGCACGAGCTTGTTGTCGCCGCACATAAGCTTAGAGCTGAAAAAGAATGCCAGTATTGCGACGCCGAACGAGAGCAAGCAGGTTTGGTATGTAAAGCGTATGCCCTTTTTGGCTTTCAGCTTTTGGAACAGGTATAGCATAACCGGCACGGGCGCAAAAGCGAACGTATTGCAAAGCGTGATTTCCCAGCCTGTAAAGCCCATACCGCCTTTTAGCAGTGTATTCATAGAAACAAGGAACATTTGCAGTCCGAAGAATGCGCAGCAATCTACGACAAGCCAACGGCGGAAAATCCTGTTTTTAAACGTTATGGAAAGCGACTGCGGCAAGGAAATTTTTTCCTGTTTTTCCGCGCCGTCGTTTTCGGGATAGCCGTACTTTTTCCCTTCCTTTATCATGAACAAAGGGATAAGCATAGTGAACATTACCGGCAAAAGCAAGAACACGAATTTGTCGATGCCCCAACCGAGGTTTTCGTTCAGCACACCCAATATAAGCGGGACCAGCGCATATACCAATACATAAGAAATGGTATCGAAGAACGACTTGAATGCCGACACCCTGATGCGCTGAGCAGTCGACGTGCAAACATTGCTCAAGCTTCCGTAAAAGCAAATCAAGCACATCGTGTACGACGCAAAGAATATAAGCGACATTACAGTAAACCATATTGAGTTGCCGAGCTGCGCGGATTCCGCAACGCCGAATACAGGATACCAGCAAAGCGCAAAAGACACTACCATCGGAATGAATGCAATCGCTATAGGCGGGCGACGACGGCCCCAGCGCGTATTAAGGTTGTCCGTAATAGACGCAAACGGCACGTCGATAATGCCGTCGAAAACCTTGCCGAGTATCAGCAGGATGGGAAACAGAGCCGGCAATACCAAGCATACATGCCCCAGTATTGTTTGTCCTGCCGGATTGATGCCTGTAAATCCGGCGGGATTGAGCGCGTCGGAATAGTAAGCGCCCATCAACACCATTAAGAGATTCGGACCGAATCCCGAAGCGGCGTAAAGCACTTCCTTCCATTTTTTGTTGAGAGATTGTACCACGTTCTTTCTCCTTGGTTAATGTCGTGTGTGTGGTTTGTAACGACAATGTGTTAGCATTATGTATGATATACCTATCTCACCGTTATGTCAATAAATTTAACACGACTTTTCTTTTTTATCGACAAATTTTAATACGCCCCTACCGAATTATTTTAATCATATTCTTATCATATTTATATTGACTTTTTAAAATCGTCTTATATAATATAATTATGAACTGCAAGATTATTGACAAACAGGCGTTTTACGTCCTCGAAAAGACAAGCAGGCACAGCGTGCTGGGCGGCGAAAACAACGCGAGCGTGCCCGCATTTTGGGCGCAGTGTCATAGCGACGGAACGATAGACAAGCTTATCCGCGGCGCAAGTGACAAAGCGCTTATGTTCGGCATTTGCTACGAGCAAAAAGGCGACGATACTTTTGACTATTCCGTTGCGGTGTTATGCGACGAGAATACACCCACATCCGACGGGTTCAAAAAGACTTTAATCCCCGCGCGAACGTGGGCGGTGTTCGAGTGCGTGGGCGCAATGCCGCAAGCCATTCAGCAAGCTTGGCGCGAGATTACAACCGAATTCTTTCCGACGTCAAACTACCGTCCCACCGGTGAATTCGATATCGAAGTTTATCCCGACGGAGATACCGATTCGAGCGACTACAAAAGCGAAATTTGGATATCCGTTCAAAAATGCTGATATAGGAGTAGACTATGGAAGACGAAAAAAAGACCCCGATTTTTGATTTTGACGATACGGGATTAGACGAACGTATTAGCAACACCGCAAAACTGATTGCGGACTTTGCACGGGACAACCTCGACAAAAAGCTTGCCGACGAAATCATGAACGATTTGGCGGGAATGATTGACAATAAGGAAGATAAATGAAATTCGGCTATGAAGCTACGTGAACACAAATTCGGTTTTGATGTTTGGGCGGCAGTATTGTTCTTGATAATAATGCTGCCAAATATAATTTGGTTTTTCGTCCCCGCGCCCCGCGATATTTTGCGTAACGCATCAAAAACGGAAATACTCGATATTTTCGCCACGGTGTTTCAGGTGCTTACTTTGGCAACGCTGTGCGCGATTAAAAACACCACAGCAAAAAAGATTAGCCTTTCACCCTGCGTTATTATATCCGCCGCGTCTTGCTTGGCGTACTACGTTGCTTGGGTCATGTATTATTGCGGCATAGCCAACGGCGGGATTTTTGTTTGCCTATGTATATTCCCCTGCGGCGCGTTTATGCTGTACGCAATCGATCGCAAAAACTTTATAGCGATAATCCCCATTACGGTTTTTGCCGTACTGCACTTTATTTCCACCGCAATCAATTTTTTATAGGGACAATTATAGATGGAAACATTCAAAGAGTTTTCGGATAGAATTAATTCGTTTCAAAAAAAGGAGCTCAATTTGGGCGGCAATGACTTTATAGTCAGCCCGTCCGTTGCGCATAAGGTAAACGCCGATAACACCTTTAAAGACTTTTACGGCGATACCGTGGTTTTTGATTTGGACGATGACGTAAAAGCCGAGCTGACCGAATACACCGATTTACTATACAGCACCGTGCCGCAATGCTTTTGCGACAGACTGATACCGCACACCTTTCACATGACCTTGCACGACCTTAGCAATTCCCCGATTTTGAGCGAAGTCGCGGAGCAAGTGTTTTTAAACGAACTAAAAATACTGCAAATTAAAAGCGAACTGAAAAAACTCAAACACGCAAAGATAACACTAAAAAGCACGTACGTGTTCAATATGGTAAATACCAGTTTGGTGTTAGGACTATGCCCCGCTACCGAAAACGATTACAACGCGATTATGGAATTGTATTCTATTATTGACGGTGTAAAAAAACTGCCGTACCCTTTTACGCCGCATATAACGCTGGCGTATTACAATGCGAATGGGTTTAGCGCAAGCGCGGCAAAAAGCCTTGAAAATATCGTAAACAAAATCAACTCAAAAATCAATATGAAGTTATCACTCACCGACCTATATTACCAAAAGTTTACAAGTATGAACAACTATGTGGACATAATAAATTTATTAAAGTAACCTAAACATTTGACAAACGATTTTACAGTGGTATACTTAAATCATGGATTACGTATTAGATGTTATTTTCGGCGTTTTGTTGGAGCTGACAAAACAGCTTAAACCAAACTGCAAACTCAAAAAATGGCAGGAAGTAATTCTTATTATTTTGAGCGTATTGTTGTTGCTTTCCTCAATCGGCTGTTTAATTGCGGGCGTGCATATTTTGAGCGCCGTCCCCGGGTATAAGACAGTCGGCAAGATTTTGCTTGCAGTCGGCATTTGTCTGATTGTACTGCAATGCGTAACGTACGCCGTTTTGATAGGCAAACACCTTAAAACCCAAAGAGATACGCCGCCAAAATCTGACGAATAAATTAAAATAATACCTATTATAAAAATGTTACATAATCTTAGTTATGTGGCATTTTTTATTGTTTTTAAATATATATGTTATTAAGTGCGGGATAAACGGTAAAAATCAAAGCGGTAAGTTGTATAATTGCTTTGGTAATCATTTTGATTCGAGGAGCATTTTTGCCCGCTTGCGAGAGCAAAAATACGACAACGACAAATTTGGTGTAATACCCCGCTGCTTGCAGCGGAATTCACGTGCGAAGCACGCGAGCCCAGAGATGTGCAAAACAGCTCTGGGGTATAATACCTAATTTACTGAGAGGACATATTCCAATGAACATATTCAACAAACTCTATTGCAGGACTTTTCAATTTGTATTTAAGGTGGCGCTGCCCATTTTGCCGTACAGGCAACCCGAAATATTAAAGTCGGTCGAGGACGTCCCCGCCGTACTTAAAGACAAGAACATAGACAAAGTGTTTATAGTGACCGACGGCGGCGTTATGAAATGCGGACTTGTGGACGGACTTACCGCTGCGCTTTCCGCCGCGGGTATCGGTTACAGCATTTACGACAAGACAATGCCCAACCCGACCATAGCCGCAGTTGAAGAAGCGCGCGCTATGTACATTGCCGACGGCGGCAAAGCCATAATCGCCGTAGGCGGCGGTAGCCCTATGGATCTTGCCAAAGCCGTGGGCGCACGTATCGCCCGCCCCAAAAAGAGCATAAAAGCTATGGCGGGCATTTTGCACGTACACAAAAAGCTGCCGCTACTCATTGCCGTTCCGACCACTGCGGGTACGGGCAGCGAAACGACTATCGCCTCAGTCATCACCGACGGCGAAACGCACCGCAAGTTTGCGATTAACGATTTTCCGCTCATTCCGCGCTACGCCGTACTCGACTACAAACTGACGTTAGGTTTACCCAAGACGATAACGGCGTACACCGGTATGGACGCGCTCACCCACGCCGTGGAAGCGTTTATCGGGCGCTCCACCACCAAGGACACGCGCCGCAACGCCATAGAGGCGGTCAAGCTTGTTCACGACAATCTTAAAACGTGCTACGACGAGCCCACAAACGCCGACGCGCGGCGCAATATGCTGTTTGCAGCGCACTACGCGGGCATAGCGTTTACAAAAAGCTACGTGGGTTACGTACACGCCGTGGCGCACTCGCTCAGCGGAAAGTACGGACTTGCGCACGGGCTCACCTGCTCTGTGCTGCTGCCCGTCGTGCTGGAAAGCTACGGCAAATCGGCGCACAAAAAGCTGGCTATACTCGCCCGCGAAATCGGCTTAGCGGACAAGTCAGACAGCAAGCAAGCTGCGGCGGATAAGTTTATTAAATGGGTATACTCTATGAACGATTACCTTGGTATTCCTCGCGGGTTTGCCGAAATAAAGGACGAGGATATCGACCAAATGTCCAAGTACGCCGCCAAGGAAGGTAATCCGCTGTACCCCGTTCCCAAGCTGTTCTCACGCAAACAGCTTAAACAACTCTACTACAAGGTAAAGCTATAAGGTGACTACAATGAACACAATAGAACAAATAGTAAAAGCGCAACGCGAATACTTTAACGCACAAAACACTCTGTCCGTAGCTACGCGGCTGAAATACCTTAAATCGCTCAAATCCACAATCAAGGCGCGCGAGCAGGATATATTAGACGCGCTCAAATCCGACCTAAATAAATCGGCATCCGAATCGTACATGGTGGAAATAGGCATGGTGCTTGAAGAACTGTCCTACGTAATCAAGCACGTCAAAAAATGGGCAAAGCCGTCCCGCCGCGGAACACCGCTTGCACAGTTTCCGTCCAAGAGCTACGTGCTGCCCTCGCCATACGGCGTAACGCTTGTTATAGCGCCGTGGAACTACCCATTTCTGCTCGCTATGCAGCCGCTTGTCGATTCCATTTCTGCGGGCAATACGGTGGTGCTTAAACCGTCGCGCGCATCAGCGCAAACCAGCCGAGTAATTAAAGAGATAGTCGAGTCGGTATTCCCGCCCGAATACGTCACCTGCGTTTACGGCGAAAGTGCAAACGCCGAGGTGCTGGACTGCAAATACGATTACATATTCTTTACGGGCGGCGCCGAGGTGGGCAAAAAGGTGTACGAGGCGGCAAGCCGCAACCTTACCCCCGTCACGCTCGAGCTGGGCGGCAAAAGCCCCACCGTCGTGGACGAAACGGCAAAGATCGACCTTGCGGCAAAGCGCATAGTTTTCGGCAAGCTGCTCAACGCGGGACAGACCTGCATTGCGCCAGACTACATTGTGGCGCACAAATCGATTGCCGACAAGCTTGTGGAATGCATGAAAAAGCACATCAACAAGTTATATCCCGACGCACTCAACTGCGAGTACTTCGGCAAGATAATCAGCGAACGCCACTATAACCGCGTAAAGAATTTGATTAGCGGCAATATTGCTTACGGCGGCGGATACAATGACGAGCTTCAAAAAATAGAGCCTACTATTATTTACCCCGCAACGCTTGACGACAACGCAATGCAGGAAGAAATTTTCGGACCCGTAATGCCAGTACTCACCTATTCAAACGACGCCGAACTTAACGCAATACTGGACGCCCACCCCACGCCGCTTGCGTTCTACCTGTTTACAAGCAAAAAGAAAAACGAAAAGAAATTGATGGGGCGCGTAGCATTCGGCGGCGGTTGCGTAAACGACGTTATTATGCACATTGCCACGTCAAAAATGCCGTTCGGCGGCGTTGGCACTTCGGGCATAGGCAGCTACCACGGCAAGACAGGCTTTATGACTTTTTCGCACTGCAAGTCCATACTCAAAAAATCCACCAAGCTTGACCTGCCCATACGCTACTCGCCTTACTCAAAATTCAAAGACAAGCTTGTGCGCTTCTTTATGAAATAGGCTAAAAATGCGGCAACAGCCGCATTTTTTATTGCAATCTATTGACAACGACCAGACAGCATGATATATTATCTTAGCAAATGAAAAACCCGTTTAAAGCATTAAATAAATTCGATATATGTTTGTGGGTAGCGGCATTTACCGCTATTATTCTCACGTTCTTTTTGATAGGCTCAAACGATTATATGACGCTTGTTTCGTCTATAACCGGCATAACGATGCTTATGTTTATCGTCAAGGGCAACGTTGTGGGTCAGTTTTTGACCGTAATTTTTTCGGTGTGCTACGGCATAGTAGCGTACTTTACAAAATACTACGGCGAGATGATAACCTATCTCGGTATGAGTACGCCGGCGGCAATCTACGCGATAGTAACTTGGTTGCGCCATCCGTACAAGGACAGTTCAAGCATATCCATTGCCAAGCTCAACGCAAAAAAAGTAAGCATAGTAGGCGTAATTTCCGCCGTCGTCACGGTGGCGTTCTACTTTATACTGCGCGCACTCGGCACAACCAATTTGGCAGTCAGCACCGTATCTGTCGCACTGAGCATGATAGCGGCATGCTTTACTATCCTGCGCAGCCCGTTTTACGGACTTGCATACGCCTGCAACGATATTGTGCGTATAGCTTTGTGGGCAATGGTCGCCGCAAACAATATTTCGTGTTTGCCTATAATAGTATGCTTTTCACTGTTCTTTATTTACGATACGTACGGATTTATCAACTGGATGAGAATGCGCAAAAAGCAAACCGCCGACGAAACGCAGACACCCAAAAAAGCGGACCCCGAATCTACGCCGCAACAAACGGAAAATATTTAATTTACTTAATTGCGTTAAAACGGTTGATTTTTAAATATACTTATGCTATACTTACAAAGTAATGAGCCACTATAGTCTAGAGGTTAGGACGTTGGCCTCTCACGCCGAAGACCCGGGTTCGATTCCCGGTGGTGGTGCCACAAAAAAGACATATGCATCCGCATATGTCTTTTTTGTTAGCACCACCACCGGGAATGGAGTGCGGCAGTTGCACAGCAATAATACCGAATTATCTCACAATCAACATAAAAGCTATTATTATTGCTCCGCTTGCAGCCGCACGGTTCGGACGCTTGCGCGTAGCGCAAAGGTCGCCCGCGCTGTTCGCGGGCATTCCCGCGTGGTGTGTGCCCCACCCCGCGAATGGAGTGCGACAAAATTCGCCGCGCGGTGTGCGTAACCATTTATATATCTCTTATTCAAAAAACTCCCACCGATAAGTGGGAGTTTAATTTTTGTTTTACGCCGCGTCTTTTATTACTTTTGGCGGAGCGGAATTCTTGATTGTGTCCGAAGTGACGATTATCTTTTTTATCGTCTTGTCGGACGGGACTTTGTACATAATGTCGAGCATTGCGTTTTCCACAATGGTGCGCAGTCCCCTTGCGCCTGTGTGCAGTGATATTGCCTTGTCGGCTATTGCGGTGAGAGCGCTTTCGTCAAACTCTAACTGAACGCCGTCCAAGTCCAACAGCTTAACGTACTGCTTGACTATCGCGTTTTTCGGCTCTGTCAGTACGCGCACAAGGTCTTCCGATTTAAGGTCTTTAAGCGCGACGGTAACAGGCACGCGCCCGACAAGCTCGGGTATTAGCCCGAATTTGATAAGATCCTGCGGCTGGACCTGTGGCAGCATAGCGTCGGGATCGGTCGCCTCGCTGTGCAACACGCCGCCGAATCCGATACGCGATTTGCCAAGTCTATCGGCAACAATCTTGTCTAAACCTACAAACGCGCCGCCGAGTATGAACAGCACGTTAGTGGTGTCCATATGGATAAATTCCTGTTGCGGGTGTTTGCGCCCGCCGTTGGGCGGAATACTCGATATAGTGCTTTCTATTATTTTGAGCAGTGACTGCTGAACGCCCTCGCCCGACACGTCGCGCGTGATGGAAACGTTTTCGCTTTTGCGCGCAATCTTATCCACCTCGTCGATATAGATAATGCCGCGCTCGGCTGCCGTAACGTCGTAATCGGCGTTCTTTATGAGCCTGAGCAAAATGTTTTCCACATCCTCGCCTACGTACCCCGCTTCGGTGAGCGTGGTGGCGTCCACCATTGCGAATGGAACTTTAAGGATTTTGGATAGAGTTTGCGCAAGCAAGGTTTTGCCGCAGCCCGACGGTCCGAACATCAAAATATTGCTCTTGTTAAGCTCCACGCCGTCGCCTGTATTGCGCTCGGCAATCGTGCGCTCCTCGTCGCGGCGCTTGTCCTTTTGCGCATTTCTAAGGTTGTAATTAACGCGCTTATAGTGATTGTACACCGCCACCGACAGCACGCGCTTGGCTTCGTCCTGCCCGATAATATACTTATCCAGCTCGGATTTAAGCTGTTCGGGCGGCAATAGCGCCACTGAGTCGGGTGTGCCGTGATTGTTTTCGGCGAGCTGGTCGCGGCAAATTTCCACGCACTCCTCGCAAATATACACGCCGTCGCCCGGGGCGGCAATCAAATGCTCAACCTTGGATTCAGGTCTGCCGCAAAACGAGCAGCAAGGTTCGTCGTTATTCATGTTATTATTCTTTTTCGCCATATTTATGAACCTCCTCCGTCATTAGTTTTCTTTTGTGGCAGTTTGGTCGTTTGTTGTTAATTATATGCGTTTTTCAACAATACCGTCAATCAAACCGTACGCCTTGGCTTCCTCGGCGAACATATAGTTGTCGCGGTCTACGTCGCGCTCTATGCGTTCAAGCGGCTGATTGCAGTTTTTGGCAAGTATCATATTCATACGCTTCTTAACGCGGAGAATGTGCTGTGCGGTAATCGCTATATCGCTCGCCTGACCCTGCGCGCCGCCCGAAGGTTGGTGAATCATTATCTCGCTGTTTGGAAGCGCAAACCGCTTGCCCTTGGCGCCGCTGGACAGCAGGAACGCGCCCATGCTCGCAGCCATACCGACGCATATTGTTTCCACGTCGCACTTGATATAATTCATTGTGTCGTAGATTGCCATGCCCGCCGTAACAGAGCCGCCGGGGCTGTTGATATACAGCGAAATGTCCTTGTCCTCGCCCTTGCTTTCCAAATACATAAGCTGAGCCACGACAAGGTCGGCGGTCACGTCTGTAACCTCGCCCGTCAAGAACACAACGCGGTCCTCTAATAGGCGCGAAAATATGTCGTACGAACGTTCGCCGCGGTTGGTTTGCTCGACAACCATAGGCACAAGATCGTTGGTGATAAATTTGAATTTGTTCATAATTTCTCCGAATTGGATTTATTTATTACTCGCCGTCTTTTTTGTCTTCGGTTGCTTTTTTAGCAGTTGTTTTCTTTGCAGTAGTCTTTTTTGCCGCCGGCTTTTCCTCGGCTTTGGTTTCGCTCTCTTCAAGCACAAACTCGTTGGCGGTAAGCAAAAGGTCGAAGAACTTGTCGGTCAGCATGTCGTTGTAGGCGTATTCCTCAACAGTGCCGCCGTTGTGATGCACAACGTGTTCAAGCTCGGCTCTGACCGAAGGGTCGCGCAGCTTTTGCTTGACCTCTTCCTCCGAAACGTCCAAGCCCTCTGCCTTAATGATGGCACGCATTACTTGGCGCATCTTGATGTTGCGGGTTGCGGGCTCCTTGCGATCGGCGCGGAACTGTTCAACCGACGAATTGCTGTATTTAAGGTAGTCCTCCGGCTTGATGCCGTACGCAGCCATTTGATGCTCGAACTCGTGGTACATTCTGTCCACTTCGGCATTGACGATAGCTTCGGGAATATCGCACTCGGCGTTGTCGCTAACCTGACGCATAACGGCGTCGATACGCGCGTTGCGCTGACGGTCGGCCGCCGCGCTTTCGAGATTGGAACGGATACCTGCCTTGAACGCTTCCACGCTGTCGTATCTGCCGCGTTCCTTAACCCAATCCTCGGTAAGCTCTGGAATTTCCTCCACCAATACGTCGTTGACCTTTACGTGGAAAACGGCGTCCTTGCCTTTGAGGTTTTCCGCGTGGTAGTCGTCGGGGAACTTGACTTTTACGTCGCGCTCCTCACCCTTGACCGCGCCCACAAGACCGTCTTCGAATCCGGGGATAAACGCGCCGCTGCCCAGTTTAAGCTCGTGATTGTCGGCTTTGCCGCCCTCAAACTCCACACCGTCCACAGTGCCGACGTAGTCGATTACGGTGATGTTGCCGAGCTCGGCGGGCTTGTCCGTAGAAACGCTTCTCGCGCTCTGGGCAAGCTCTGCCTTGACGCGGTTTTCCACGTCTTGCTCGGTTACATTATACTCAATCTTGGGCAATTTAATACCTTTATATTCACCGAGCTTGACTTCGGGGTAAAGCGTGACCTTGATGGTGAACGCAAACGCTTCGCCCTCGCCTGCCTTGTCGAACGTTACGTCGGGCTGACCGAACACTTCAAGCTCCGGATGCTCATTTAATTGCTCGCGGTATACGCGGTTTAAGCAGTAGTCCACTGCGGCGTCAAAGAACACGCCCGCGCCGTAGTGCATCTCGATAAACTTGCGCGGCGCCTTGCCGGGGCGAAAGCCCGCAATTTTATACTTGCCCTTGGTGCGGTTGTAAGCGTTTTCTATTTCCGCCTCCCATTCCTCGGGAGTGAGCGCGATTTTAAAAGACGCTTCGTTCTTTTCCAGTTGTAAATTTGACTTCATATGTTCCTCCGAAATGAATTCACAGTTTTATAAATTAGGTTAAAAACCCGTAACCATACTATTTTATCACGATAGACTAAATATGTCAAACAAAACAATTCCGAATTCCGAATTCATAATTCCGAATTCTTTACAAAACTACTATTTTATGCTACACTATTTTTGTATGCCTAAGGACGCGCTTACGATTTTCCGCGCCGCCGAGGAACTGGATATCCTTGTGGGCGGCAGAATAGACAAGGTGACGATGCCCAACCCCGACACCGTTATTTTGCTGTTCCATACTAAGAATGGAAATCACCGATTGCTGCTGTCCTGCAATCCGTCGCTGCCACGCGCGCACATAACAACGCTCGGCTACAAAAGTCCCGAAACGGCTACCGGCACGCTTATGTACTTCCGCAAACGCCTGACGGGCGCGGTGCTTACCGCCGTCGAAAAGGACAGGTGCGAGCGAATGATAAGCTTTGAATTTTCGGCGCTTGACGAATTACGAGAACGTGTTTTTTACAGTCTGAAAGCGGAGCTGACCGGCAAGTGCGCCAACATAGTGTTCGTAGAGCAGGACGGAATTATCGGCAACTCCCTGCGCAGGATTTCCGCCGAGGCGGACGGCAAACGCGCCGTATTTGCAGGCTTGGAGTACCGCCCGCCCAACCCGACGGGAAGGGTCGGTGTATTTAACAAAGACGAGCTAAAAGCCCGTGTAATGCAAATGAGCGGCATGAGCACGCGCGCCGCAGTAAACAAGTGCGTGGCGGGGCTTGCTTTGTCCACCGTGGACGAGGTGTTTTTCAGGCTCGGCATTAAGGACGAGGACAATCCGTCACCCGACGCCGTGGACAAGTTTTGCGATTATGCGCAAAGCCTTTACGACTGCCCCGCTTCCCCCGCCGTCGCGTTTGACGGCAACGGCAAACCTATTGATTACTTTGTCGTGCCGTACCAAACGATAGCGGGCAAGGTCAAGCGCTTTGCCACCCTAAACGAGGCTATGGACGAATACTATTCGGCGCTGTTCCAAACGGCGGACTTTAACGCGTACGTCAAACCGTTGCGCGCGGCGGTAAAGAACGCCACGACAAAAAACAAAAAGAGACTTGCCGACGCCACACAAAAGATTGCCGAAAGCGAGCATGCCGACGAAGACAGGATTTTGGGCGATCTTATTACCGCAAACATTTACAGAATAAAGCGCGGCGACCGTAGCGTGACGGTGGATAACTTTTACGACGAAAACGGCGGTCAAATTACTATCGAACTGGACGTAACCAAAAACGCACAGCAAAACGCCGCCGCCCACTACAAGGCGTACAACAAAAAGAAAAAAGCGGCGGTATACGCCGCCGAAGCGCTTAAACAAGCAACCGACGCGCTGGACGTGTTAAATCGCATATCCACCGAATTGGATATGTGTACGGAAAAGACCGAGCTGGACGAGGTGCGCGCCGAGCTGATATCGCTCGGCTACATCAAGCCAGACAAAAAGCGCAAAAAGGAAAAGCCGATACAGTCGTATCCGTACGCATTTGACGTAGAGTGCGTTACACTGCTTGTAGGCAAGAACAGCGCGCAAAACGACAGAATAACAAGATCCGCCGCCCGCACCGACACTTGGTTGCACGTTAAGAGCGCACACGGCAGTCACGCCGTGCTCAAAACGCCGTCCCCTACCGACAGTCAGCTGACGCGCGCCGCCGAAATCTGCGCGTATTACAGCAGCGTGCGGTCGTCGCAAAACGTAGCCGTAGACTACACGCTTATTAAATACGTGTTCCCCCACGGCGGCGGCAAAGTAGATTACAAGGAATACAAAACGGTTTACGTAAATCCCAAACAATAAATAAATCCACTCGGCAACTGCCAAGTGGATTTTTCTTTGTTATATATTTTACGGATAGCATTTAGATATTATTTACCACGCCCGAAAATAGCGTTACGTTTTGCCAATCTGTAATGATAAAGCCGAAAGCTTTGTCTACGATATAGTCTTGTTGGATAATAATATTCTCAGACGGCATGGCAGTGGCGTCCATTCCTATCACCGTTACCGCCGCACCCTCTATGCCCTTTTTATCAACGGTAAGGTCGGTAACGTGCTGCACCTTAGCGCAATAACACGGTTCATCCGAAAGAGTGGAAAAATCACATGCGGAACCGAAAAGCAAATTGATATCGAATTTATCTTGTAAAAGACCTTTAATATCCTCGTCGTACGCGCATTTGTATTCGGGAAACAGCACGCGCGTTTCATAGTGCACGTTATTAGCCGCGTCATACGCGTTGTAGTTTGTTATCGCATTGACGGCGGCGATATTTTCCGCAGTAAATACTTGGTTTATCGAATTATTTTCCTTTGGCAATATAAACTTGATTTTGTAGCCGTCACGGCTTGTTGTATAAAAAGTCGTAAAGGTATCGAATTCCACTGCTTTGCCGTCGTTGTAGTAGCCTTGCAATAGCTCAGTGTTCTTTTTAGACCCGTCATTTGCCGTAAACTCAAAGGTGCCGTCCGCAAAGGGCAAATCTCTGCCTTCGTCGTCCCATACAGTTTTGAGATAAACGGTGTTGATAAGCGCAAATAGCGTTTCCTCCGACAGCTGAAAATCCTTGTCTATAAGCCCTTTGGTTTGCTTGCTTACAAAGTCGCGCACCGCCTTGTTTGCCTCGGCGTTGTTATGTTCGAAATCAGCCGAATACGAATATGCATAATAGTCGTTCGACAAGCAATCTATGCAAGGCTGCTTTACTTCGGTGCCGTCGTTTACCCAAATGGAATTTGACAAATCGAGTAGACTTCTTACGTCGCCATTGTTAGATTTATACTCTACTTCGAGCGAGCGGTACAGCGTGGAAAAATGCGATTTAAGCTGATTGCGCGTAACGCCCAATGCGTTTAATATTTCTTGCCTCGTATCACCTGCGGCACATTCCGACGCAAGCGAAAGCGCCATATACACCGATATGGGCGACACGGTAAAATTGTCTTGTTTTTTGTAATCCTTATACGCGTACGCCGCGAAATCGGCCGCAAATGCTTCTACGCTTTGTTTAAACGCCTTGTAGTCGTCCGCAACAAGCGCCGAATATTCCACCCGCTCAACTGCTTTGGGTGCGCCCAAAAGCTCGCTTTTTCCGACGGTATCGCCACTTCCTTTTGTCGTTCCGCCGCCGCAAGCCGCAAATGACAGCGAACAAGCCGCCGCACAAATAGCGGCTACAATGCTTTTTAATTTTGTTTTCACGATATTACCCTCCTACAAATATAACGTTGCAAGCCGTCGATTTACTCACTGCTTCTACATGTTACGCTGTTTTTGTGCGGGCGTATTACCAAGCGCGAAACGGTTAGGATTTAGATATTATTTACCACGCCCGAAAACAGCGTTGTATCGTGACTGTCGGTAATGACAAACCCAAAGGCTTTATTAACAACATAGTCTTGTTGGATAATAATATTCTCCGGCGGCATGGCATTGGCGTCCATTCCTATCACCGTTACCGCAGCACCCTCTATGCCCTTTTTGTCGACGGTAAGGTCGGTAACGTGCTGCACCTTAGCGCAATAACACGGTTCATCCGAAAGAGTGGAAAAATCACATGCGGAACCGAAAAGCAAATTGATATCGAATTTATCTTGTAAAAGACCTTTAATATCCTCGTCGTACGCGCATTTGTATTCGGGAAACAGCACGCGCGTTTCATAGTGCACGTTATTAGCCGCGTCATACGCGTTGTAGTTTGTTATCGCATTGACGGCGGCGATATTTTCCGCAGTAAATACTTGGTTTATCGAATTATTTTCCTTTGGCAATATAAACTTGATTTTGTAGCCGTCACGGCTTGTTGTATAAAAAGTCGTAAAGGTATCGAATTCCACTGCTTTGCCGTCGTTGTAGTAGCCTTGCAATAGCTCAGTGTTCTTTTTAGATCCGTCATTTGCCGTAAACTCAAAGGTGCCGTCCGCATAGGGTAAATCGTCGCCACCGTCGTTCCATACCGTTTTCAGATACAAGGTATTTATAAGCGCAAACAACGTGTATTCCGACAGCTGAAAATCCTTGTCTATAAGTCCTCTGGTTTGCTCGCTTACAAAGTCGCGCACAGCCTTATTCGCCTCGGCATTGTTATGCTCGAAATCCGCCGAATACGAATATGCGTAATAATCGTTCGACAAAGAATTTATACACGGCTGTTTAACTTCCGTACCATCGTTGACCCAAATGGAATTAGACAAATCGAGTAGACTTCTTATTTCGTCCTTGTAGGATTTATGCTCCACCTCTAACGAGCGGTACAGCGTGGAAAAATGAGTTGTCAGCTGCTCGCGCGTAACGCCCAAGGCGTTTAAAATTTCTTGCCTCGTATCGCCTGCGGAACATTCCGACGCAAGCGCAAGCGCCATATATACCGATATGGGCGACACGGTAAAATTGCCCTGCTTATTATAATCCTCGTACGCGTACGCCGAAAAACGCGCGGCAAAATTTTCCACTTCGTTTTTGAATGCCTTATAGCCGTCCGTAGTGAGCGCCGAATAATTCACACGCTCGACCGCTTTGGGCGCGCCCAAAAGTGAGCTTTGTCCGACGGTTCCGTCATCTATCGGATCGCCGACGCCCGCCGTATTTCCGCCGCCCGTCGAACCTCCTTTAATCGTTCCGCCGCCGCATGCCGCAACGGACAGCGCGCAAGCACCTGCACAAATAGCGGCTATAATGCTTTTTAATTTTGTTTTCACGATATTCCCTCCTATAAATACAACGTTGCAATGCGCTATTTTACTCACTATTAACTGACATATAGTTTGTACAATGCGACGGACACGGCGACTGACAGATTCAGACTGTCCACCTTTTCTGACTGTTCTATGCGCACGGCGCTGTATTTTGCATAATCTTCGGGCAAACCCGTCGCCTCGTTGCCGAAAACGAGCGAGTATTTTTTGTTTGCGTCAAAGCTCGTTTTTCCAAACGGACTGCCGTTAAGCATAAACGGCATTATTATTCTATCGCCATATTTAGCTATGTATTGCTCGAAAGAGTCGAACAGCTCGACATTTATCCCGAATACCGCGCCCATGCTGGCACGCACCGTTTTAGGGTCGAAGTTGTCCACGGCGGGACGGATTATAATTAAGTCGGCGCAATCAAACGCCGCAACGTCGCGCATAATCGTGCCCAAATTTCCGCTGTTGGACGGGTTTACTAGCACCACGTGGTGGCGGTCTGCGTTTGCGCTTGTCACAAACTTGTTAAACTCGCCTATCACGTAACAGTTCTCTTTGGGGCTGAGTATATTGAACGCCTTTTCGCTTTCTACCACAGGGATACCAAGCGACTTAGCCTTATCTACTACCGCCGTAACCTCCGACTTTGGCGAAACGTAAACGCACCGCGCACACTCCGCGCGGCGGTTTAATAATTCCATTGTAACCGTCGCACCAAGTGCGTAAGATATATCGTCGCTTTTTTTGTATTTCTTTACCGCCATAAAGCTTCCTTTTTATGCAAAACAAAAAACCGCGCAAACGCGCGGCATTTTATGTTATTTACGCTACTATTACCCAAATTAAACCGAACACCGCCAGCGCGAACAGCACGCCCATTATGACGGCGTTTATTATTGCCGCTTTGTACGCGGGATCGCGGTGGTTGATTTTCTTTGAAAACAGCACCATACAGCAACGCGCAACCGACAGTCCCGAACCCAATGCGTAGGCAATGAATCCGGCAAGCAGTACGCCGTCCACGGTGCACAGCCCGACGATAAGCAATATTACGCCGACAAGCATGACAAGGTCGCAAACCTGTCGCAAGCCGAACGGTGTAAAATATCTTACGAATACGTTTTTCTTTCTTTTAACAGCCATGATTTTTCCTATTTAATAATATGATTAGATTTGATTAGAATAATGCAATCAGCGCCGAAACAAGTCCGAACACGATAAGCACAGCAAAGATTATCCAAGCAATGAACCAGCCTGTGCTCTTGTTGCGGGCATGACGGTACGACAGAATGACCGGTACAAACATAGCGAGTATAAAGCACAGCGTCTGCACCCACGAGCAAAGCGTTGTAATCCAACCACCCCAGTCAAGCCAACCGCCAATCCATCTAATAGAGTACGAAACCAGCATAGCTATTCCGATAGCGACAACCAGCCAAAACGCAAACTTGTTGAGCGAAATGCCGTTACCCGAGCTTGATGTTCTTCTTGTTCTTTTTGCCATAATTATTATTACCTCTTACAGTTATTTTAATCCCTTAGACCCCGGTTTGACCGCCGCAGTGCCTTGCTTGCACATAGGACATTGCTCGGGGTGATAGGTCTTTACGTCTATTGTAAGCAGCGATTCGTTGGGAACGCCGAAATCCACCTTGCCGCCGCTGCGGTCCACAACCTCCGCTACCGCGACGACCGTGCTTCCCAGCCTGCCGATAAGGTCTATAACCTCTTGTACCGACCCGCCGGTTGTTACCACGTTTTCCGCGACTATTACTCTACTGCCCTTTTTGAGTTCGAAGCCGCGACGGAGCGCAAAGTTTCCGTCCTTTTCGCGTTCGGCAAACATATTGGGTAGTCCAAGCTGCTTGCCTAACTCGTAGCCGAAAATGATTGCGCCCACTGCGGGCGAAACGACTACGTCGGCATTGTACTTTTTCACCTTGTCTGCCGCCATAGCACAAAGCTTTTGAGCTATTTCGGCGTTTTCAAAGAGCTTGGCGCACTGCATATACGTATCGCTGTGCAATCCCGAAGTGAGAATGAAATGCCCTTTAAGCACCGCTCCCGACTCCTCAAACAATTGCATTACGTTTTCAGTCAACCCTAAGTCCTCCGACAAGAGATTGTACATCCGTTATATTATCACGTTCGCAAAGATTTGTCAACTCATTTAGTATATTTATAGCCGCATACGGCTCGAAAATATTTGCCGTACCCACCTGCACCGCCGCCGCGCCGCAAAGCATAAATTCGGCGGCGTCCGTGCCGCTTACTATTCCGCCCATGCCTATTATGGGAATGTTCACCGCCTTGTAGCTATTATAAACCATTCTAAGCGCAATGGGCTTGACCGCCGGTCCCGACAGTCCGCCGGTAACGGCGTTGAGCACGGGACGGCGGGTTTTGTAATCCACCGCCATTGCCGCAACGGTATTTATAAGGCTTATCGCATCCGCGCCCGCATTTTGCGCCGCAAGCGCGTTTTTGGATATATCGGCAACATTGGGCGTAAGCTTGACTATAAGCGGTTTTTTGCACACAGGCCTTACCGCCTTTACTATATGCTCTACGCCGTCGGGGTCTACTCCGAACGCCATTCCACCCTTTTTTACGTTGGGACATGATATATTCAGTTCTATCATATCCACGTCGGTGTCGCTTAACAGTTGCACAATGCGCACGTAATCGGCCTCGCTACTGCCCGCGGCGTTTGCTATCACCACCGCGCCCGTGCTTTTCATAAACGGCAGTTCGTTTTGAATAAAGTATTCCACACCACAATTTTGCAAGCCAACACTGTTGAGCATACCGGACGGAGTTTCCGCAATCCGCACAGGCTGATTGCCCTGCCGCGGTTCAAGCGTCAAGCCCTTGGAGCATATGCCGCCCAAAAGACCTACGTCGTAAAAATTGTTGTATTCCCTGCCGAACCCAAACGTGCCCGACGCCGTTATTATGGGGTTTTTAAACTGCACGCCAGCTATTGTCGTTTTCATGTTCATAGCACAATATCCTCCAACGGGAATACCGGACCGTCCGCACAGGCGCGCAACAGCTTTTTCTCGCCGTCAATCATTATATTGACCGAACACACAAGGCAGGCGCCTACACCGCAACCCATGCGCTGTTCCATACTGGCATAGCCGATTGTGCCGTGCTGTTTGCAATAGCTTTGCGCCATCTTCATCATTCCGTGCGCGCCGCACACGTACAGTACATCGGGCGAAGCTTCGGCTAATAAATCGGTAGGAAAACCGTGGTGGCCGTAGCTGCCGTCGTCCGTGCAGTACATTACGTGGTTACACACTTTGTCAAAGTCGTTTTTGTACACGCCCATTGCGGCAGCGTTACGAAAGCCGAGTAGCGCCGTAACATTGAGCGTAGGATTATCCTCGGCTATTTTGAGTAGCGGCGCACAGCCCGTGCCGCCGCCGAGCAGTACGATATTTGTTTTGTCGGGTAAAACAGGAAAACCGTTGCCGAGCGGCAATATCGCGTCAAACTTATCGCCCGCCTTTTGCGTTACAAAGGCATGCGTGCCTTCACCGACGTCCGCTATTATAAACGTTATTGTACGCTCGTCGCTTTTGTACACGCAAATGGGACGGCGCAAGGACTTGTTAGGCACCTTAATATGCGCGAACTGTCCCGCGGCAATATACGGTAATGCCGTTTCGCTTGCCGCTTCTACGCGGTAAACGCTTCCGTCAAAACATTCTATTTTGGATATTGTAAGCTGAGCCACAACAGGTTTCATTTGTTATATTCCTTTTACTTGCCAAGCGCGCTTTTCAAGTCCTCGCGCATAGCGATTGCACTTTCCCGCGCCGCTTCGTAATACGAAAGACCTTTGTACTTGTCTGTCTTGTACGCGGCTATTATTCCGCGCGAATTGTTGACTATCGCGCCCCTGCCGTGCTCGTCAAACGACGCCGCGGCGTCCTTGCCCTTGCCGCCCTGCGCGCCGTATCCCGGGACGAGGAAAAACACTGATTTAAACTGATTTCTGAGTGCGCGCGCCTCGTCTGGGTTTGTCGCGCCGACAACTGCGCCCACTGCGCTGTATCCGTACTTGCCTATCGTGCTTTGTCCCCATTCGGCAATAAGCTCGCCCACGCGGATATACAGCGGTTTGCCGTCCGACACAATCAAGTTTTGCAGCTGTGCCGCCGACGGATTGGACATACGCGCCAGCACGAATATACCTTTGCCGTCAGCTTTGCAAACGTCGGTGAACGGTTTAATTCCGTCATACCCCGGGTACGGATTGACGGTGATATAATCATACAAACCGCTTTTAAGATACGCCGCGGCATACGCTTCGGCAGTGCTGCCTATATCGTTGCGCTTGACGTCCGCCATTACAATCAACCCGTTCTTTTTGGCGTAAGCGGCAGTTTGCTCCATAGCGCGCACGCCGTAATACGAATACAATTCGTAAAACGCCGATTGGATTTTTACGGCGGGAACGACGTCCTTTATTTTGTCTATAATGCGGCAGTTGAATTCGGTAATAGCTTGTGCCGCGCTCTCGCTATCTGTGGCGCACTTACTGAGCTGTTCGGGCAAATATTCAAGCCGCGGATCGAGCCCCGCAACCGTCGGATTGCCCAAGGCTTCTATTCTCTCTATGAGCGTATCGGTTATGTTTATCACAGCGATTTAAGCTCTCCTTTTACTATTACCTGCGTTATTTTTCCGCTGAGCTTCCAACCGTCGAATAGCGAGTTTTTGCCCTTGGATTTGAACTGCGCTGCGTCCACAACGTATTCGGCGTCGGGGTCGATAATAACTATATCGGCGCGCGCGCCCTGCTCTATCCTGCCGCGATCGGTAAGACCCAAAATGCGCGACGGCTCGTAGCTCATAAGCCGACATAGGTCGGACGGCTTGATTGTGTCCGTAAGCACCAAATTCGTGTATGCAACCGAGAACGCGGTTTCCAGCCCCACTGTGCCGAAGGGCGCATAGTCGAATTCCACGTTCTTTTCGTCAAAGCTGTGCGGCGCATGGTCGGTAGCTATAACGTCTATCGTGCCGTCCTTAATGCCCTCAATAATAGCCTCGACGTCGCTTTCCTCGCGGAGCGGCGGATTGATTTTCGCGTTGGTATTGTACGACAAAATTTCGTCGTCGGTCGCTCCAAAGTAGTGCGGGCATGTTTCGCAAGTAACGCGAACGCCACGCGCCTTTGCCGCACGTATTATATCCACCGATTCGGCGGTGGACACATGGCAAATATGTATGCGCGCGCCCGCCTCCTCGGCGAGCAAAACGTCGCGTGCAACAGCCGCGCTTTCCGCCGCGCGCGGAATTCCGCGCAGTCCGCATATAGTGGCGTTGTCGCCGTCGTTTACCACGCCGCCTGCCGATATACTCTTGTCCTCGCTGTGCGACAACAACGGCAAGTTAAACGTTTTTGCATATTTGAGCGCATTGAGCATTACCGCGCCGTTACTCACCGGTATGCCGTCGTCGGACACCGCAATCGCGCCCGCAGCCTTCATTTTGCCGTATTCACAAAGCTCTACGCCCTTTTGTCCGCGCGTTATGCACCCGACGGGAAAAACGTCGGCATTACCTGCTTTGCCGCTCTTTTCGCGCACGTACGAAACCATAGCGGCATTGTCGAGTGGCGGCACGGTATTAGGCATGCAGCACACTGTTGTGAACCCGCCCGCAAGCGCGGTGGCGCTTCCGCTTTGTATATCCTCTTTGTGTGTTTGCCCCGGGTCGCGCAAATGACAATGCATGTCTATAAATCCCGGGAATACAAGCTTGCCGTCGCAGTCTATAACCTCGTCGCTCGGATATTCAATATTGGGCGCGAGCAGCTTGATAATTCCTTCGTCTATAAGGACGTCCGTTTGTTGCATTCCGTCCTTGTTTACTACAGTTGCGTGTTTAAGTAATATCATAGTCTATTATCCCCATTAACAAGCAAGTCCAGCATTGCCATTCGCACGGCAACGCCGTTGGTCACTTGCTCAACAATCATGCTGTTTATTCCGTCGGCTACGTCGCCCGATATTTCCGAGCCGCGGTTGATAGGTCCCGGATGCATTACTATACAATCGTCCGAGCAAAGCTCCAACCGCTTTTGCGTAACGCCGTAGTATTCGTGGTATTCCTCCTGCGTGGAAAAATACGCGCCGTCCATGCGCTCACGCTGCACGCGCAGCGGTATAACTATATTGGCGCCGTGTATTGCTTTGTCAAAGTCCGTTTCCACGTCGCAACCCAAGCCGTCAATTCCGCAAGGAAGCAGCGAGTACGGCGCGCAAACCGTTACCGACGCTCCCAGCATTCCGAATAATATCGCGTCGCTACGCGCAACCCGCGAATGCTTGATGTCGCCCACAATGACAACCTTTTTGCCGTCGACGTTGCCGAAATGCCGTTTCGCCGTAAGTCCGTCGAGTAGCGCCTGCGACGGGTGTTCGTTCATACCGTCGCCCGCGTTGATAACAGAGGCGTTGACGGTTTCGGCAAGCAGCTTGCTACTGCCCGCCACCGAGTGCCGAATTACAATGACGTCCGTTTTGAGCGCGTCCAGCGTCCTACCCGTATCCACAAGCGATTCACCCTTTTGCACGGACGACGTAGATACCGTTATGCTGTTTGTAGAAGCGCCGAGATTTTTTGCCGCGGTCTCAAACGAATTGCGCGTGCGCGTGGAATTTTCGTAAAACAGCGTGGTAACACTTTTGCCGCGCAGCGCGCTGCTCTTTTCCCCACGGTCAATCATGTCGCGCATAACGTTTGCGGTGGATAGTATTTCGTTTATCTCCGCTCGCGTCAGGTCCTTGATGCCTAAGATATCCTTACGTTTCATTGTATCTCCTTAGCCTTTTGCTCTGAGCTTGTCCAGTATTTGTACAAAATCGGTTGGCTCGGGCGCAGTGAAAGTCATACGCTCAGCCGAACGCGGGTGCTCCAAAGTAAGCACTGCCGAATGAAGCAGCTGCCCGCTTGCGCCGAGACTGCTTCCGCCGTACAGCACGTCGCACGACACAGGATGATGCAGGTACGCCGAATGTACGCGTATCTGGTGCGTCCTGCCCGTACAAAGCTCAAACTCCACGTAGCAGTTTGATTTGTACCGCTCCATTACTCTATATTTTGTTACGGCGCGTCTACCGTCAGGCACAACCGCCATTTTGAGCCTGTTCTTTTTGTCCCTGCCGATAGGCGCGTCCACCGTGCCGGTATCGCTCTTTAAGTTTCCGTCAAGCACGGCGTGGTACAGCTTTTTTACGGTATGCGCCGCAAACTGCTCGCCGAGCGCCGCGTGGGCGCTGTCGGTTTTTGCTATCACAATAAGCCCCGTCGTGTCCTTGTCCAGCCTATGAACTATGCCCGCGCGCACCGCGCCGTAACAGCAAGAAAGCCGCTCGCCGTACTTGTACACAAGCGCGTTGACGAGCGTGCCGCTTTTGTTGCCCGCCCCGGGGTGAACAACAAGATTGCGCTGTTTATTTATTACCGCTATATCGTCGTCTTCGTACACGATATCGAGCGGAATGTCCTGAGGAATGATATTCCCGTCACTTTCCGCTTCGTCCTCGAACGACACGCTGTCGCCCGTTTTGACTATCTGTCCCGCCTTGAACGCCGGTACCCCGCCGATCAAAACACTGCCGCCGTCAATCAACTTTTTTATGTGCGAGCGCGATATATCCGTTTCGTCGGAAAGGAACACGTCCAATCTCGCGCCGCCCTCGGTGCAGTAAACAGTAGTCATCAGTCGCCGCCTCCGTCGCTTGCCGAGCTTTCGGTAGCATTGTCGTCGTCGGCTACACCGTCGCCTATATGTTCAGAACTGTCGGTTAACGTATTTTCGGAAATTGTATCTTTGTTTTCGTCAGTCGTTTGTTCGTCGGCAGTAGCCCCATCGTCACTACTTTCCGCCTGAGCCGTCGAATGTCGCACCGCATCTGACAACCTAACTTCACCTGTCGGCTCGGAATCGATTGTGAACTCGATTTTCTTTTTGTCGTGATCGCGATACAAAAACAAAAAGTAAAACACAATCAGTAGTACGCCGGTGACAAGCGCGACGTCCGCTATATTAAATATATACGCCCACGTCTTACTACCCGCGATAGTAAGCCCGAAGTATTCAAACTCTATAAAGTCACGCACGTAACCGAGCACCATGCGGTCTATACAGTTGCCCATAGCGCCCGCAACAAACAGCGCCACCGCTATACGAAAAACTTTGCTCTTGCCCTTGTTGCGTATAAGTACGAGTATAAACGCGACGGACGCCGCTACGGCAAAAACACAAAAGAAAATACGCGCGCCGATGTTACCCATCCAGCTGCGCAGCCAACTCGACCCGAACGCCGCCGCATAGTTATGCACCTTGTGCGCATTCAAAAAGTACGGAATCATCGGCACGGTTGTGTCAAATTCCAAAAAGTTTTCCACCAGCGATTTGGCAACAAGGTCGATGATAAAAACGGATATCATTACTATCCATTCCATCTTGGCTACTTTTAAGTAGTTGAATACCTTGATTGCCGTGCGCTTTATAAAAGCCCCAAACGCTTTGACTTTGTTTTTAAAACCGCTTGCCACTAACTGTCGCTCTCCGGTTTAAGCACGTCCATGGTATCGGGAGTAATCAAAAACAGGTTGCGCCGCACGGTGATAACCCTGTCGCCCAGCGCGTACGCCGCGCCCGAGGTGAAGTCCATAAGCCGCTGCGCGTCAGGCGATTCGGAAATGGGATCCAAGTCCACAAGAGCAGGCTCGCCGCGCCGAAGGTATGCAATAAGCTGCTCAACGTCCGCAGTTGTGCGCGGACGGTAAATAACGAATTTTTTATTTAGCTGCGCCGCAATGCCGTCCGCCGTTGTGGGGAGCGGCTTTGCTTTGGATTGCTTGGCTGTATTTTGGGGCGCTGTGCTGTAAATTTGTGTAGGGTTGTTCAGGCTTTGTTCGGTGCGTTGCGCCGCGTCGGACGCGGGAACGGGCGCAGTATACTGCGGCGCACCGCCGTTTTGCACGGGGCGTGACCCAATGTAGTTTCCGTACGCGTCATGCGTATCCTCGTAGTATTCGAGCCCGCCGTTGTAGTTGCTCGAATTCCGTAAAAAGTTTTCAAAAAAATCGTCGTTTGCCATGTTATACCCCTACCTTATATGTACGCGCACCAAACAGTGCGGAGCCTATCCTTACCATATTACTGCCGAAATAGATAGCGCGCTCGTAGTCGCCGCTCATGCCGACGGACAGTATATCGAAGTTTGTTTTGTCTCGTGCAAGCGTTTCGTAAAGATCGCGTAGCTTGCGGTAAACGCCGTCGCTTGCACCTATCGGCGGCACCGCCATAAGTCCACGCACCCGCACGCCGTTTAAGTTTTGCACATACTCGTTAAGCGCTTGCGCGCTGTCCAAGTCCGCGCCCGTTTTGGTTTGTTCGTCCGCAACGTTGACCTCGATTAAAACGTCTTGCGTTACACCGCGTTTTACCGCCAGCCGCGATATTTCGTCAGCCAAAGCCTGCGAATTTACCGACTGAACGAGCGACACGCTTCCCACAAGGTATTTTGCCTTGTTGGTCTGTAAAGTGCCGATAAAGTGCCAATTAGCGGGTTTTACGGCGTCGCGCTTAGCTAAATACTCTTGAACACGGTTTTCGCCTATGTCAGTAATGCCGCTTTCCAGCGCGATATTGATGACCTCGGGCGGAACGGTTTTGGTCGCCCCGACAACGGTGACGGGCACGCCCGCCGCCGCACGCGCAACATTGCTCAATACCGTCTGTATATTGCGTTTGATATCGCTTGAATGCACGCTCTACCTCGCCGACTATAATTATACTACAAAACCGTTAGTAAATCAACTGTTTTTAATTCTTAATTATTCTTTATATCGATTACGACAAACTCCGACACGCAGCCGATTTTGAACTTGAACGCCCAGTCGGCTATACCCGACGTGACGATAAAGTTTGTATTGCCCCGCTTTTCCGTGCCGTACACTCTGTCGTTAAGTCCGAATATGTCGCTTATCAATCCTATTGGTATCATTTGTCCGCCGTGCGTGTGTCCGGACAAAACCAAATCCACATTCGCCTTGCTTTCCGACGCGTAGTCCGTGGGCTGATGATTTATTACTATACTGTATTTGTCTTTATCGATACCGCCCACCAAATCGCCGATATCTTCCCTACCGCCGCCGCGTTCAAGCTCGGACTTGTCGTTGCGCCCGATTACGTAAAAATCGCCGCAGTCGGCTATATCGTCTTGCAAAACGGTAACGTCGTTTTTTGTAAGCTCGGAAATAAGGTCGTCGCCGGTGTAGCCGCGCCCCGAATTGTCGTAATATCCCTTGTCGTGATTACCGAACGCGTAATATACGCCGTACGTGGTTTTTAGCTTGCCGAGCGCCTTGCACGCGTCTACCATATCCTTGCGCGAGGTGTCGTCGTCAACAAAGTCCCCCGCTATTACGACGATATCGGGATTGTAGCTTTGCATTTGCTTTACGTACTTGTTAAGCTCCGCGCCGCTGAAAGTCGTGCCCACATGCGAATCGGCAAACATTACAATGCGAAGGTTTACATTCTTGTCGGTATAAACGGTGTAGCGCGTTACCCAAACGTTGTTGGCAAGCGCGAACCCTACGGTCAAATATATAAACGCCGTAACAACCGCCACACAGCTTGACAGCCTGAATAAACGCTTACCCGAAAGCTTTTTGACTATGTAAAACAACAAGTCGGCAATAAGCCAAAACACTGTTAAGTGAATAACAACTATCGCCGCATTTACGTAACCGAGCAGCGCGCAAAAAAACAGCACGACAATCAGCACAGCACACACGGCAGTGAATATACGCAAACGCTTTTTGTACTTGGGCACAAGCCGATTTTCCGCAGGCAAAAGCCGATAAACGCGGTTGCACAAATACCCGAACCCCGCCGCAAAAGCTATTATAGCAATACCGAAAATAAGTACCCACATATTGATAATATAATATCAAAAATACATGATATTGTCAACGCAAAAAGCGGTGAGCCTTACGCCCACCACCTATTGCTTATTAGTCGTTATATCGTATCATGCCGTCAGTACATACGACTGTGTGGCGTACGCTATTATCACCCCAATATAAATCTCTTGAAATATTTTTCCATTCATCAATAGTTCCGTTGAACGTTATGATAATTAAATTATCGCAATCCTTTAATGCCCGCATACCAATACTCTTTACGCTGTTCGGTATCTCTATGCTCGTTAAACTACTGCAACCGGAGAATGCATAACTCCCAATACTCGTCACGCTGTTCGGTATCTCTATGCTCGTTAAACTACTGCAACCGGAGAATGCATAACTCCCAATACTCGTCACGCTGTTCGGTATCTCTATGCTCGTTAAGCTACTGCAAGATGCGAATGCCCTCATACCGATGCTCGTCACACTGGTCGGTATCTCTATGCTCGTTAAGCTACTGCAATTCCAGAATGCTTCATCCCCGATACTTGTGACTGAGTTCGGTATCTCTATGCTTGTTAAACCGATGCAATTATGAAATGCTTCACAAGCAATAGTCAGTGTCCCTTGCTTTATCGTATATGTTTTCGGTATTGTAAGTAATTGTGTTTCTATTAAATGCTTTCCGATATACAACACCCCATCTTCCCAATTACTTGCATTATTGGAATATGCCGTACCCGAAAATGCACTATCTCCGATCATCATAACTGAATCTGGTATTGTAATGCTCGTCACACCAATACAACCGTAGAATGCATAACTCGATATTTTGCTCACGCCATCAGGAATAACAAGTTGTCCGGTTATCACTTCTCTGTTTATAGTCAACATCTTACCGCTTGTACCATTCAACATAATACTGCTCAAACCATCTATACCACACCAATCCGCTATATCGCCGGCATAGGTAATGCGCGTAAAACTACTGCATCCTTTGAATGCATCATACCCTATACTCGTTACACTGTTCGGTATCTCTATGATCGTTAAGCCACTGCAATCTTCGAATGCAGAACTACCGATACTCACCACACTATTCGGCATCTTTATGCTCGTTAAGCTACTGCAATCTTCGAATGCAGAACTACCGATACTCGTTACACCATCCGGTATCTTTACGTTCTTTAAGCTACTGCAACCATTAAATGTACTAATCTCGATACTCGTCACACCGCTTGGTATTTCTATACTCATTAAGCTACTGCAACCCTCGAATGCACTACTCTTAATACTCGTAACCGAGTTCGGTACATATATGCTCGTTAACCTATTGCAATTCTGGAATGCATGACTCCCGATAAGTGTCACGCTGTTCGGTATAACTATGCTCGTTAAGCCACTGCAACCATTAAATGCAAAACTCCCGATAACCGTCACACTGTTCGGTATAGTTATACTCGCTAAACCGGGGCAACTACTGAATGCACCGCTCCCGATATACGTTAGACTGTTCGATAGTTCTACACTCTTTAAACTTAAGCAACCGCGAAATGCGTCCCACCGAATGTCAGTCACACTGTCAGGTATTTCTATGCTCGTTAAACCGAAGCAACCCTCGAACGCCGATTGCCCGATACTCGTAATCGAGTTCGGTATCTCTATACTCCTTAATAAATCGCATAAATAGAATGCTCTATATCCTATACTCATCACACTACCGTCGGTAGGAATAACACTGTTTTTACACCCTACAACTAGCTCTTTGTTGTCGGTATCTATTACACAATTTCCCGCGCTGTGATATTTGGGATTCCTATTTTGCACCGTGATATTCATTAAAGTACTGCACTCACCGAATGCACCGCCATCGATTTTTGTGACCGAGCTGGAAATATTTACGCTCGTTAAAGCGAGGCAACCGCGAAATGCGTCACTATGAATACTAGTCACACTGTTGGGTATAGTTATACTCCTAAAACTATTACAATTAAGGAATGCCTCATACTTGATATCCAAAACAGGCTTATCATTATACGTTTCAGGTATCATTATATTCGTATCAGTTGCTTCGCCTATGCCTATAACGGAATATCCTATCACTTCGTCACTATATTCGAAAAAACCGACCTTTTCATTAATTTCCTCATACTGCAAACCGTATGTTATCGGCGCATCTGGCGAATAACAGCCGCATACAGAACACACAAAGTTGACGTAGTCATGTTCGCCCGTCGCGGGGTGATTTTCCGACTTGCGCGTGTCGGTTTCCTCACAATACTCGCATTTAGCCGTTTCCGTGCCGTCGTCTACGCACGTCGCGTCATTATTGTATACATAATCGACGTAACTATGGGTATGCGACTTATCACTATCGCTACCGCCACTGTTACCGCTATTTTCACCGTCGCTACCGCCACACGCGACAAGACACACTGCACACAGTACGGCGATAATTATTGTAGTTATAACAAGCCACAGTCTTTTTGTAATAAACGCTTTTTCCATTTTTTCTCCTCCCTTGAACTAAAAATGCGCTCCAACTATGGAGCGCAAATCAAATAGCACACTCCATAATTGTTGTCACACAACCCAAACTAATAGGATAAATGGAAGCACTACTATTTGCATATAGCACTCCTACTAGTATATTAAGTTGTGTGACACTTATACGATACCAAATATTTGAGCAAAAGTCAATAATATTTTTAAAAAAACAAGCATCCCCACTGCAAATAGTGAGGATGCTTGACCTTATTATTTAATTCTGAATTATTAATATTTAAGTCTTTATCTCCCCGCCTCGAACTTGGTATAGTACTCGACCGTGTTTTTAATCCTCTACGCGGATTACAGCAAATGCTTGCGCATGTCGTCGGGAGTGCCGGCAAACAGTGCGGACGGAGGAACGTCAAACACCGTAATGCAACCGCGGGCGCCGTTGTCGAACAAACGCTTTACTGCACGGGCATACGCAAGCAGCACACCGGACGTAAAGTGCGAATTGCTGTCCAGCTTGATATTGAGTTCAAGCAAGCTCTTGTATTCTTCGGTATTGTTGCCGCTACGCAATACAAATCCGCCGTGCGGCATTTGTTTGTGGTCGCGCTCAAACTCCTCTTCGGAGATAAAGTGTACCACCGTGTCGTAATCGGCAAAATAGTTGGGCATATTCTTTATTTCCGCCTCGATTGTCGCACAATCCGCCCCGTTTTCCGCCACTACAAAGCATTCGCGCAAATGTTTTTCGCGCGTAGATAACGCAGGTTGTTCGCCGCTGCGCACGCGTTCGATAGCCGTATCGCGCGGCACGGTGTACTGCACGCCGCGCTTGACGCCCGCCACTCTGCGGATCGCGTCGCTGTGCCCTTGGCTAACGCCCTTGCCCCAAAACGTGTAGTCCGCGCCGTTAGGCAAAAACGCATTAAACAACGCGCGGCTCAAACTGAACAGACCGGGATCCCACCCCGCCGAAATCAGTCCCAAATGGGAACTCGCCTTTGCCGCCTTATCTACTGCCGCAAAGTGCGTAGGAATATTTGCGTGCGTGTCAAAGCTGTCCACCACGTTAAACAGCTTTACCGCCGCGGGAGTCTGCTCGGGCAAATCTGTTGCCGACCCCGAACACAGCAACAAAACGTCTATTTTGTCCGTCCACTTTTCCATGTCGGACGCGCTCGCCACCGCGACGCCTTTGGGCGCCTGCGCCGCCACGACTTGCGGACGGCGCGAAAAGATTACTTTCAACTGTACGTCGGGGAAGTTTGGCAGATTGTCCGCCACCGCTTTGCCTAAGTTGCCCCAACCGTAAATACCGATATGTATCATTGTGCTACTCTCCTGATTTTTACTCGGCTGCATTATCAACTTTTTGATTACCGATGATTGCTTAAATTATATATGATTTGCTCTCGTTTGTAAAGCAGCACACGATATGTTTTGTCAATCATTTTTTGTAGGCAAAAAACGAGCGTTCCCACTACAAATAGTGAGAACGCTCGGTCTTGTTATTTAATTCTGCATTCTTAATTCTTAATTCTGAATTAATACCTGTCGCGCTTGACGTACGTGGTGTGCAGAACCTCGTGCGCCTTGTGGCTGTTGGGTTCGCCGAAGTATTCCTTGTACAGGGTCTTTACAATCGGATTTTCGTGGGACTTTCTGAGCACGTCCTTTTTGTCCTTTTTGTAAAGCACGCCGGCACGGGTCTTGGCTACGTCCACAAGATTGCGGGTCTGCGAATCGACGATGGGCTGACCGCCGCCGTTTACACAGCCGCCGGGGCAAGCCATAATCTCGATAAAGTGATACTTGCTCTTGCCCGCTTTAATCTCGTCCATAAGCTTACGCGCGTTGCCCAGTCCGCTTGCTACGGCAATATTGATTTGCTTGCCGTTAAGCGTGACCGACGCTTCCTTTATGCCCTTGGTGCCGCGTACGGCCTTAAAATCGATATTGTCGAGCGTCTTGCCCGTTGCGACCTCGGCAACAGTGCGGAGCGCCGCTTCCATAACGCCGCCGGTAGCGCCGAAGATAAGACCTGCGGTACTGCCCTTTCCGATCGGGTTGTCAAACTCGGTCTTGGGATCGAGCTTGGAGAAGTTGATGCCGTAATTCTTTATCATACGCGCAAGCTCTCTTGTGGTGAGCGACGCGTCGATATCGGGCACGCCCGCTGCGCTTTGGTCGTCGCGGGTAAGCTCGAACTTTTTGGCAATGCACGGCATAATGGTTACGACAGCCAAATTTTTGGGATCGATGCCCATCTTTTCGGCGTAGTACGTTTTCATTATCGCGCCGAACATTTGCTGCGGCGATTTGCACGAGGAAAGATTAGGCAGCAATTCGGGATAGTTGTACTCGATAAACCTAATCCAGCCCGCGCTGCACGACGTAATCATAGGCAGCACAGCCTTCGGGTTGTTGAGCCTACCGAGGAACTCGGTGCCTTCCTCCATAATGGTCATGTCCGCCGCCATATCCACATCGAACACCTTGTCAAAGCCTATCGCTTTGAGTGCGGCAACCATTTTGCCCTCGGTGTCCGTGCCGATGGGATAGCCGAACTCCTCGCCGAGCGCGGCGCGTACCGACGGCGCGGTGCCGACGATAACGGTTTTGCTCGGGTCGGCAAGAAGCTTTTCGACCTCGGAAATGCTGTCCTTTTCGCGCAACGCGCCCGTAGGACAAACGTTGATGCACTGACCGCACGCTACGCACGGCACGTCGTTAAGCGACTTGCCGAACGGGCTTGCAATCTTGGTGGCGAAGCCGCGGTTGCCGGCGTCGATAACGCCGACAGTTTGAACCTTATTGCACACGGCGACGCAACGACGGCAAAGTATGCACTTGTTGTTGTCGCGCACAAGGTACGGCGTAGCGTCGTCCACGTTGTAATCGTTCATTTCGCCGTTGTACTTGGCGTAGTCGCAGCCGTATTCGGTGGCGAGGGTTTGAAGCTCGCACTTGCCGCTGCGCACACAGCTGAGGCATTCCTTGTGGTGGTTGCTGAGCATAAGCTCGAGCGTGATTTTGCGCGAAGCTCTTACTTTGGGCGTGTTGGTGAATACTTCCATACCCTCGGCTACGACGGTGGAGCACGCCGTCATAAGCTTGCGGTTGTTCTTTATTTCAACTACGCAAACGCGGCAACTGCTTTCGTTGCAAAGGTCTTTCATGTAGCACAGCGTGGGAATATTAAATCCCGCCTTGATCGCCGCGTCCAATATGCGTGTGCCCTCGGGAACGGTTACGGGCACGCCGTTGACTTTTAAATTTACGTTTTTCATATATCTATTATCTCCTATTTCCCCAAATTATTTGCTGATAGCACCTTTCGGGCATTTAGAAGCACATACGCCGCACTTGATACACTTTTTGGGATCGATAGTGTGCGTTTGCTTGACAGTGCCGGAAATAGCCTTGACGGGACAGTTGCGCGCGCAGATCGTACAGCCGATACATTTCTCCGGATCGACCTTGTAGCTGACAAGCGCTTTGCACACGCCCGCGGGGCATTTGCCGTTGCAGTGCGCTTCGTACTCGTCGCGGAAATAACGAAGCGTGGACAGCACGGGGTTGGGAGCGGTTTGACCAAGTCCGCACAGCGAGTTGTCTTTTATGTAGTAGCAAAGCTCTTCCATCTTGTCGAGGTCTTCGAGCGTCGCCTCGCCTTTCGTGACCTTGTCGAGCATTTCCAAAAGGCGCTTGTTGCCGATACGGCAAGGCGTGCATTTTCCGCACGACTCGTCCACGGTGAATTCAAGGAAGAATTTGGCGATATCGACCATGCAGTTGTCCTCGTCCATGACGATAAGACCGCCGCTGCCCATCATCGAGCCGATAGCCATAAGGTTGTCGTAGTCGATGGGCGTGTCGATAAGCGAGGACGGAATGCAGCCGCCGGACGGGCCGCCGGTCTGCGCGGCTTTGAACTTTTTGCCGTTGGGGCAGCCGCCGCCGATATCCTCGACGATAGTGCGGAGCGTGGTGCCCATGGGAATTTCCACAAGACCGACGTTTTCCAGCTTGCCGCCGAGCGCGAACACCTTGGTGCCCTTGCTCTTTTCGGTGCCGACCGACGCGAACCAGTCCGCGCCGTTGAGTATGATTTGAGTAATGTTGCCGTACGTTTCTACGTTGTTGATAAGCGTGGGTTTGCCGAACAAGCCCTTAATCGCGGGGAACGGCGGACGTTGACGGGGTTCGCCGCGCTTGCCTTCCGCGGAGTTCAAAAGCGCCGTTTCCTCGCCGCACACGAACGCGCCCGCGCCCAAGCGAAGCTCGAGATCGAACTTTTTGCCAAGGCCCATAACGTTGTCGCCCAGTATGCCGTACTCGCGCGCCTGCTTGATAGCGACCTCCAAACGGTGAACGGCTATCGGGTACTCGGCACGAACGTAAATAACGCCATGCTCCGCGCCTACCGCATAGCCCGCAATCATCATCGCTTCGATAACGGCGTGAGGGTCGCCTTCCAAAAGCGAACGGTCCATGAACGCGCCGGGGTCGCCCTCGTCGGCGTTACATGCAACGTACTTTTCGGTGCCCTGCGCGTCGTGAGTGAACTGCCATTTCATGCCGGTGGAGAAGCCCGCACCGCCGCGGCCGCGCAAGCCGCTCTTTTTAACCTCGTCGATAACCTGTTGCTGAGTCATTGTGGTTACCGCTTTTTCGTAAGCTTTGTAACCGTCGGTAGCAAGGTACTCGTCGATGTTTTCGGGATCGATAACGCCGCAGTTACGCAGCACTACGCGGCGCTGGCTGCGGTAAAAGTCTGTGTCGTTAATGGATTTAAGCTGACCGTGAATGTCCTTCTCCGCGTGAAGAAGCCTTTCGACAGGCTGACCGCCTATAATGTGCTGCTCGACGATTTCCTTTGCGTCGTCCGGCTTTAAATGCGTATAGAACGAACCGTCGGGATATACGACCGCGATGGGACCCTTGGAGCAAAGTCCGAAGCAGCCAGTCATAATAACCTTGACCTCGTCTTGAAGTCCGTGCTCTTTAAGCAACGAAATAAAGTTATCGTGCAAAATTTTGCTGTTGCCCGACGTGCAGCCTGTGCCGCCGCAAACAAGTATCGACTTACGCGGCTGACCTGCCGAAACCTTTGCACCTTCCGCGCGCTCGGTAATCATCGGTTTAAGACGATCGCGAATTTCCTGTAATTGCTGTAAAGTTTTCATATAAATATGTAACTCCTTATTCCCTTTCGTTAAGCGTTGTTGTACTTGGCAAGAATTTCGTCCACGCTGTCTTCCGTGACCTTGCCGTAAACTTCGCCGTTGACGGTAAGCACCGGCGCCAAACCGCAGCAGCCTATGCAACGCGTTGCTTCCAGCGTGAATCTGCCGTCGGACGTGGTATGTCCGGGCTCGACGCTCAAAAGCCTGCTGAACTTGTCTATAACGCCGCCGCTACCCTTTACGTAGCACGCCGTTCCCAAGCACACGGCAATCTTGATTTGTCCCGGTTGCTCCAAACGGAACTGCGAATAGAACGTGGCTATTCCGTATACCGTAGCAAGCGGCACGCCGAAGTAATCGGCAATCTTGAGCTGGACTTCAAGCGGCAAATAGCCGTAAATGTCCTGCGCTTTTTGCATCGCCATCATGACGGGACCGGGAACGTCTTTCAGACTTTCCAGCACCGCGGCGAACTGCATATCTTTTTCGTCGGTCATTATTTATGCTCCTTTCGTAAGAATTTAACGATTTTTTAGGGCGAAGATAATTTTCGGCACAACAGCCGTACGGGTTCGCCCACCCGCACTGTTAAATTATAGCATACACAAATTATATTTACAAGCGGTAAAAGATAGTTTTTGTTAAAGTTCGCCACTGCTAACCACATTATATTGTGCCGTAAGATAATAGCGTTGAGTTTTTTCGGTCGGCAAAAACGTTCGGTCCCCGCTCCCAGCAAACAAAAACGGGACGGCATATCGCCGTCCCGTTTTTGAATCGATATTATTATATGATTAGTTGTAGTCTGCCGCGGTTTTTACCGTGTAGCCTTCGGGCTTTTCGCCTTTCTTTACGATAAGAGCAGTATGGCCGTCTTCTGTATATTTCCACATTTTGCCCGATTTGACGTACTTTGCCGATTCGCCTTGAACGGTAACGGTTAAATCGTCGCCGTCAACCTTGTACGTGCCGACTTTTTGTCCCAAAAGCGTAATATTGCCGTCTTTGAGTTCGTAATCGCCCATTGAGACAACCTCCTTATCACCGGTCTCCATATACATCGTATATGTTCCTTCTTCAAAGCCGTCGCCGCAGGCAATGAGGCCGAGTGCACAAGTAAGTACCAATACGAGTGCGGTTACCAATACTAAAAGTTTCTTTTTCATGTTTCTCCTCCGTACATAAAATTTTTGTGCTATGTGAAAAAATTTAGCACATTATGTACTCATTTATTATATCAAGTCCTATAAGGCTCGTCAAGCCTTTTTAAACTAAAAATAATACAAAAAAGTACTACGCCAAATCAGTGTTGCGCTTATTATAAGTCCAACGGCTCGTCGTCATCAAACTCTTCCTTGTCGAGTATCATAGCAAGCTTTTTGCCTATTTTGCAAAACTTGATATCATCGCCCCTATCGTAATAATCCTCCGTATATGCCGAATATTCGTTTTCGCCGTCGGTGATTTCTACCATATACACCACCTTGGTTACCCTGTTGTTGACGGTTGTGGTGCTTGCCACGTCGCATGACAAAACTTTTCCGTCCAAAGCGTCGCGCTTTTTCTTTTTGCTCACGCCCAAGCCCATTGATATTTTTTGGCGTAATACGGTTACTAAAAGCGCAATCAATATCGTGCCGCCGAACAGGCAAAAGCACACTATTGCACCCACAAAAATACCGATAAAAGCAAACACCATTATCATAAAGAAATCGGTCATTAAAAAGCCGAAAAACAGCCAGCCGAAAACCTTTTGCGTGGTCGTAGAGTTTTTGTAACGATTGCCCGATTGCCGACTGATATATTCGGCTTGCTTAATTTTGTTGTCGTAGCCGCGCGAGGTATTTGTATCGGAATGCCGACTATACTCTTTTTTCTTTTGTCCGCCGCTTATGCTGTCAACTCCGCCCCCGACGTCTTTTACCTCGTCACCGTCGTCTTCGACCTCTACCCACTCGCTCTCATCGTCGTCTACGGATTCCCACTCGTCGTCGTTCTTTTTGACCTCGGCTTTGCTTTTACCGCAGTTTGCGGATTTTTTACCGTCGGATAAATCGAGCTTGCCCGTCATCATAAGAACAAGCCCTACGACAACAAGGGCAAACATGGTAACGGGTATGCCCGCCGTTAGCACAAGCCCGCCGATATTATACGCCGTTTCATTGTCCGTAAGGCTACCGCCGATAAGCAATCCCATGCCGAGCACAATCGGCACGAATACTAACATACTCATTAAACGCAGTTTTTTCATAAGCACATTATATAGCATTTATAGATAAATTGCAATGAATTTGCATATATCCCCTATCAATGCTTGCATTTGCGCATTATATAGGCTATTATAGTTAAGTACGATAAGGAAAACACAAATGCAATACTTGGCGATTATTATAATTACTTTTATATCGGGCGTGGTCGGCACGGGCTTGGGCGGCGTTGTGGGCGCGATACTCAAACGCGACAGCAACAAGATTGTCAGCCTGCTACTGTCCTTTGCCGCCGGCATAATGCTTGCCGTGGTGTGCTTTGACCTTATGAGCGAGCCCATAGAAATGATGCGCGAAGGCAAGCTCGATTGGTCAACGCCGCTGATAGTGGTTGCCGCGGTAATAGTCGGGTACGGCGTGGTGTATTTGCTAAACTACGCAATAGACAAGCGCACCAATCACGAGGTAACGCACATTGACGAAAACCACCCGTCAACCGCCGACGACCTTGACGAGCTTATCCACTCCAACCACTACGAATCGCACAAAAACAACAAGTCCAACCTGTTTGTGGCGGGACTTGTAATGATGACCGCAATCGCCCTACACAACCTGCCCGAGGGTATGGTAATCGGCGCGTCGTACGCTATAACGCCAAACATTGTTGCCAACCTGTTTTCGGGCAGCGGGTTTATTATGGCTATCGTTATCGGACTGCACAATATCCCCGAGGGCATGGCTGTTTCCGTACCGCTTATTTCGGGCGGCATGAGCAAAACCAAATCGGTGTTACTAACCGCGCTCAGCGGACTGCCCACCGTGTTCGGCGCGCTTATCGGGTTTGCGCTGGGCGGCATAAACGACATAATGCTCACGCTGTCGCTCGGCTTTGCAAGCGGCGCAATGCTGTACGTGGTGTTCGGCGAGCTACTGCCCGAATCCATACTTATGTGGAAAAGCAAGCTACCCGCCCTATCGCTGTTTATCGGCGTGCTTGCGGGATTTTTGCTCGTAATGTTTTAAACTAATTCAGAATTAAGAATGCAGAATGCAGAATTATTTACAACAATTAAAAAAAGTTTGGTCTGATTGGTTCAGCCAAACTATTTTTAATTTACTTTATAAGAGCGGCGAAGCCGCATTAAGTCAATCCTTATTTTTAATTCTGAATTCTTAATTCTTCATTCTTAATTCCCTATCTATTTGCTCGGCGGCGTCCTTGCCCGCGCCCATAGCGAGTATGACCGTTGCCGCGCCCGTAACCGCGTCGCCGCCCGCGTACACCATGTCGCGGGTGGTTTTGCCGTTTTCGTCGGTTATTATGCCGCCCCACTTTTGCACGTCTATGCCCGCCGTGGTGTTCTTGATAAGCGGATTTGGACTTGTGCCGATTGCGGCAATAACGGTGTCCACCTCCAACTCGAATTCGCTGTTAGGTATGGGCACCGGCCTACGCCTACCCGACGCGTCGGGCTCGCCCAATTCCATTTTTTGGCACAACAATGCGCGCACGTTTTTATGCTCGTCGCCCAGTACCTCCACAGGCGCGGTAAGCATCATAAACTCGACGCCCTCCTCTTTGGCGTGCTCAACCTCTTCTTTGCGCGCAGGCAGCTCCGCCTCGCTGCGACGGTATACAAGCACCACGCGCTCGGCGCCCAGCCGCAGTGCGCAGCGCGTGGCGTCCATAGCAACGTTGCCGCCGCCCACTACCGCAACCGCCTTGCTGTGCTTTATGGGCGTGTCGGAATCGCTCCTGTACGCCTTCATAAGATTGACGCGGGTAAGAAACTCGTTGGCGGAATACACGCCCTTTAAGTCCTCGCCCTTTATCTTCATAAAGTTGGGCAGTCCCGCGCCGCTGCCTATAAACATCGCCTCGTAGCCGTCGTCGAACAGCTCGTCGACAAGCAGCGTTCTGCCTATTACGGTGTTGACCTCGAATTTAACGCCGCGAGCCTTTAAGTTTTCTATCTCGTCCGCCACTATCTTTTTGGGCAAGCGGAATTCGGGTATGCCGTACACCAGCACACCGCCCGCGGTATGTAATGCCTCGAACACCGTAACCTCGTACCCGCGCGAACTGAGCTCGCCCGCACACGAAAGTCCTGCGGGGCCCGAACCGACAACCGCAACCTTGTGACCGTTGCTTCGGGGCTTGTTCACGCTGGCCGATTTATGAGCGTTGTGGTAGTCTGCTACAAACCGTTCCAGCCTGCCGATTGCAACGGGTTCGCCGTTTTTGCCGCGCACGCACTTGCTTTCGCACTGCGTTTCCTGCGGGCATACCCTGCCGCACACGGCGGCAAGCGAACTGGACTTGGCTATAACTTGGTACGCGCCCTCGTAGTCGCCGTCCTTGATTTTTTGGATAAACGCGGGAATATCTATGCCGACGGGACAACCGCTTTGGCAGGGCTTATTTTTGCAGTTTAAACAGCGCTCGGCCTCGTCGCACGCTTGCTGCTCGGTATAACCCAATGCCACCTCGTCAAAGTTTCTTGCGCGTACTTTGGGGTTCTGCACAGGCATTTTGTTCTTTTGTTTGGATAAGTTAGCCATATCGATTATTTCCCCGCTTTAAACAAGTTGCAAGCTTTATCGTACGCATGCCGCTCGAATTCGGCATACATTTTGCCGCGCTCGATAGCCTCGTCAAAGTCCACTTTATGACCGTCGAAGTCAGGCCCGTCCACGCACGCAAATTTCATTTCCCCGCCGACGGTAAGCCTGCACCCGCCGCACATGCCAGTGCCGTCTATCATAATGGGGTTCATAGACACGACTGTCTTTATGCCGTACTGCTCGGTCAGCTTGCACACAAATTTCATCATGACAAGCGGTCCGATTGCTATAACCTCGTCGTACTCGTTGCCTTGCTCTATAAGCGTTTTGAGCGCGTCGGTGACAAGTCCCTTCTCTCCCGCCGAGCCGTCGTCGCTCATAAGCACAAGCTTGTCGGAAACTTTGTCAAACTCGTCACGCAATATAACTAAATCCTTGTTGCGGAAACCGATTACCGAATGCACTGTCGCGCCGTTATTGTGCAACGCCTTTGCCGTGGGGTACGCTATTGCACAGCCCACGCCGCCGCCGATAACCGCCACTTTTTTAAGTCCGTCAAGCTCGGTGGGATTGCCAAGCGGTCCCACAAAATCGCAAATGCTATCGCCGGCATTAAGCCTGTTGAGCTTGTGCGTAGTCCCGCCGACTATTTGGAAAATTATCGTCACAGTGCCTTTGTCGCCGTCGTAGTCGGCAATGGTGAGCGGAATGCGCTCGCCTTCCTCGTCCACGCGCAGAATGATAAACATTCCCGCCTTCGCCTTTTTGGCGACGCGCGGCGCGTCTATTACCATGCGCGTTACGGTGGGATTGAGTTGTTGCTTTTCGAGTATCTTGTACATTGATTTTTCCTCTTGTAAATATTGTACCACAAGCACGGCGCAATATCAAGCGTTACGCTCATCTATACAAAATTAAGACAACGCCGAAATAACACTAACCACAAACTGCACGTTTACGTACCTAATATACGACAGCACCGTTTGCGATTGCGGCGGATTGTATTCGCACGATAAAACAGCCGATTTCAGCTTGGTTGACTTGGCGTTTTCCGCTAAACCGCGCAGCTTGCCAACCGCGCTTGATACGGCGTACTCGGCAGCGGACTCCGTTATGTTACCCCTGTCCAGCTCGGTTGACGCAGCAGACACAACGGAAAACCATTCGCCCGTCAGGTATTCGATTACCGCCTTGTCCCCGCTTGCGTAATTGCCGCCATGTAAATTAAGCGAAAAGTAAAACGAATCGGCGTTTACAGTTACCAGCGTTTTTACGTCCGACTCCTTATTGTACACCGCGGCGACTATTTTGTACTTGCCGTCGTTGTATACGTAGCCGGCGCCGCCGCGGTCCATAGCGCTTTTTGCGGCAACCGCGCATTGCGTTCTATCCTCCGTTTCCGCAGTGCATAAAAAGTAGTACGTTTTGCCGCCGATAGCCGTCGACGCGGACGCACCCACGCTTTTGCTGCCGCCCACGCGCGGCAAAAACACGACAAGCAAGCATATAGCGGCGGTTAAAAGCAACAGCACGGAAATGAGAATGCCCGCCGATTTCCTTGCGCCGCCACGCCTGCGGTTTGAGCTCTTGCGCCCACCGCGCTGTATTATGTACGCGTCGTTTTCACTGTATCTCATACCCTTGCCTTTTTGCGCGAATTGTGCTATAATTTACGAAGTAATAGTTACGATTACTCGTAATACTATATTTTACTATCGGGGAATATATGCAATACCAAATCCAGACACTGCCCATTTGGGACGCGTACAAAGCGCATAACGGCTGTCCGTTGTGCGCAATATTCAATGACCGCGAAAAGAGAGTTGTCGGCCAATACCTTGCCGAAAACGTTATGGATCCCGATTTCCGTTCGGCGTCTAACCGCATAGGATTTTGCCCCGACCACATACGCCAAATGTACGCGGGACAAAACAAGCTTGGTCTTGCGTTGCAGCTGGAAACGCGTGCCGCCGAATTGGCAAAGCTGCTAAGCAAAGCGCCTACCGACAAAAAATCGGCAAAAAAAACGGCGGCTTTGATAGAAGACCACCGCGGTTGCGTTATTTGCAATGCACTTGCCGAGCCTATGGATAGGTACTACATGACGATAGCGGCTATGTACTTGAACGAGCGCGAATTCCCCGAGCTGTTTAAGTCCGCACACCATTGTCTGAAACACGCGGCAAAGCTGTACGACGCGGCGGCGTACGCGGGCAAAAGCGTAAAAGAATATTTGTCCGATTTGACCGCAGGAATAAGGCGCGACCTTAAACGCACCGAAAGTGAAATGCGCGCCTTTGCCGATTGCTTTGATTTTCGCAACAGCGGCAGTAAGCCCGACGCGCAAGCCATTCCCCGCGCTATCGGCGTGTTGATTACCGATAAGCTGTAATCTATTATCCCCGCCTTTTACGGGCGCATTAGCATAAAATATCGCTGTTGTCAATAGGTTTTTCAAAAATATTCTTGGGAAAATTTTTCTTTTACCATTGATATTAGCGCACAGCTCGTATATACTATAAGTACATCCTGCGGTGTACGAGATGACGCCTAATTTATAACCTCAACTACTAAAAGGGATGGCGGAGTATGCTTGTATTATGTCAGGCCTCAGTAATTTTACGCAAGTAAGCAGGGGAAGACAGACGACGGCATCAGCCAACCCACCTGCCATTAGGCGGGTTTGAATTCGGCTATATCTGCGGCACAGGCGGGATTTTTTTATGCAGTGTATTTATACGAAAGCCGCAATCGATGTTGCGGCTTTTTGTTTTATTTGCGGATTTCTCTTATCCACGAGCGGTGGGAAGAATTGACTATAAAGCTTTCGGCAACTATTGCGCGCTCGGCCATTGTTGCGGCGGGGCTTATAAAGTTGTTTAAATAATATTCCAAGAACGACAAAAAGTGCTTTTTGTCCCCTATTCTTTCCGCCGCGCGGATATGCTGCGCAACCGCTTCATAGGGTAAATTATCGTCCTTGTACAACGTGTCCAAAACACGCATAGAGTGCACTACGTCGTCTATTTTGTACAAGAACACCGCAAGCGTTAGCAAAAAGTCGTCATCCGATCCCAGCTTGTACACGTCGCGTTCCAGCGCCACGTTGCGGGCGCGAGACTTGGTTATATACATACCGTACCGTGCGCCGCTGTAATATGCGCTTTTTTTGCGCTTTAACTTTTTCAGCAGTCCGATACTGCGCTTGGACGACGCCTTTGTGCCGACTACGGCAACAAGCGCGGCGTATTTGTCGTCGCTTTTAATCGCTTGGTATATATGGTAGTAGTTGCGAGCGCATTCCGAAAAATTGCCGAGCATCAAGTGCGCTTCCGCGCAAACGCTGTAACCGTACTCGTTATCGGGACGGAGCTTTTTGTATTCCTCGGCATAACGCGCGACGGCGTAATATTCGTTGAGCAGCGATTCGATTTCTATCAGCAACAACAACGCGGGTAGGTACGCATTGTCCAGCTCGCGTGACTTTTCCGCAAACTGCCGAGCCTGCCAAAGCCTGTGCGAATTATATTCGATATGCGCAAGGTAGTACCAATACTGCTCGTAATGCTCCTTTGCGGGATGTGCGTTGAGCGCCGCGACAGCTCTTTCGTAATCGCCAAGCTCGATATAACACGACGCTTCGTCAAACAAGTTTTCGTACAGTCCGAATCGGGTCGACAGCACGTTGTATGCCGCAGCCGCAGCGGAAAAATCCATTACCGCCACAGAGCATTCGGCGTACTTGACATGCGCCACGGGATCGTCTGGACGGAGCTTGCGCATTTGCGTGGCAATCTCCAAAGCCTTGTCCGCTTGCTTGACAAGCAAGTACAAGTCTATAAGCCGCACGTACGGACCGGCATAAAACGCGTCTTTTTCTTTCAGCGCTTCGGTCATCAGCTTGATAGCCGATTGATAATCGCTGCGCGCGCAAAATATTTCGGCGGCGTTATCGTACACCGACCATGCTCTTGACAGCTCGCCTATGTCGGTAACAGCCTTGGCTTGTTCCACAGCCGCCAAATAATCGCCGAGCGCTCGGTCGATATCGCCGATACAGTGGTACGCATACCCGCGCCGTGAGTATGCGCGAAGACGTTGTGCCGCGTCGGTCGAATTTTCTATTATCATTGTTTGGCGGGCAATATTGTTTTGCTCGTCCGTCTTGTTGGGGTCGTAAACGTACGCATCGCCGCCGTGCGCTTCTACCTCAATCTCGGTTAGCGTGTCGTCCGCTTTGCCGTAGTCGATCATTCCGAAATCGGCTATTATCGCAGTTACCTTGCCGTCCGCCGTCATACCCGCATAGCAATTATATTTGCCGTCTCCCCAGCCGGTGGAAAACACCGCGTAACGACTGCCGTATAATTCTATTTCGGCATGAGTTTGTCCGTCCAGCACAATAAGCCCCGCAAGCGGCGGCACCTCGTCCTTTATGTGCGCGCTGTACTTTTTATACCCCTGCTCGTCCGCAAAACAGCACACGCCCGACGGAATGGCTATACCGCCCGCGCCAACCTGCGTTGCAAGCGTTATCAGCGCTTCATTGCTAATAAGCGGCCTCCATTCGGTAGCCTTTTCCTCATTGAACCTGAGCCCCGCGTACGCCACGCGTTCGCCGCCATCGGTCATGCAACCGCAAAAAAACGGGAATGCGATAAGTCCGCATTCCACGCTGAACGGCGCATAAGTATGCGCGTCGGAGTATCCGTCGAACATTACAATCTTGCCGCTTACCTGAATAAAATCGTATTCGGTGTACGACAGCTTAACGCCGCCCGCGCAGTGCGCGGACATAACCGTGCCGAAATCGATGGGCGCGGTTATGCGGCTTTTGGGGATTTTGATCGTAATTTTCACTGATTATTTTTATTGTGTTTCTACTTGACGATTTTAAACGTGAGCTTATCCCTGACCTCGACAAACTCCTTCCAGAACACCTCGAACCGCCTTACCGCTTCCTCGGTGCGCTCCTTGGTGTTGAACGAAGTAAGCCTTATCCAGCCGTCGCCGTTTTTGCCGAACCCACTGCCTGGGGTGCAAACAAGCCGCGCCTTCTTTAAAAGATAGTCAAAGAACTCCCACGAGTCAATTCCGCAGTAAAACCATATATACGGCGCGTTTTTGCCGCCGGTATATTCTATTTTAAGCTCGTCGAACTTTCTCGTAATTATTTTGGCATTGCTCTTGTAGGTTGCTACCATATGCTTGCAGTCCTCGTACCCGCCGCGAAGCATGCTCTCGCCCATTCGCTGAACAACGTACGACGTGCCGTTGAACTTGATAGCCTGACGGTGTAACCACATACGGTTGAGCGGCGAGCTCATAGGTATAACCGTCCAGCCGCACCGAACGCCCGTAAAGCCCGCCATCTTTGAGAACGAGCAAAACTCCACCGCGCAATCGCGTGCGCCCACTACCTCGAATATAGACCGAGCTATGCCGTTACCCTCTATGTACGCTTCGTAAGCTGCGTCGTAAAGTATGACCGCCTTGTTTTCCAAAGCGTAGTCAACCCACGCCTTTAACTGCTCCACGGTGTACGCCGCGCCCGTCGGGTTGTTGGGCGAACACAAATATATGATATCCGCCTTGACCTTTTTGGGCGGCATTGCCAAAAAACCGTTTTCGCGCGTCGCGTCGCAATACACTATTTTGCGCCCGTCCAGCACGTTTGCGTCCACGTACGCGGGATACACGGGATCGGGTATAAGCACTACGTTGTCCTCGTCGAACAGGTCCAAAAAATTACCTATGCCGTTTTTTGCGCCGTCGGTAACAAACACCTCGTCGGCATTTATGCTGACCTTGCGCATTTTGTAGTAATCAACTATGGCGTTCTTTAAAAACGGATAGCCGTCGTACGGACCGTAGCCGCGAAATCCCGCGCTGGTGCTTAAATCCATGCCCGCCGCCTTGCACGCGTCCACAGCCTTGGACGACAACGGAAGCGTTACGTCCCCTATTCCGAGACTTATCACGTCGGAATTAGGAAAATCGGCGTTGTACTTTTGCACACGCCGCGACACCTCGGCGAACAAATAATTCTCTTTCAGGTTTTTAAAATTCTTGTTGAGTTTCATTTTTTCCCTCTTTATTTGCGATTAGCCTTGTACGTTTTTGCAGATGCAATAAACTCGCGGAAAATAGGCTGAGGCTTGGCCGGACGGGATTTGAATTCGGGATGATACTGCACGCCCAAGTAGAAAAGATTGTTTGTGATTTCCACCGCTTCCACAAGGTTGCCGTCGGGCGATATGCCGCACAGCGTAAGCCCCGCGTTTTGCATTTGCTCGCGCATTGCGTTGCTGAACTCGTATCTGTGGCGGTGCCGTTCCATTACCGATTGCACGCCGATGCCGTAACACTTTTCCAGCTTTGTGTTAGGCTGTATAACGCATTCGTACGCGCCCAATCGCATTGTGCCGCCCGTGTTTTCGCAACCGATTTGGTCCTCCATAATGTCTATGACCTTGTGCTGCGACGCAGGATCGAACTCGCGCGAGGACGCGTCGGCAAGCCCGAGAACGTTGCGCGCGTACTCTATAACCGCTATTTGCATACCCAAACATATGCCGAAATACGGCTTGTTGTTCTCGCGGCAGTATTTGGCTGCCATTATCATTCCTTCTATGCCGCGGTCGCCAAACCCACCGGGGACGATTATGCCGTCCGCACCGTCAAGATAGTAGGCTACCGTGATGTCGGTAAGCTTTTCGGCGTCCACCCATTTAAGGTCGATTTTTACTCCGTTGTGTATTCCTGCGTGCGTCAGCGCTTCCGCTACCGATAAATACGCGTCGTACATTTGCACGTACTTGCCGACAAGCATAATCGTAACGGAGCCATTGCGCGCCTTTGCCATCTCCACCATTGCCCGCCATTCGTCAAGCTTCGGCGCTGTATCGGGAAGATTGAGCTCGCGCGTTACTATATCGCCTATGCCGCTGTCCAATAGCTGCAACGGCACTTCGTACAACAGGTCGGCGTCGCGGTTTTCTATTACGCAATCGGGCTCGACGTTACATGACAGCGCAAGCCGCTCTTTGAGCTTTTTGTCTATCGGCTGACTCGTGCGCAGCACTACGATATTTGGCGAAATACCGAGCGAACGCAACGTTTTGACGGAATGCTGCGTGGGCTTGGTTTTGACCTCGCCGCTCGAGGTAAGCGTGGGCGCAAGCGTTACGTGAACAAACAAGCAGTTTTCCCTGCCGACGTCGTTGCTCACCTGCCGAATGGCCTCGATAAAAGGAAGACTTTCGATATCGCCAACCGTGCCGCCGATTTCGGTTATCACGACGTCCGCGTCAATCTTTTTGCCGACCGAATAAATAAACTTCTTTATTTGGTTGGTTATGTGCGGAATTACCTGAACTGTTTCGCCGTTGTACACGCCGTCGCGCTCGTTTTGCAACACCGTGCTGTAAACCTTGCCCGTGGTGAGATTGGAAAACTTGTTAAGATTTTCGTCTATAAACCGCTCGTAATGCCCGAGGTCGAGGTCGGTTTCCGCGCCGTCCTCCGTTACGAAAACCTCGCCGTGCTGAAACGGACTCATAGTCCCCGGGTCAACGTTGATATAAGGGTCGAGCTTTTGCGCAATAACCTTTAACCCCTTGGATTTGAGTATCAATCCAAGACTTGCCGCCGTTATACCCTTTCCCAGTCCGGACACCACGCCGCCCGTAACAAAAATATACTTTTCCATTGCTTACTCCGATTGTATTTACAAATTACATTATACCGCAAATGCGAACGCTGTGCAACAATTAATCGCCGATTACCCGATTAATTCTATTTTTTACAGCCGCACAGTGCCGCGGAAAACCTCGCATGCCTCGCCGGTAAGGTACACCGCTTCGTCGGTATAGCGAATAATAAGCTCGCCGCCGGGGAGGCGTACCGATATGTCGGTATCCTTGTCGCACCTGCCGTTGAGCACAGCCGCAACCGCCGCCGCGCACGCGCCGCTGCCGCACGCCATTGTTTCGCCCGTGCCGCGCTCGTACACGCGTAGCTTTAAGTGCGTCCTGTCTATTATCTGCATAAATCCGACGTTGACGCCCTCGGGGAACAACGACGTGTTTTGCCCGATTGCAATACCTATACCCTGTACGTCGCAGTTTTGCACGTCCGGCACAATCAACGTACAGTGCGGATTGCCCATTGAGGTGCACGTAATATTAAACTTGCCGAGCGGCGTATCTATTTCCCTATCTATAATCTTGTCGCCCGCAAGGCGCACGGGCACTGCTTTGGGATTGAGCTTAACCGCACCCATATCGACCTTGACCGAATTTACCTTGCCGTCGCGTGCGAACAGCTTTAACTTTTTCACGCCGGACAGCGTATCAACCGTTATATCCAGCTTGTCGGTCTTGCCGTTGTCGTAAAGGTACTTGCCCACGCAACGTATGCCGTTGCCGCACATTTTGCCCTCCGAGCCGTCGGAGTTGAACATGCGCATTTTTGCGTCGCATGTTTCGGACGGATAGATAAATATAACGCCGTCCCCGCCCACGCTGAAATGCCTGTCCGAAAGATTGACGGCAACCGATTCCATGTTGTTTATCGGTTTGGTCAGGCAATCCACGTAAATATAATCGTTGCCGCAGCCGTGCATCTTGACAAAATGCAACCGCTGGCGCTCTGTGCGCATATCGTTTATGTCCACAAGCTCGGTGTTGTACTGACTGTAACGGCTCTTTAACGCGCGCGCCAAGGCGTTTGCCGTGTCGATAGCCGTAAGGCACGGTATACCGCGCGCAACCGATCTACGCCGCAAACGCACGTCGTCGTGCGTGGGAATCCTGCCGCGCGTGGAGGTGGAAACAAGATAATCAATCTTGCCCGAATTTAACAGCGACATAGTGTTTTCGCGCGGCGCTTCGGAAAGCTTGTCTACAACCGTCACGCTCATTCCCGAACGACGTATAACATCCGCCGTGCCCGCCGTGGCGTACAAATCAAATCCAAGCTCGTAATAGTTTTTGGCGACGCCTACGATTTCCGCCTTGTCCGAATCGCGTACAGTCATAAGTATGCCGCCACGCCGCTTCATTTTGTAGCCCGCCGCGACTAACCCCTTGTACAGGGCTTCGTCCAGCGTTTTGCCTATGCCGAGCACCTCGCCCGTCGATTTCATTTCGGGGCCTAAGTGCGTGTCGAGGTCGGTCAGTTTTTCAAACGAGAAGATGGGTACCTTAACGGCAACGTACGGCGCAGACGGATAAAGCCCCGTGCCGTAGCCAAGCTTTTTGAGCTTTTTGCCGACCATACACTCGGTGGCAAGCTTTATCATAGGCACGCCCGTAACCTTGGATATGTACGGTATGGTGCGCGAAGAACGCGGGTTGACCTCTATTACGTAAATCTTTCCGTCGCTTATTATGTACTGAATGTTGACAAGCCCTTTGGTGTTGAGCGCCGTTGCGAGCTTGCGCGTATAATCGATAATCTCTTCCTTGTTCTTGTCCGATATATTTTGCGACGGGTACACGGCTATCGAATCGCCGCTGTGTATGCCCGCCCGCTCTATATGCTCCATTATTCCCGGGATAAGGATATCCTCGCCGTCGCAAATGGCGTCAACCTCGATTTCCGTGCCCATAACGTACTTGTCTATAAGCACTACGTTGTCGGGATTGCCGTCGAGGATTATTTTCATGTATTCCTTTACGTCGTCGTCCGAAAAGGCTATTATCATGTTTTGCCCGCCCAAAACATATGACGGGCGCAAAAGCACGGGATAACCGAGCGCATTGCCCGCTTTGAGCGCTTGCTCTGTGGTCTTGACGGTGTGACCTTGCGGGCGCGCTATGCCGAGCTGTTCGAGCAATGCGTCAAACCGCTCCCTGTCCTCCGCCGCGTCAATGGAGTCGGCGGGCGTGCCCAAAATTCGCACTCCCATTTCTGATAAATGCTTTGTCAGCTTGATAGCCGTTTGTCCACCGAACGCCACCACCACGCCGTACGGGCGTTCTGTCGATATAACGTTGTCCACGTCCTCGTCGGTGAGCGGCTCGAAGTACAGCCTGTCCGCCGTGTCGAAATCGGTGGACACCGTTTCGGGATTGTTGTTGACTATGGCGACGTCGTAACCGAGCTCTTTAAGCTCCCACACGCAGTGTACGGACGCGTAGTCGAATTCTATGCCCTGTCCTATGCGGATAGGTCCCGAGCCAAAGACTATAACGCGCTTACGGCCGGTATTGCGCTCCTCTATAAATTCCTTGGCCTCGTTTTCGTCGTCGTAGGTGGAATAGAAATACGGCGTTTCCGCCTTGAACTCGGCGGCGCATGTATCCACCGTTTTGAACACAGCGCGGCGGTGCATGGGAAGGTCGTTGCCGCATATTTCTTTGAGCGCGCTGTCGGGATAGCCCAAACGCTTGCCCAGCATATATTCCTTTTTGGTTATTTGTCTATTCGCAATATCGCACTCAAAGTCGACAAGGTTTTGCAGTTTGCACAAAAACCACTTGTCGATCTTGGTTATTTCGGAAATTTTATCTACGCCTATACCGCGCTTTAACGCCTCGTAAATTATAAACAGGCGGTAGTCGGTAGCGGGCATGAGCTTATTCAAAATTTGCTCGTCGGTCATTTGAGCATAGTGCGTGTTATTGAGCGTTGTTTGCCCTATCGCGCCGCGCACAGCCTTTAACAGTCCCGCCTCGAAGCACGGCGCAATAGCCATAACCTCGCCCGTCGCCTTCATTTGCGTGCCTAACGTGCGCTTGGCGTACACGAACTTGTCGAACGGCCACTTGGGCAGCTTGACAACGCAGTAGTCAATAGCAGGCTCGAAACAAGCACATGTCTTGCCCGTAACGGCGTTTTGTATTTCGTCGAGAGTATAGCCGAGCGCAATGAGCGTAGCTACCTTGGCAATGGGATATCCCGTCGCCTTGGACGCGAGCGCGGACGAACGCGACACTCTGGGGTTGACCTCTATAACGGCATATTCGCTTGACTCGGGATTGAGCGCAAATTGACAGTTGCACCCGCCCTCTATTTGCAAATGCGTAATAATGTCGAGCGCAGCGGTACGCAGCATTTGATAGTCCTTGTCGGACAAAGTCATTGTGGGCGCAACCACTATGCTGTCGCCGGTGTGTATGCCTACGGGGTCGAAGTTTTCCATCGAGCAAACGGTAATTACGTTGCCAATACGGTCGCGCATAACCTCGAACTCAATTTCCTTCCAGCCGTAAATGCTCTTTTCGATAAGCGTTTGGTGTATAGGCGAAAGCTCCAAGCCGCCGCGCGCTATCTCGCGCAATTCCTTTTCGTTTTCGGCAATGCCGCCGCCAGCGCCGCCGAGAGTGAATGCGGGACGAACTATAACGGGATAGCCAATCGAATTGGCAAAAGCGACCGCCGCGTCAACGTCGGTAACGACGTCGGACGGAACGCACGGCTGGTTTATTTCCAGCATCGACTGCTTGAACAGCTCTCTATCCTCGGCACGGTCGATAGTGTCCGGCTTGACGCCGAGTAAGCGCACACCGTGCTCGCACAAAAATCCCGATTTGGCAAGCTCCATAGACAGTGTGAGTCCCGTCTGCCCGCCAAGCCCGGGGAGAATACTATCCGGCTTTTCTTTGAGGATAATGCGCTCCAAGGTGGGTATGGTAAGCGGCTCTATGTAAATAGCGTCCGCCATTGCCTTGTCGGTCATTATCGTCGCGGGGTTGGAATTGACAAGCACAACCTCTATCTTGCGGCTTTTGAGCGTGCGGCACGCCTGCGTACCCGCATAGTCGAACTCCGCCGCTTGCCCTATCGTTATAGGCCCCGAACCGATTACGAGAACCTTTTTAATACTTTTATCTCTCGGCATGGTTATCCTCCATCATCTTGACAAAGCGCTCGAACAGGAATTCGGTGTCCTTGGGACCGCCGCACGCTTCGGGATGAAACTGCACGGAAAACGCAGGAGCGCACTTGTAGTCGATGCCCTCCACCGTTTTGTCGTTGGCGTTTATCATACGCACCTCGGCTATTTCATTGTTCACACTGCCCGCCTTGACGGCGTAGCCGTGGTTCTGACTGGTGACGTACGTCCTGCCGCTTACCAAGTCCTTGACGGGCTGGTTCGTGCCACGGTGGCCGTATTTGAGCTTTGTAGTAGTGGCTCCGTAGCTTAGTGCAAGCAACTGGTGTCCCAAGCATATGCCAAATGTCGGTATTTTGTATGTATTAAGTTTTTTAAGTTCCTCTATAACGCCGACGTTGTCCGCGGGGTCTCCGCCGCCATTAGACAGCATTATGCCGTCGGGTTTATACGCCAAAGCTTGCTCGGCGGTAGTATTGTACGGCACGCGCACTACGGAACAACCGTGCTTTATAAGCATGCGCTCGATGTTCTTTTTTGCGCCAAAATCGTACAGCACCACGCGGTACTTGTGCGCGTCGTCTATCGGGTTGATTTCGGTTGCGGCTGCGCACGAGGTTTGTTCGACGGCGGACTTTACCTTGTATTTACGAAGTATGGCAAGCTTTTGAGGAAGGTCCTTAATGCTGTCCGTTATCATAGCGTTCATAACGCCCTGACTGCGTATCTTGCGCGTAAGCGCGCGCGTATCGACGCCGGCAATACCGACGATATTGTTCTTTTTGAGGTATTCGTTAAGCTCGCTCTCCTTGCGAAAATTGCTGCCCGCCTCGCACAGCTCGCGCACGACATAGCCGGTAAGGTACGGCTTGTCGCTTTCGGCGTCGGCTTCTATCGCGCCATAGTTGCCTATCATCGGAAAGGTTTGCGCTATTATTTGACCGTAATAGCTGGGGTCGGTTATAGAAAGCAGGTAGCCGCACATTGCGGTCGTGAACACCGCTTCGCCTATTACGGTGCCGTCGGCGCCTATCGCCGTGCCGGTATACACCGTGCCGTCTTTCATAATCAAGTATCTATCCATTTTTACCTCTGATGTTTATCGAGTGCGAGCGGCGAAAACGCGTCAGTTTGTTTCGTAAAGACTGAGTATTTCCATTGCCACCTTGCGGCGGGTTGCGCGCATTTCCATTGCGCGTTTTTCAATATACTTGTGCGCTTGCTCTTCGGTGTAGCCGAGCGTGCGCATAAGCGCGATTTTGGCACGCGTTACGTACTTTACGTCCTCTAACTTGGACGCAAGCTCCTCGTTTTTTGCCTTTAACAACCTCACGCGCGCGTTGGATACAAGGATTAACCGCACCGCCTCCAAAAGCTCGGTCTTGGTTACTGGCAAAGCCATCGTTATTATGCCGCAAGAATTGAGCTCGGCTTCTATTTGCTCAGTGCTTATGCTGTTGCCTATATAAATGCCGCCACAGTCGTTGGCGTCGGCTATTGCAATGGCAAGCTCGTTGCCCTGCTCGTCGATAAGCCCGCTGTAAATTACAAACAAATCAAAAGGACGGCAAAGCGACGCACGCCGCGCTTCCGCGGCAGTCGAACAAACCACGCAATTAATCTTTTCGTGGTGTAACACGTCCGTCAACGCGTGTTGGCGGGCAGGTGTGCTTGCGACTATAAGTGCGTCCAAAATGCCTCCTTATAAGTTTTAAGTTATTTAAGCTTTATATTGTTTAATTTGAATTATATATCCGCATGGAATTCAAAGAGTTCCCAGTCCGTCTTTAACGCCTGCTCGGCGACCGCTCTACGCTTGATCGAGCCCAAAACGTCGTCGAACACTCCCGGAATATACTTGCGCAGCCATTCGCTCTTTTCCGCAAAGTCCAACGACCTGTCTATGGAGCTGAACAAGCAGTCGGTGTACTCACGCTCCTTGCGCAAAGTGTATTTGTTTTCTATGCCCTCTCTGCCCGCCGCGAATATGAGCGCAAGCACGGTAAAGATATTGCAAGTGGAGTCGGGCGTACGTAGCATAATATCGTTATTGTCGAAAATGCGCATTGCCGAGCCGCGGTCGGCGCTGTACGAGATTTGGAAGCCCGAACGCAAGCGGCGATAGCTGTTTTGCGTGGGGTTGGCAAAGCACGATATTTCGCGGTAGCGTTTGAGTACGCCCTCGGCAAACGCCTTGGACGCAGCTTCCGAATTTTTGCCGTTTAGCGTTATCGTCAAATGCAGTCCGCTCCCGGGTTGACTGCCGACGGGGCGCGGCATAAACGACGCGTAAGTGCCGTTTATCGCGCACACGTTCTTTACCGCCGTCTTGAACATGATAAAGTTGCGTGCCGCCGACGTGGGATCGGCGCTTTCAAAGTCCACTTCGTTTTGTCCCCAACCGCGCTCATGATGGGACGATATGGGTTTAAGCCCCATGTCTTCCAAGCTCACAATAACGTCGCGCCGTAAATTTTCGCACTTATCAAAGGGCGCGCACGCGCAGTAGTCAGCGTTGTCAAACGGCACAAGGTTGTTGCCTACGTCGTCCTTGAATACGTAAAACTCGCATTCGGTTGCCACCTTGGCTTGATATCCGAGCTTGGCCAACTTGTCCACCTCGTTTTGCAACAGCGCCATAGGGTCGCAAACGTACGGCGTGCCGTCGGGATTGGCTATGCGGCAAAACACGCTGACAACCCTGCCCGCATGAGGACGCCACGGCAGCATGGACAAAAGCGATCCGACGGGTATTATCTTTAAATCCTTGCCGCCCACGCCGGTAATCGCGCCGCTGTCTATTGCGACGCCGTTTTCAAACGCGTCCTCCAGCTGTGACGACAGTACGGAAATGTTGCGCTGTCTGCCGAGCAAGTCGCAAAACGTGAGCTTGACAAACTTGACCTCGTTTTCCATAACGTATTCCAATAAATCGGTTTTCGAATTCATAACCCCTCCCTTTTCAGGCATTACATAAACTTTTTGGCTTGACTTAATATAGCGTCTATGCGCTGTTCTCCGCCACTCGCGGCGGTGATATAAACCTTGATAAGCGGCTCCGTACCCGACGGTCTGATAATGAGCTTACTCCCGTCCTCCGCCTTGAACGACAGCACGTTGGATTTAGGCAGGTCGAATTCCGTTTGCGTCATATAGTCGATTGCCTTTACTACGGGCGAGCCGTCAATGGCTTCAAGCGGGTTGCTTCTTATTGCAGCAAGCACTTCCTTCATCTTTTGCGCGCCCGAAATACCCTCGTAGGTAAACGACACCGTGCGGTGATAGTATTTGCCGTACTTGTCGTAAATGCCGTCCAAAGCGTCGCATACCGTTTTGCCTTCGGCTTTGTAGTCGGCCGCCATTTCCGCAAACAGCATACTCGCAAGCACGGCATCCTTGTCGCGCACGTACGTGCCCGAAAGATAACCGCAGCTTTCCTCGTACCCGAATACAAACCTGTCGCCCTCGCCCGCTTGCTCGAGCTTTTTGATGACCTCGCCTATATACTTAAAGCCGGTAAGAACCTCACGCACTTCGGCGCCGTAGCTTTCCGCGACGCGCGCGGCAAGGTCGGTAGTAACTATTGTCTTTACCACTACCGGATTTTTGGGCAATGCCTTACTGTGCGAGAAAATATAATCTATAAGCAGTACGCCTATCTCGTTGCCCGTGATAAGCCTATATTCGCCGTCGCTTTGCCGCACCGCCGCGCCTAATCTATCCGCGTCGGGGTCGGTGCCTATAACGATATCGGCGTTTGTCTTTTTGGCAAGCTCTAACGCAAGCTTTAACGCATCCGCTTTTTCGGGATTGGGATACGGCGTTGTGGGAAAGTCGCCGTCGGGCTGTGCTTGCTCGCCGACGATATTAACGTTTTTAAACCCGCGCTCACCGAACATTTGCGGCACGATATACGCACCCGTGCCGTTGAGCGGCGTGTACACTATGTTTATGTCACGCTTTCCTCCCACCGACCGCGCGTACACGCTGTCCAAATACTCGCGCGTGACGTCGGCAAAAACAATTTTGCCCGCTTGTACGGCCCCGTCAAAGTCCGCAGCTTGTACGTCGAAAATATTTACTTTTTGGATATATTCGAAAATCGCGCCCGCCGCGGCGTCGGTCACTTGACAGCCGTCGGGGCCGTAAACCTTGTAGCCGTTGAACTTGGCGGGGTTGTGGCTGGCGGTTATCATTATTCCCGCGTCGCAACCGTAATGCCGCACCATAAACGAAAGATACGGCGTGGGCTGTAATGTTTCGGTTATGTACGCCTTAATGCCGTTTTGCGCAAGCACTGCGGCTGCATGGCGTGCAAACCTCTCGGAACAATTTCTCGAATCGTAGCTGATAGCGACCGTAGCATTGTTTTTGCGCGACGTCAAATAGTCGGCAAGACCTTGCGTTACGCCGCCTATGGTGTAAACGTTAAGCCGATTGGTGCCCGCGCCCAAAATTCCGCGCAAGCCCGCCGTGCCAAACTCCAAATCCTTATAAAACGCTTCCTTTTTGTCGTCCGCGTCCATAGCTTCAAGCTCGGCGCGGTGCTCCCTTGCTCGGTTCAACCACTCATTAAATTTTACTTCGATAACGTCCATAAAAGCTCCTTCCCTTTTTTAAAAAAGAGAAATGTATAACACACATACACTTCTCTTTGTGAATTTGCTATCGCGGTAAGTTTCCATCTAAATCATTCTATCAAATTATGCGCTGGATGTCAAGCATTTGATAATTCAGAATTCAGAATTAAGAATTAAGAATGAATGGTGGTAATAACGGAATATGTATGCGGCGGTTCGCCTAGATTTCTCCGCCCGCTGCGCTTCGGTCGAAATAATGGGTATTTAGAGCGGCCTTTTCTTAATAGTCACGCCCACACTACCCATCACCCCGAGCAACGTCGAGGGGTCTAGGCGTTAGCCGCACAATTAATCAAATAAAACCTTTTCATTATTTATAATTCTTAATTCTGCATTCTTAATTCTTAATTAAATAACAAAAACCCACCGCTCTGGGTGGGGTTTTGTTATTGATTAGAAGTTGTCGGGATCGAATCCGTCGTTACTCGGCGGGGTTTGCGGCCGCTGGTTGGGCGCCGATCCGGGAATGTTATTTATCGTAGGCTGCTGCGGAGGCGGCATACCCATGCCTGCATTGAGCTGCAAGCTGTTTTGCTGAGGCGCCGTTGCACCGCCGCCGAGCATCATGCCGGGATTGGCCATGCCTTGCTGTGTAGGCGGCAAGTAGCCGAACGACTGGTACTGCACACCCGACGAAAGACGCATCATCTCTTGTTCAAGCTCGGTCTCGGATTCGAGCAAGGCTTCGATTTCTCTACGCATCTTGCGCTTTTTGGCAACTACTACGATTATGACAATGAGCAGGATCAAAAGCAGCGCCGCGCCGCCGACGATAACCCAGAACCACAGCCAGTTGGCTTCTATCCACGACATTACGTTATCCACCATATTCAAATCGGGTGCGTCGGTACATTCGACGGTAATGTCGTACGAGTAGCTTCTACCCGAAAGGTCGACGAGGTTGACGGTAATTACCGATTGCCCGCGACGGAGGAATTTAAGCAAGATGTACGGCTGTCCACCTTCCTCCGCGGAGGCGTATGCAAGATGCGCTTCGGCCTTGACGGACTGCGAGGTCTTGACCGGCGAGATAAACGTAATTACGTCTTCGGCGTCAAGATCTTCAAACCAGTCGGAGGGCTTAATCTTGATAGTAAGATTACCTTTGTCCTTGGTGTCAAGCATGCTTGTGGTGTAAACGTACGAATCCTTGCCGTTTTTGAGTTGCGGTTTGTTGTTGGCAACGATGTTGATGGGAAGGGTGCGCTCGCGCGTCAATTCGCCCGTGCTGAACGTGACCTTGACTTGCGTGCTTACGTTTTCCATAGACGCATAGATACGCCAGTTGCCGGAGGGATCGTCCTCGGGCTTAACAATTTTAAGGTAATTGTTGTTGCCTATCTCTTGAATATCGGAGATATCATAGCCCATGGAGTCTTCCTCGCCCAACAGGTCTTGCGCAAGAATAGTACGCGTTACGCCAAAGACGATGGGTTTGGAGGGAAGAACATCGGGAACGTTGTCGAGCGGGTTGGCTATCGTTATCGTCAACGTCAACCGAAGCTCGATACCGTCCAAAATATTATCCTTCAAGCCGTCTTCGTAGCCTTTGTCCCAAATCTTGAACGTAATCTTTTGTGTGCCGTAAATGCCCTGTAACGGCTGAATACGGAACTTTTGGTGCGCGGCGTCGCCGTCTACCCAGTTGACCATACATGCCGTATCGGAGTTGTACGTCGGTTCCTCCGCGCCCGTTTCCTCGTTGATTGTCGGCTCCTCGCCAAACAGGTTGGGACCGTACATATGAGGACGATTGGACGCCAGATCATCCAAACGATCGTAAACGATAATGTCGTCTATGTAGATGTACGTGGGAGTGCGGGTGCAATTACCTTCGCTATCCCATGTCGGTACAAAGTTGTCGCCGTTGGCGTCGGTAACAAAGTCGAGAATGTTGAATTCGGCAAATGTCGTCGTCATTTCCGCTTCGGTAGCCGTCGGGCCAATACCCATAACGGTAAGCTCGGTCTTAGCGCCCTGCTTGACGGTAGGAGCAATGTTGCCGACCGTAAGGCGGATTGTAAGCACGCTCGTTTCCTCACCGATATACGAATCGCGGAACTTGATGGTACATACGGCAACCGCGCCACGAGTATAGGAAACGCAGGTAAACGTTATGTACGACAGTGTGGATACGTTGTACTTGTTGGTAGCCGTCTGGTACGCTACCTTAAACGCGCTTTCGTCGCCCGCGCGCACCGTATTAACGGTGGTGCCGTCTCTTTCCATAAGGCTGTTGTCGCTGCCGGTGTTGAGCATGACGTATGCGTCCATATCGATGTCGGCGTCGTCGATGATATCGGACAGGTAAACGTTGAGCGGTCTATCGTTTGCCGCAAGCGTAACGTTCATTATGTATCCGATTTCCTCGTCGAGCGACAAGGTATAGTGCAAAGCTTCGGGATCGAGGCTCTTAAACGATTTGTTGCAATCGCTGCACAGCGCGGAACGCTCGTTGGTTTGGCGCACGTTTTCGGTCTTGCCGCAGTACGGGCATTTGGTGACCTTGCCGGTTTGGGCAATTTCGGGACGGTCGTTGCAAACGTTGACTATAATCTTGGTAACAGTAACTCTATCCCTGTCGTTTTTGGTGACGCCCGCAACGTTGTTTACGGCGTCGACTGCATAGATGGATACCTCTATTTGCGTAGGCTTGTTTTCAAGACCGTTTGCAGGCGGCTGACCCGTAGTGACGTTGCGCAAAATAGTGATTGTCAGCTCTTGCTTATCGCCAACGCCCTTGCAGCTTACGCTGAGTACGGGGTTGTTGGTGAGGTTGCCCATTTCGTTAGGCACGGAGTACGAATAGTCGACGTACCTGATTATTTCCTTTCCGTCGGAATCGCCTACCATATTGAGCATATCGTAGTCGTAGTACAAACCGTGGTACATATTATCCACGTCGTACAGCTTCCACGTAAGCGAATCGCCCTTAGATCCGGTAAAGCTGAGGAAATCGGAATCGCGAAGGTCCCTCGAGCCCTGAACCATGGGATAGCCCGCATTGAGCGACGAGCTTTCGGTTGCGGCAAGCTTGGAGTTGGCTACCGTCACGGCTATTTGCGCGCCCTTGCCCGTCATGGTGTTGCCGCTGTCGTAACGCTTTTTGACGATAACGTACAGCGGGATAGACGAAATGTTTGTTCCCGAACGAATGGTTGCCGCAGTGGGAACGAACAGCAACGATTTGCCGTCGTCGGACGCGGTGATGTTGAAGAACTTGGTCACATACCGTGCTTCCGCTTCGGTTCCAAAGGATTCCGACGACCCGCTACGGCTGTACAAAAGAATGTTGTTGCCGTTGGGGTTGTACGTAACGGCGTTCATGACGCCGGTTTCGGCATTCTCTTTGAGCAAGACGTAAACTTCTACGTTGTAGGTTGCCGAAGGTGCGGTAACGTCGGTGTCCTTAAACAGCTTGGCGCCGTCGTTTTCGACTATGGCAATCTCCTGCGGCTCGCCCTTGTTGGCTTCCGCGTCGATGTACTGCACGTAGCTCATAACGTTTACATTCAACGGAGTGTTGGCAGGCAATACCGTAGTTACCTCGGCAGGCAAAATCTTGACCTTGATAGTGACGGTGCTCGATACTGCGCCGTGCGGGTCTTTTACGCGGAAGCTGACCGTAGCGCGCTGCTGATCGCCCTGCTTGTTGATAAAGTCGGTAGCCGTTATGGTGACCCGATTGTTTTGCGCACTGTCCGAAGTTACGGCAGCGGTTACGACAGCGTTTTCACCGGGGTTTTCGATGTTGAATTTGCTTCCGCCCATATCGGAATAAACGTCAAGCGCGTTTACGTCGCCGCTGTCGATATCGCGCATCAACTGACTGAGGGAAATGGACTTGGACTCGCCGTACGCAAGCGAAATAGCGTAGTTGTCGCCTTCGAGCGTAACGCCGGTAGGCAAGCCTGTGGTCTTAGCCGTGGGCGCGGACGAAATAACGTTGACGCGCACCGCAACCTCGACGTTGACGCCGTTGCCGTCGATAAGCGTTATGGTGATTTGGGTATTTACAACACCCGAAGCGGTAACGGCCAATCGCAAATAGCCTGCCGAACGTCCGTTGCCGTAATCCTCTTGCAATGCCGACAATTCGGGGGTGGCAGTAACAAGTCCGTTGACAGTGTTCGGAATATCCGCTTTAACAATACGTAGCGTTGTGGGCGCGTCGTCGGAAGCGAGTACAAGGCAATCGCCTTCGTACGCTTCGCTGCCGTATCTGGACGTGAAGAACTTGAAGGCAGCTGCCATTTGCGCCGCACTTTGCTCGGTAAGCGTTGTTTCCGAAGAGTACGGGAATTTTAATCTCCTTTGCGTAACAATTTCGGTGTACGACACAAAGCCGCTTTGCGCGTCCTTATAGAACTGAGTGGAATCGGATGCGTACAAATAGAAGGTTTCACCCGTCTTCATTGAAACGTCTATCGCGTTTGTAGCACCGAAGGTGGCGGCATTAGCGGTAGGCGCGTCGTTACTGTACGAGCAATCAAATACTATTCGTGCCGCCGAGCCGTTGGAATCGGCAAACGTGTAGCCGAGCTGACGCGTTTCCTTGAACGCACAATTCGCTTTGAATATAAGCGTGGTATGAGGCAACGCGGTGTAATTGTTTTGCTGGTCGTAATATGCGCCGCCAACGTAAATATCGAACGGCAAATCAACGTTGGTCGAGCCGTAAATAAGACCGGTAAGATCGACGTAATCGGTACTGTTGTCGTCGTTAACGGGCATTACCAAATAGTCTTTGATGTACTTTTGCTCGGCGCCCAAAGCAGTCCACGCTTGATCAGCCGCCGTTGCATAGCTGGTGCCCGCAAGAATAATGTCGTCGTCCTCTAACAGCGAAGTCACGTCAACGTAGTAGGTAGAGCTGGTAGACAAATTGACTGTGTATTTATAAATGTTCTTGTTTCTAAACGCTTCGGGCAAGTTGGTGTTGTTGCTACGGAAATAGATAGAATTGTTAGCAGCGTCCTTGTCCATAGCGGCACTGTTCACCTTGATTTCGTCGTTCTTGATATACACCCTTATAGTTGCCGCAAACGTAAAGCCTTCGGTAAACGCGGAGCCCTTGTATTCGTCGTAGAACAACACACGGAACGGATAGTAGACGTCGCCGCTCTCGTCCTCTAATAAGTGATACTTAGCGTAGTACGCAGCCTTTTGTTCAGCGGTCATATTGCTGGGGAATTTAGGCTGAGTCTTGGCTTTGGGTATAAACTGCAACGATTCGGACGATCCGTTTGCAGGCGAAACGTCAAAGAAGGTGCTGTAATTGGGGTTGGGATTGTAAGTATACGGATTTACGTTGCCCTCGCCCTCTACGTCCGTCACCTTATCCGCGGTAGCAACGCCGTAGAACTTGGTGACAGCCGTTGTATTGGCGCCGCCTACAAAGTGATCGGCCTCCGCTTCGGTAAGAGCGCCGGTAGCCGACGGCAAGTAGAACTTCATCGTATCCTCTTGGTCGGGATCGTTGTAGAATATTACGCCATAGTCGCCGTTGGTTGCGTCTGCCAATACCCTGTTGCTGTTGTACCTATTGACAAGCGTCATAGTGGAAACGTAATTATTGGGATTATTTTCAGAGTCGGCACCCGTATCGCCGATTGTCATTTCGACGCGAGGCTCGGCGTAATTGGTGGTGGACGCTGTGTCCGCTTTATTCTCGTTGAAGTTCCAATACTTGACTTGCGGGCTGTAATCGCGCAGGTTGATTTCCACGTCGACCATTTCGACCGAGGTTTCGGTTTGAGAGTCAATGGTTTTAAGTGCAATGGTGAGCTTTAACAAGCCGGTAGCACGTTTGCCGCCCGCCTTTTTGGTAATTTTAAAGCCGTATTTATCCTCGCGGTAGTTTATATCCTGGACCGGAACAAAACTGCCGTCCGCATTGGTAAGCTTAAACCTAACGGTATTCTTATATTTGGTATCGAAATTGATGGAAGGACCGGCAACGTATTCGATATCGATATACGGATTGTTCGCAACAGTATACGTGTTGACGCCGTCGGACAACGTCATATTCTTGTAAATTAGCGCCAAATTAGCGTTGGAATTGCCCCACGTCTCATAATCCTTGTCCAAAAGCTCATTGCCGCCCGAAAGCGTGTAACCCGCACCCGCGTTAGCGAACGTAACGTGCGTTCCGTCGGTTTCGGTATTATTACCTACGCCTTTAGGCAAAGCGATATAACTCATAGGCACGTAAACAGCAGTATCCGTAGAGGACTCCATGATTTCTATGGGATCATAGCTGAACGTGGTTGACGGATAACGCTTTGAGGTAATATCCGTTGCCGGTACGTTGTTAACCAAGGTTTCATACGTGCGTTCGAAATATTTGTACTTGAATTCGTCCTTAAATTTGACGTAGCCCAAAATATTTTGACGCGTTTCTGCGCCTGCAACGGTCAAAGAACTCGCCGCATTATAAGCAGCTTTCGCTTCCGTTTCGCTGTCGTCAAAGTCGGCTGTGGTTATAACGCTTTGGTCGACCAAATACTGCGCGGGTTTACCGTCTGCCGCCTCTTTGATAAGCACCTTGGATTCGGCGTTGCCGTCGGTGCGGTAGTACGTGTGCATTGCAAGTATGCCGGGCTGTCTGTAATTGTAATAGAAATTGAGTACCTTAAGCTCGGAGTTATGCTTTGTCGCGCTTACGTTCGCTTTGTCGGGCGCAGTATACAGGTTTTTGCCATGGTGACTGTCCTTGACCGACAATGCAAACTGAATTTCGCGTCTTGTGCCTTGCTGGTGCGTATCTTTAATTTCTATCGCCCAGTATTCGCAAGCCTCGATATCGGCAGTTGTCTCTACCTCCGTAAAGACGTTACCGCTCTTTCTGAAGAACCTAACCGTTACGTCTACGTAAGCGTCGTTACCCGCCTCGTTGATGTACATAGGCGTGTAAAGCACGGCCGCATTTTTGTATGCGTCTTCAGTAAAGTCAGCCGAGGTGACGTCCTTATAACCGGTTATTGCGCTTTTGTCGTTGTTGTATATACGGTTTTCGTATTTTTCGACCAAGCCTGCACGGTCTTTAAATTGCGAAGGATTGAGTATTACGCGTTGCTTGGCGTCGTATTCGTCAAACAAATACACCTTGTTGGATTCCGGAATGGATATAGCTGTGCCGTTACCCGTTTGCAGTGTGCCATCGTACAGCTCCTTGCTGTTGAACAGGTAGCGCGGCTGCAAAATTTCCGAGCTTACCTCGTAGCCTATAAGCCAAGTGTACTTTTCCTGTGTTTGCGCGGTATCTTCCGTTTTGAGCAAGCTGTCGCCCACAAAAATAGGTGCGGTGTTGACTACGTTTATAAGCAAGTGCAACGTAGCCGTTTGCGGCTGTGCTCTGTACCCGTCGCGCATTAGGAATTCCGCGTATATGGGAAGGTTGAACAGCTCGGTGGACGACAAGCCCGTCAGCCGGAGAATGTCCGCGCCGCCGGTGCCCTTGGTGACGATTGCCGACACGTATTCGGACAATGTGACGGTAGGCGTCTTGCCGTTGGGATTTTCCCGATCGTAGCCGTGATAAGCGCCGTCCTCGTAATACAACTGCGTATAGTAGTTATCGCCCTCTTTTGCGACGATTTTTACGCTGTCGGCGTCGAACGTGGGAGTATCGCCGTCCTTGTCGTAGGAAATTTCGGCGGCTGTAAAGTCACGCACGTTGGGCGTAATCGACGTAGTACCCGCAGGAGTGGGATATGCCGAAATGTTGTAATAGGGATTCAGGTCGGGATTGAGCGTAGGCGCGGCGTTGAGTACCGTTACGGTGAACATGCAGTCTACCGTTTCCACACCGTCGGTTATGGTAAAGTGCAACTGCACTATTGCCGAGGTGGTACGCGACACGCCGGTAATCTTAATAGACGGAATAGCGTAGCGCGTAGTGGTTCCGTTGGCAGCGGTAACAGTGCTGTTGTCGCTTACGCTGACGTTAATGTAGTTGCTGTACTGCGCATTGTACGCCGATATTGCCGCGCGATTGGCAAAGTCGAGCCTTTGCGCCTGCACGTTGGTCTTGGTCTTTTGCGAAGCGCTCGTCGCGGGAGCGGCGGTATGCGCAATGCTGTAATTCTTTAATATCGTATTGCTCGCAAGGGTGCCGAAGCCGGCGTCGCTCGGGTTGGAGTTGAACGTACTGCCGCTGTTAATCTTATTGGCGTCGGGATCGATATCAAAATCGTACGCATAGTCGTACGGAGTGATTTGCACCTCGTCCATGACCTCGAGCGTGTAGTTGACTACTTTGGCTCCGCCGAGACCTGCGTTTTCCTTATATTCGCCGTACGGAGTAATTCCGCTTGCCGCATTGGCGGAAATCGCGTTTATCTTTTGCGAACCGCCTGCCGGATCGAGACGGGGCGCCAATTTGCGGTTTTCCACCTTTACGCAAATGCTGATTGTGGCGGTTTTGTCGTGAGTGTCCTTTACGTTTACTCTAAACTGATAGTACTCCCCGTTTGTCGAACGCTTGGCGGTAACTGCCAAACCGTTAAACGAGCAAAGACTGTCGCTCTCTTTGGTAATGCCGTACGTGCTAAGCGCATTGTCCGGTATCATCTTGAATACCGATCGCGCCGCATACAGCTTGACAGTACTTACGCTAAAGAACGAGCCTGTTTCGTTATCGCCGTTATCCAATATGGCGCTTGCGCCGCCGTTGATAAACACAAAGTCGTTCAGCGCGCGCGCTCTTTCTATATTGACGGTGTCGGTTGTGCCGTTGCTGTTTGCGCCGTACATAAATCCGTCTTGATCCAACACGAACGGCGTAGCATGCCCGTTATTGTCCAAATCCTGACCGGTTTTGCCTATGCCCTGCAATGCCCCGCTCGCGTTAACATAGCTGATCGGGGTAAAGTAAGCGGTGTTGCCTTCACCCTTTGAACCCGCAACGGTAGCTGTTCCTGCGGTAAAGCCGTTAAATCCGAGCGTGACGTTTGCAAACGTCGAAGGTTCGGTGGGCGCTTGAGACGTTACTTCTATCGCAATGGGGAACCAAATGCCGGTGTCCGCCGTGTCCGAAGGATCGACCACGCGAACCATTACGTAGAAATGTCCTTTTCTTGTAGCGTCTCTTGACGTGCCGCCCGTCGTTCTGTATTGATTTTGTGTTGCGGCACGACCGATAAACTCTATGGTCTGGCTGTCCACATAGCGGTAGGTAATGTTTGCCGTAGACGCGACGTTGCTGCCGTTTGCCGCTATGGACGCTTTGTTGAAATACGTAGGCGTAGTGCCCTCGCCAGTGGCGGACGATAGACTGCCTGCTGTGGTATTAATAGAGGTCTTGTTATAGTAGTTACTGGTCGTACCGTTAACGCTTTGAGCAAGCGGCACGGCAATATTGGACGTATCGACCTGAATGTACTCGTTGGTAGGCACTTTAAGGTCGTTCGTGCCCTGCGCAAAGGTTGCGCGAAGGTTGGAGCCGTCGTCCATATCGTATATAAAGTTTTTCAGGTTAAGCCTTGCGGTTGCCCCGGGAGCGACTTGCACAAACGGCTCGGCAAGCTTGGTGGCAAGCGCGTTGGTCGAACCGAAATACGGACGGGTGTTGGAAATTTGGAATACCAAATATACCGTGCTTACGGTGTTGCCCACAGCCGCCTTGGACGCCGCCTCGCTGGACTGCGCCGTGAGCTGCAAAACCACGTACGGCGCGCCGTTGGGACGGGTACCCGTCGGCTTAATCGTAATCGAAGGATACAAACCGGTGGCGTACGAGCTGTTGGCGTTAAGCGTTGCGGTGTAATACGCCGACGCGTTTACGTACGATATGCCCGAATTCGCAGTATAACTGCTGACTACCGCATAGCTCTTGAACGCCACATTATCGTAAGCTGTGTCGGCGTCGCTGAAAAATTCGTTAGCGTTTAAGGTGATGCCCGCGGTATCCGTCGGCGAAATGGGCTTGGGAATGAATATCGTCGTCAAATTCTTGCCGGCGGGGTTGAAGATTTTTCCGTCGGTATAGCTTGCGACAAAGTTGTTTGCGTTCTTTTCGGCAAGCGTAGTGTAATTGGACGAGCCGAACTTATACTTGTTGGCAACGTTGCTCGCGCCCTTGACGGTAAGGTTTTGGTTGGTCACGGTAACGTAGAACGTTGCAACGCCCACGCCGCGCGACGTGGTGCTGCCAAAGTTGTCGCGCACCTTGGTGTACAGCGTAAACTTGCCGTCGGCCTGACCGTCCACGCCTGCGCGCGGAAGCTTTTTGATTGAGGTTATGTTTAACGTTGTTCTCGCCGTTGCCGATCCGCCGCTCCAGTTGTAATCCATGTACGAGCTGGCATTAACCGTGCACGCCGAGTTGAGATACAAGCCTGCATTGTTTGCGGGTGCGGTATCGTAGTTGGTCGACGTGCCCGCAGTAAAGTATACGTTGTTGATATTGCCGCCCGAAATATTGGCGTAGTCGTTATCCTTGGCAAGCGTGGAAGCGGCAATGGAAATGCCTGCGCCGCTGCTACAACGCAACTTAGCCGTAGGATAGTTGTAGTTTTGCGATACGGGAGCTTGGTTAATGCTGATCGCAGTTATCCTTGCCCTGCCGTTGCCCGACGAATTTGCATTGCCCAAACCATTGCTTATGGTAGAAAATCCGCCGCCTATGTAGTTGGAACCGCTGTAGCTGCTTCGGGGGTCGTCGCCGTGTCTGACAGTGCCGCCGTAATAACCGCCGCCGCCGCCGCCCTCGTCGTTGGGGAAGCTGGACGAGTGTCTGGACGAATCGGCATGACCGCCTTGGTAAATGCTGCCTTGGTTGTGTACCTGCGTATAGCTGGTGGTGTTACCGCCACCGCCGCCCGCAGCAACCAGTACGCGCGTGTTATAGCTGGACGCGGCCGTAGCCGAGCCCGCCGTAGTTCTTACGTCGGTAGCGCCGCCGCCGCCCGAGCCCGCAGTACCTATACCGTTACCGCCGCCGTTATAGCCGCCGTAACGCCAAGACGAACCACCGTCGATGCTGCCCGTACCGCCTGCGCCGGTACCGCCGAGATATATGTAATAAGTTCTATCGGCAGTAAGTGTAATTTGAGCCGCAACATAGCCGCCGTAACCGCCGTTGGCAGTGCCGGTGTTTGCGCTGGTGCTGCCGCTGTAACCGCCGCGCGCACCCCAAAGCTCAAACTTCCACGTTCCACGAGGGAGTGTAATTGTACGGTAACTACCGTTGACAAACGTAAAATCAATATAGTTGCCGTTGGTAAACGTACCGTTATTGATATACGTTTGAACGCTCGTTATGTTAGAGTAGTTCGCCGAAGTGGATACCTCCGTCGAAACCGCACTGTCTACACTCACCTTTTTGGACGAATCCAAGGTGAGAGCGCAAGTGACGGCTACCGCCAGCGCGGTTATGACCGTCGCAAGCAGCAACAGTACGCGCCGCCCTATCTTGACCCTGTTTTCACTCGTATGATTGTTCATACTTCTACCTCTCTGGTATTGACGTTGTGGTTTAAAGTTGTTAACAATTTGTTCACAATT